>CAZJFQ010000025.1:14412-32353 GCA_964545335.1 uncultured Gammaproteobacteria bacterium | reverse complement strand
GAAACGGCGGTGGCGGGTGGCGATCGCACTCTGCTGCTCAACATCCAGCGGGGTAGCCAGTCCGTTGTTGTGATGAGCCGCTGAAGCCGGGTTATTCGGCTACCGGCGCCGGCGAGAGCAGGTCTTCCTGGCTTTTTGTCAGCTGTCCGTAGCGGAACGTCGACACCTTGAATACCCAACCGCTGAACCGTTGGTTCATTGCACGAACCTCTTCTGCGGATACCGGTTCAATTGCTGATTCCGGGTCCGGTGATGCGTTGGCGTCGGCAGTTTCGTCACCGGCCTCGCTCCCGGATTCAGCCCGGGGCAAAGCTGCCGCTGCGAGTTCTTCTGCTAATGCGGGGTCGTGCGCCACACCGACCCGGATGTACCGATCCTCGCCCAACGAATACGCATCGATTGCAATGACCAGACCATCAAAGGTCCGGTACTCGGAGTGGACAGGATCACCGTTGGGTTCGAAATCGGCTGCCGGCATCACATCGTCCATCGTCAAAGCGGCAATTGCTGAACCGATCGCGTTGCCGACCGCGTCAAACTTTAGTGCCCGTCCTGCCGGAATCATGTCGACGACAAAATCACCGCGACCGGGCGCCACCTTGTGTATCGTTACGTCCGGACCGTCGCTGCGACGAATGGTCACCTGTTGCACCCGATCACCGGCAACCTCGAGCAGTTTCTTGTCGAGCCACAGGACCGGATCGGTGTCGATCTGCAGGTTGCGGTTCGCAAGCCAGCTAACATTGTCACCCACACGCCGGATGTTGGTTGCATCACGATCGCTGTCCGTCGTACCGAGTATGATTGCCACCGGTTCCGCGAGACCGTCAATCTCGATACTAATACCCTGCGCACCTTGCGTTTCAATGTCCTCGACTCCGAGTCGCGGATACAGGTCCGGATTGGATGTTCGTTCTTCCATGAGCCGAGCCGCGGCCAGATTGAGCAACGATTTACGGAGTTTGCCGGCGTCGGTCGGATAGCTGAATCGCTCCGTTACTGACCAGCCGCGTTCACCGCGTGTCAATGTTACCGCGGGCTCGTTTCCTGCCGTGATGATTCGTATCTCGGTTACGTCATTGATGTGAGCATCGAGACCCGGAACCAGGAACGCACCGTCGGGCATGCCGTTGTCGCGAATCGAGGTGGCCCAGAATGCTGCTAGCACAGCAATCGCGAATGCAACTGTAAGTACCAAAATATGCCGCGCTGTCATTGGGTCGCTCAGGCCTGCAATGCGCGTCGGCGGCGCCTGACAACGACGATCGCGAGTGCCAGCAACGTAATTATGAATGGTACGAGCAGGATGTTGATTATCTTAAGAGCGGTTCCCAGTCGCTTGATATCTTCGTCGAGACTACGACGGACCTGACGCAGCTCTTTGCGTATCCGCAGTTTTTCGCTCTGGAACCGTTCGATTTCCGCCCGCTGCTCGTCGCTCAGCAACAGCAGGTTGTCATCCTGCCGGCTGCTTTGCAACTCCGCCAATTTGCTTTCCGTTTCCTGCAGCTGAGTCTGCAGTTCCTGCTCCTTGGCGCGAAATCGTTGGTCCGCCTCGATCTGCAATTGCTGCACCCTTTTAAATGGTCGCGTGAAATTGGCACGGCCGCGGATGCTGATCAGATCGCTGCTACCCGTCAGGTTTTCCAACGCGTTGATCACAAAATCGCCGTTGTTGGCAAACGTCGAATGCAAACGTTGTCCGAATAATGACGGTAGCTCCTGGGTCCAGAATCGATCGGTCAGCAAATCAGTGTCGGTGACAAGGATGATATTGACAGACTCGATTGACTCAGCAAGGTGCGGTGCCGGAGTCGGAGTGTCGGTATCTTGGGTGGCCGACTCGTCGGACTCATCCGTGGCATCAGCGATCGGTGAACCATCCGGGAAAGCGGATTTCGCCGTACCGGTTATGCGCACTGCAATGTTGTACACTTTTTCGTCCGGCGCGAAATCGGGTAGCAGGGTGGTCGGATCCGGCAGGAAACGAAAACGCGCATTGTCCATCAACATCGAGTCGATGGTCGACATCAGCAGCGGTTGCACAGTAAGGCCGCTGTCCGGCTGAATGTCGATGGCCCCGGCTGTCGCCAGGTTAATTGAATCCAGGCCCGCCACGATTACGTCAAACTCGTCAAACTCCGTCGGCGTCAAGCCGAGGAAAGCAAGATGCGGGACCGGCCGCGGATTGCCCGGCGCGCTGACCTGGAGCGCCAGGTTCTCGTCGGCGACTACACGACTCAGGTCGACGGTAACGCCCCAGCCGTTGGCGAGCGGTGCGAGCTGCGACGCCCGGTCAGTCAGCATCGCCGCGTAAGGATTCTGAGGGTCGGCGTCTAACCGATCGGCTTCCGCGTTCGGGTCCACCATCACCAGTGCGTTGCCACCTTGCATGATGAATTGGTCCACCGCGTAGAGCGTCGCGATACTCAGATTCTTTGGGTGAATCAGCATCAGGACATCGATATCGTCATCGATCTCTGGCGTCGCCGCGTCGAGGTCGCGCACTTCGAAGACTTGTTCGATCTGGCTGGTGACGACCCAGGGGTTGAGCATCTGCCTGAGGTCCGGGTCAAAGCGACGACTCATCGGCAATGTGCTCAGCAGACCGATTACCGGTCTTACCGGGTCAACGAGATTGTGAACCAGGCGCGCCAGATCGTATTCGAGAAAGTTTTCATTTTCACGATTGAAAAAGCCGATGATCTCGGTGTCGCCAACGGAATTCGTGCCTGCCAGTCCCAGGTACATGCTGTCACCGGTGGATCCAATCGACACCGCGTCGAGCCCGAAGCCCGAAGCTTCGTCTTCTTCCTCCGAGAAGGGCAGTGGATCGACAATGTGTAGTTTGATTTTCTCATCGGCTTCGTCTTCGAATTCCTCGAGCATTTCGCGGACCCGGTTGGCGTACATGCGAATATGCTGCAGGTCCTGCGTCGCCTCGTCCGAGAAAAAGAAATACAGGCTGATCGGCTCGTCGATGCCGGCCAGAATGTTTTTGGTCCCTTCCCGCAGCGTGTACAGCTTGTTTTCAGTCAGGTCTACGCGAAATCCGCTCAGTAACAAATTGCTGAGAATGGCGACCACAATAAAAAGCCCGGCCAGCAGAATCAGTGCAGACGTATCGAATCTCTTTTTCTTCCTTTCCGACATGATCACTCTGCCTTTTTGAAATCGAGCACGACCGCGGTGGCAAACAGCCAGAAGCCGATAACCATGGCGAAATAAATAAGATCCCGGAGATCAATCACACCTTTCTGGATCGAATCAAAATGGGTAAGAAAACTGAGTGATGCAATCACATCGACCAGAACCTGCGGCAACCAGCCACTGATGATCTCGAGGAGTGGGCGGTAACCCATGATCAGAAAGGCAAGACAAACGACGATGGTGATGATAAATGCGATGACCTGATTCTGGGTTGCGGCTGACCAGCACGAGCCAATTGCCAGAAAACCCCCGGCCATCAGGAAACTGCCGATATAGGCGGCGACGATGACTCCGTTGTCCGGATCACCCAGATAATTGACGGTAATCCAGATGGGGAATGTCAGCGCCAATGCAATGCCGGCAAAACACCAGGCAGCGAGGAACTTGCCAATCACCGCCTCGAGCATCGTCACTGGCAATGTCAGCAGCAGCTCGATGCTGCCGCTCTTACGTTCTTCCGACCACAGTCGCATTGAAATAGCGGGCACCAGAAAAAGATACAACCAGGGATGGAAGCCGAAGAATCGAGTGAGATCTGCCTGCCCGATGTCATAAAAGCGGCCCCAGAAAAACGTGAACCAGCCGGTCAGGAGCAGGAAGATGACGATAAAAACATACGCAACCGGTGTCGCGAAGTAGCTGGCGAGTTCACGCCGGAACAGGATGCCGATCGTCCTCATCAACTGGCCCCGCCCGTAATATCACGGAACACTTCGTCGAGACGGCCAGCTTCCAGGTGCAGCTCCTGAACCTTCCAGGAATAATTGTCAGCAAGCTCACTGACGGCCGGCAGCACCATCTGCTTGTCACGCGGGAATGCCGTAATTCGAAACTCGCTGTCCACGACTTCGATATCCGATACCTGTGGCAGATTGAGAATCGCGTCGCGGGCAACTTTCGCTTCGGCGGCATCGGACAAACGAATCGTTACCGCGTTGTGGTAGCGCGAACGTGCTTCGAGCGCATGCGGGGTATCGTCGGCGAGCAATCGACCTTTGTCGATGATAATCGCGCGGTTACAGACTGCATGGACCTCCTCGAGAATGTGCGTCGAGATGATGATGATTTTGTCCGGTGCCATATCGCGAATCAGTGCCCGCACTTCATGTTTCTGGTTTGGATCCAGTCCGTCAGTCGGTTCATCGAGGATGAGCGCGGTCGGTTCGTGAATGATCGCCTGCGCCAGGCCGACGCGGCGGCGGAAACCTTTTGAGAGGGTTTCGATCGTCTGATCGAGCACCGATTCGAGGTGCAGGCGTCCGATGACATCGTCCAGGCGCGCCTTGCGCCGTTTGCCTTGGAGTCCGCGGATGTCAGCTATGAATTCGAGGAACGCGGCTGCCGTCATCTCACCGTAAAGAGGCGCCCCTTCGGGCAGGTAGCCGAGGGATTCTCGGTCCTCGACGGGGGCGTTTTCGATGTCGTGGCCGCAGACAGTTACCGTGCCTGCAGTGGGCGCTATAAAGCCCGCGATCATCTTCATGGTGGTGGATTTCCCAGCGCCATTCGGACCCAGGAAACCCAGCACCTCACCTGGTGCCACGGTAAAGCTGAGATCGTCAACGGCCGTGAGATGACCGAAGCGCTTGGTGAGTCCTTTGGTCTGAATCATGCTAGCAACGATACTCCGCGTAAATCGGCCTGAACGGCATGAATAACCGCTCTTGAAACGGCGTGAATGACCGATCCATCAAAAAACGCGCCTCACGGCGCGGCGAATCTTTTACCACGATCGCTGGAAAATTCAAGCCAAGGCGCGATGTTCTTCCGACCAGCGAACCGGATAATGGTTCGGATTATGCCTCGAAGTCGCCCACATCCAGCACTCCGAAAGGACCGGGCGCACGGGCGCTGGCGTGAAAGAGCATGATCCAGCCCATCAACAGGATGGTTCGGGCCATCACGACCAGCAGTCCGTCCGATTGTTCGGGGTCAGACAGCTTCTCCCATACCCATTGGAAATAAGACCCATGTCAAGCGTCGGAGGTCGCGACTACGACGGGTAATGCGCTGACGAACCGGTGCAGAAGACTAGTCCAGGTGAACTGCCAAATGTCCGCCATGCGTAGAAACAACCGGCGCTGATTCGGCTAAGGTCCGCTGACGGTGCTGCGATCGGCAAAGAGACCGTGCAGAGAGCGCAGGATTTTGTCCAGCACGGTGGATAATCCTACACCCGCGGTGAGCGTTGCCAGTCCGACAGTCACATATTGCGAGGCGTCGCCGGCAAGAACCAGAACCTGGTAAACGATGATCGCGGCAATCGGTGCAAACAGAATATAGAACTGATGTTTTACTGCCTGCTGTATACGGCCGCGAACTGCCTCCATGTTATTGAAATCGAGCGGCGTACGGATGTCTCGCACAATAATGAAGATCGTAAATGCTCCGGCCCCGATTACCGCCAGCAGCAACGTCCACAGAGGCGCTCCGAATCCGCGGGTCGTGGAATCGAGTTCGCCGCCCGTGCCCGCTATCTTAAAATCCGGTGACGTTAGCGACAGCAGCCATTCCGGTTCGATATCTGTTACGTAACTGCCGTAATAGATGTTGGCAAAGCCAAGCGCCTGCACTTCGCCCGGAGACTAGCTGGCGTTGACGCTTTGCAGACCGATAGAGATATAACCGATCATCGTGAACGTAAACAGGAATGCAAGAAAAACAGAGCCGAAATATTTGAGTCGCAACCGGAAAGTTCCGGCAGGTAGCTGGACAATGGCAATGACTATGCTGGTGACAAAAATGAGTGTGATCGATAACAGCGTCGAATAGGGGAGTTCGATCCAGCGGATCTGACCAATGCTCGACAGCTTCACGTGTTGTTGGCCACGCTCTTCGAACAGATCGTCGCCGGACTTGATTTTTACCTTGGCATATACAATTGCGTCGCTGACTTGGTTGCGTCCACTCGAGCCCAGGCGTACGCGGAGGTTTTCTATGAGAAATCGACCGCCGTCTGAGGTAGTCGCAACGTCGGGCGCGAGCCGGTCGCCCTGGTTGTTGCTCGCGATGACCCAAACATCGGCGCCGTTGATCGGTGTGCCGTCGTAAAGTACCCGGCCGTCGATGGTCCAGGTATCGTTGGTGCGGATGCCACTTTCGGATTCAACACCGCGGACCAGTTCGGCGCTGGCAACGACGTCGAGTTTCCGCACCTCGAAGTCGAAATAAGAAGCAATAATGCCGGTTGCGACCAGGATGGCCACCAGCACGCCGACGATGTCGGGAATCCGGTCCGAGATCATGGTGTTCCTAAACCGTTACACGCCCCAAGCTTTTCAGAATAGCGGCGGGCGGTCAAGCTAGGGTGTCACAGGTGATGAGATAATTATATTATATAAAACAGAACTTTATAATATCTATTTCAACTTATTTGTTAACTTTGGCACAAGCTGGAACAGATCCCCCACCAGCCCGATATCTGCAACCTCGAAGATCGGTGCATCGGCATCCTTGTTGATGGCGACAATGGTTCCGGCATCCTTGATCCCGGTCAGATGCTGAATGGCCCCCGAGATGCCGATGGCAATATACAGGTCGGGCGCAATGATCTTACCGGTCTGGCCGACCTGCATTTCATTGGGAACATAACCGGCGTCCACAGCAGCACGTGATGCCCCGACACCGGCACCGAGTTTATCGGCCAGATTGTAGATCAGATCAAAATTTTCGCTGCTGCCCAGGGCCCTGCCGCCCGAGACAACACGTTTCGCAGATTGCAGATCGGGTCGGTCACTTTGTCCGGTTTCGACGCCGAGAAAATGCGTATGGTCGGGAAGTTCCGCATTGGTCGCAACAACTTCAATCGGGGCCTCAGGCCCCGCCGCGGCGGCTGCGAAGGAGGCGATGCGCACTGTCGCGACGATAGTCCGATCCGGTGATACTTCGACAGTCTGTATCGCGTTGCCGGCGTAAATCGGCTGTTTGAACTGGTACGGCCCGATGACTTCCATGACATCGCTGATTTGCGATACTCCGAGCAACGCCGCCACACGTGGCATCAGGTCCTTACCAAACGTGGTCGAGGGACCAAGAATGTGTGAGTAATCCGATGCCAAAGCGCATATCTGCGGTGCCAGAACCGCAGCGGTGGTCCCGGCGTTCTCTTCGCGATCGATCCGGAGCACACGATCGACACCACTGAGCGTAGCCGCAGCAGTCGATACGATGGCGCCATCGGCAGCGAGGACGGCCACGTCAATTCCCTCACCGCGTATTCTCTCGGCACAGGTGATGCACCTGGCCAGACTCGCATTTAGCGTACTGCCGTCATGCTCCGCGACAATCAGGATGCGCCCCATTACAGCAATCCCTGGTCCTTTAGCTTGTCGACGAGCGCATCGATGGATTCAACCATTACGCCTTTCTGCCGTTGTGGAGGTGTGCCCACCGCCAGGACAGTAATCTGAGGTTCGGTGTCGCCAACAAGCTCCTCGATCGCCACGGTTTTGAGTGGTTTGCGTTTGGCTTTCATGATATCCGGCAACTTGACGTAGCGCGGTTCGTTGAGCCGGAGATCGGTGGTAATCACTGCCGGTAGTTGCACCGCAAGCCGCTCCAGGCCGGCATCGACTTCACGAGTAATCCGGACACCGTCCTCGGCAAACTCGATCTTTGACGCGAACGTAGCCTGCGGGCGATCCCAGATCGCGGCAAGCATTTGCCCGGTCTGGTTGTTGTCATCGTCTATGGCCTGCTTGCCAAGAATCACGAGTACAGGCGACTCCTGGTTAACTATTTCCATCAGCGTTCTCGCGACAGCTAATGGTTCCAGCGGGCGATCTGTTTGCACATGAATTGCACGGTCCGCGCCCATCGCGAGACCGGTACGAAGTTGCTGCTGGCACTCCGGCGATCCAATTGATACGACAACTACCTCGTCAGCCCGTCCAGCTTCGCGTATTCGCAAGGCCTCTTCGAGCGCGATCTCATCAAAAGGATTGATGCTCATCTTTACGCCGTCTGTCATCACGCCCGAACCATCGGGCTTGACGCGGATGCGGACGTTGTAATCGACGACTCGTTTGATCGCGACGAGGATCTTTTTCATTGCGGGACGGACGCCTAAAGCGCCGCATTATAGCTTAGCGCCGGAAGTCCCTATAATCGGGCGCGCACATGGATCAATTTATTGATGCCTTTCTCAATGCCGGGGGAACGGTCGTCACGGCGCGGCAGGAACAGGCACGGCAGATTCGTTTCGACTTTGCCCTGTCCAGACGGGGGGCCGGGCAGCAGGCGTGGCCAAGTCCCGCCATTACGATGTGGCGGGAGTGGTTAGGCGGACTCGCTGATGCCGTCCTTTGGTCGGGCGACAACCGTTTCGCTCCGGGTACCGCGATCCTGCATCCCTGGCAGGAACTGGCATTGTGGGAGCGGGTCATCGGTCGGTCGGCATATGCTGCCAGGATGGCCGATACGATGGCGCTGGCGCGCCGGGCCCAAGAGGCGCGGCAGCTGATCAGCGATTGGCATCTGCCGGACCCCGCCACGGTACGTAATGCCAACGATAACGTTCGTGCCTTTGTGGAATGGCATGCAGCCTACCAGCGCCGGCTCGAAAGCAGTAACTGGCTGGATTCCGCCTCGATAGCGCGGCATGTTATCGACGCCGTCAAACAGGGCCGGGTCGCTGTGCCGCGGCATCTTGCCGTTGTCGGGTTTGTTCATCTCACTCCCGAGCAGCGGGTTCTGCTGATGGCAATACGCGATACCGGTAGCGTAGTGGAGTTACCGGAGGCGCCGCGGCTGGACGGCACCGTGAGACAACTGGCATTCAGCGACACGATCGAGGAACTACATGCCGCCGCGAACTGGGTCCGCAGGTTGCTGACAACTGATCCAAGCAGTCGCATCGCAATCGTGGTACCCGGATTGGCGAACCAACGTGCTACGGTAGAAAGAATTCTCGATGACGTTCTTGTGCCGGCTTCGAACATGCCCGGACAAACGTCAGTGAGGCGACCTTATCGCATCGCCGGCGGTACCGGGTTGCCTGCGTTGCCGCTGGTAGATGCGGCGACGCTGATTCTGAAGTTTCTCAACAAGCTTGCCGCGCTGGAAGATTTCAGCCGTCTGTTGCGGTCTCCGTTTATCCACGCAGTCAGCCGGGAACATCCGGATCGGGCCAGCTTCGACATCTGGCTGCGGGAAGAGGGAGTAGACGAGTTCTTTGTCGAATCGCTGCCGTATCTCATCACACGTTTTTTTGACCGGGCCGGTAAGCGCAGTCGCCTGACGGTAATCAAGTCGATTTTTGAGAAACTTGCGCCCGAGATACAAGCGGCGACCAAAACTCGTGCCCCCAGCGATTGGGCAACCCGGTTTCGAAAGGTGCTCGATCTGTTCGGCTGGCCGGGCGAGACGCCTCTGTCCCGGAGCGAGCAGCGGATGGCTGAAAAGCTGCAGGCCGCAATGAGCCAGTTTGCATCACTCGACCCGGTAATAGCGTCATTAACACTAACGGAGGCACTGAGCCAGTTGCAGGTTGTGTTGAGCCGTGCCTCGTTCAGTCTTCCTGCCAGCCCGGAACCGGTGCAGGTTCTGACACCCGCCGAATGCAATGGGCTCACCTTCGATCACCTTTGGGTCCTTGGTCTGCATGCTGAAGCCTGGCCCGAGATGCCTGAGGCCAATCCTTTTCTTCCCTTCAGCTGGCTGGTGGAACACAAGGTGCCGGACGCAACGGCAGAGGGCCGGCTGGCTACAGCGCGGATCGTTACCGACAATCTGCTGGGTAGTGCGCTGGACGTTATGGTCTCCCATCCGTCGCGTGATCAGGATCGCGAGTTGCAACCGAGTCCCTTGTTACCACCGTCACACATGACGCTTACGGAAGATCCGGAGCTGACTGAGGCCAGAACCTACCGGCAGTTTCTCGTCGGTTCCGCCGGCCTGCAGGTCATTGAGGATGGACGGGGCCCGAAGCCGCAATTGGGAAGCGCGCAGGCCGGGGGCACGCGTGTCTTTCAGTTGCAGGCGGCTTGCCCGTTCCGGGCCTTTACCGAGTTGCGGCTGGGAGCCCGCCCCTGGCCCGAAAGCCATCCCGGTTTGGACAAAAAGTCACGCGGCATGCTGGTGCATTCGGCGCTGGAGATTCTGTTCAGCCGCATAACTGACGCCGATATCTTGCGCGCCACCGTTACCGGCCGTTCGTTTCGCGATCAGGTCGTCGACGCGGCAGATAAAGCTCTGGAACGACTCGAGCGCCGCCGTCCCACCCGTCTGCATGAACACCACCGCTTGCTCGAACAAACCCGGCTGACACTCCTGTTGCTCGACTGGCTGCGCCTGGAAGCCCAGCGTCCGGCATTTGTGCGTGTTGGCACCGAGATTCGGCGCAAAGTGGAAATTGCCGGGCTCAAGGTCAAGGTCAGCGTCGATCGAATCGACGAGGTGCCCGGCAAAGGGCGCGTCATCATCGATTACAAATCCGGTACGCATCGTATGTCGGAATGGCTGGGATCCCGGCCGGACGAACCACAGCTGCCGTTGTATGCATTGTCCGAAACGGAACCGCTCGCAGCGGTGTTATTCGGCCAGTTGCGGCCCGGCGACCCGGCATTCACCGGCGCAGCCATCAGTGATGACATTGTTCCGGGCGTAAAGGCGTTTGACGACATGACGCTGGCCAGTCGGACCGGGGTCAGCTGGGACACTCTCAAAGATACCTGGCGTGACGTTCTGATTTCACTGGCAGGAGAATTCATGAACGGTGAGGCGCGGGTAGATCCGAAGAAGGGTGGCAACACGTGTCGAACCTGTCACCTGGGTACCGTGTGCCGCATCGGTCAGGAAATCGGGGACGCGACGGATGGATGAATCGCACACAGCCGGGCGATCGGACGAGCCAGGCCGGTTGCAGGCGCTGGATGGTTCGCAGTCGTTTATCGTGCGCGCACCGGCCGGCTCCGGGAAAACCGAACTGCTGGTACAGAGACTACTGGTCCTTTTGACACAGGTGGACGCGCCGGAGGAGATACTCGCCGTTACCTTTACCCGTAAAGCGGCAAGTGAGATGCGATCGCGGGTAATCACAGCGCTCAGATCCGCAGCTGAAGGAACGGAAAGCGAACGTCCGCACGAGCGGCTTAGCCTGCAAACAGCGCATGAGGTGCTTGCGCGCGACCGGGAACTGGGTTGGGACTTGCTAAATAATCCGTTGCGTTTGCGTCTGCAGACGATCGATGCATTTTGCGCTTCGCTGGCACGACAATTGCCCGTCATGTCCGGTTTCGGAAGCGCGCCAGCCATAAGCGATGATCCGGAGGTACTCTACCGGGAAGCATCGCGTCGATTGCTCGAATCAGTGAGCGATGAAGAGATCGGGCCGGTCGTTCAGGCATTCCTCCTGCATGTGGATGGATATTTTCCCGCCGCCGAAGAACTTTTGAGCCACATGTTGCGCGACCGTGATCAGTGGCTGCGCCTGATTATCCCGCAAGATGACTCTGTCGTTGGCCGTGCTACGCTCGAATTTGCAATTCGCGACGCGGTCAACGCCGACCTGGAAAAGGTACTGCATGCCTTCCCCGCGGACATGAATCGCGAGATTTCCGATCTGGCCAGTTTCGCCGCCGAGAATCTGCGTATCGAAGGTTCCGATTCACCTATTAAAAGGTGTCTGGGAATCGAATCATTACCACGTGCCGAGATTGAAATGGTTCCCCAGTGGCGCGGTATTCACACGCTCCTGATGACAAAAAAGGGCACCGTTCGCAACAAGGTGACTACGCGTGAAGGGTTTCCACCGGCATCGGGAACCCGGAGCGAGTCCGACCAGCGGCGTCGGGACGAGTACAAGCAGCGCATGCTCGGTGTCCTGGAGAAAGTCAGGACCAATCGCGATCTGGCGCGGGCTCTGAAAATGGTTTCGCTGTTGCCGGATGAGGCGTTGTCGGCACGCCAGTGGAAGCTTATTCAGTCTTTTATCAACCTGTTGCCGCGAGCAGTTGCGGAATTGAAAGTCGTATTCGCAGACCGCGGTCGTGTCGATTTCACCGAAGTTGCTCACGCGGCCCGACACGCGCTGGGTTACCCGGATAACTACACCGATCTTGCGCTCAGTCTCGACTACCGGATCCGACACATATTGGTTGATGAGTTCCAGGACACTTCGGTGACACAGGTCGACCTGCTAAAAGCGCTTACGGCAGGTTGGGAACAGGGCGACGGGCGGACGTTATTCCTGGTCGGCGATCCGATGCAATCGATCTATCGCTTTCGTAACGCCGAGGTGGGCTTGTTCCTGTATGTCGAAAAAGAGGGAATCGGCACCGTCAAACCGATTCCGATAACGCTGCACCGGAATTTCCGATCCGACGCCGGTATTGTGGAGTGGGTCAACAAAGCTTTTCCAAAAGTTTTCCCGCATTACAGCGACATCTCGAGCGGCGCAATCGTTTATGAGCGAAGTGAGGCCGTTCTACCGGCTTCCATAGGTACCGCTGTGACCATCCACGCTTCTGTCGGTGGCCACGCCAGCGATGAGGCATTGCGCGTCGTGGAACTCGTCGGGCAATCAGCCGCGGACGATCCGGGCGGATCGACAGCGATCCTGGTGCGCAGTCGCAGTCACCTGAAGGAAATCGTGCCCCAGTTGCAGCGTGCGGGATTCACGTATCGGGCTGTCGACATCGACCCGCTGGATGCCCGACCCGAGGTAAAAGACCTCTACGCACTGACGCGCTCGCTTGTCTATGTTGCCGATCGGGTATCCTGGCTGGCCGTACTGCGTGCGCCCTGGTGCGGATTACGGCTTGAGGACCTGTACAAGCTATGTGGTGACGACCATACGGCCACGGTCATCGAGCTGATGCAGGACGACAAACGGGTTGGCGAGTTGAGCGGCAACGGCCAATTGCGTTTGTATCGGGTGCGTGACGTCATGCGACGCGCGCTGCAGGATCGCGGGCGGCGCTCACTCCGCCGCTGGATTGAAGGCGCTTGGATCGCGCTTGGCGGGCCGGCGTGTCTCACCTGCGACACCGAACTTGAGAACGCGGAAATCTTTTTCCGGTTGCTCGAGCGACTTGAAGTGGCCGGCGATCTCGTGCGCCCGGATGACCTGGATCGTGCCGTACGTGAACTGTTTGCTGAGGCCGATACCTCGGCCGACGATTCATTGCAAATCATGACCATTCACAAGGCAAAAGGTCTTGAGTTTGACACGGTAATACTGCCCGGGCTGGGCCGCGTTCCGAGGGGAACGGAACGCCGTTTGTTATTGTGGCTGGAGCGGGTCGGTCCGCGCGGCCAGGCACAGCTTCTTTTGGCTCCACTGCCTGCTCCGGCCGAGGCAGACCGCATGCGGCAATACGTTGATGCGTTGGAAGCGGAACGAGACGTTCTGGAACAGGCGCGTCTGCTTTATGTTGCCGCTACACGCGCACGACGGCGTTTGCACCTGCTCGGAAATGTTGTCGCGGGATCCCGGCCTGATAAACCAGTTACACCCGCGTTTGGTAGTCTCCTGTCGCGACTCTGGCCGGCAGTTGGTGACGATTTTCGAAGCGCGCAGTCTGCCGTGGCGAAATCACGGTCACCGGTGCCGGAGGCAGCGGATAAGGGCAATCATTCTCTGTTGCGGCGGGTAACAGACGGATTCCGCGTCCCGGGACCGCCGGAACCGAAATGGGCCCGTGCGGATGTTGAGCCGGAAGATGAGGTTGTCGAGTATCTCTGGGCGCAGGATACCGCCCGTCATGTTGGAGTGGTTGTCCATCGCGCATTCCAGGAAATCGGGCGGCAGGGTCCGGACGCATGGCGCACGATCTGGGCGGCGGGATTTGAACAGCATGCGAGAGCCCAGCTGCAGACTTTTGGTGTGCCTTTTTCGGAACTCGATGCGGCGACTAATCATGCCGTCACGGCCGTCGAAAATACGCTGAACGATCGCCGCGGTCAGTGGCTCTTTTCCTCACAACATATGCAAGCCAGTTCCGAGTATCGTTTGTCAGGCTGGCTGAACGGTGAATTGACAGACCGTATCCTTGATCGAACCTTTATCGACAAGGATGGCATTCGGTGGATTGTCGATTACAAAGTCAGCCCGCATGAAGGGGGCACGCGGGATGAATTTTTGGACAACGAGGTTGCGCGCTACCAGTCGCAGTTGGAACGATATGCACGACTGCTACACCGGCTGGACCCGATGCCAATTCGGGTCGGACTTTACTTTCCGCTGCAGAAGGCCTGGCGATCGTGGGAGCCCGAACTCGGGTAATGCCGAGTTAAGCGGGAAGTAGCTGCGCCGTGAACGGTGAACCGTGAACAGAAAAGTCGGCGCGGTGGCGCGACTGCTCAGGACTCAGGACTTCAGATCAGAGTGATCCCGCGAACGTAAACTCGTGACGGCCATCGTCCTGCGGTGGCCCGATGAAACGAATCATGTTTTTGAGTTCTTCCGACGAATCCGGTCCGGCGTCGGCCAGACCGCTAACTTCGTAGCTGCGATCCGCATTCAAAGTCACGCTGCCGTCAGCGTTCAGCGGCCCGTGAATGGACGTAAAGGTGCCTTTCAGATCGCTGTCGCCGGCGCCCAGAAAAACCAATTGATAACTTCCGAGCGGTTGCAACACAGGTGATGTCAACGTGAGGTTGCCGAATCCGATCGTCCCCCGGGCATCATTTGGCCAGCCATCGATGAGTTGCAGCTCGTCGAGCTGGATAGTCAGTTCACCGCGATATCCGGCTGCAGGAAAAACCCCGCTTAATGTCGATAGCGGCAGGATTCCACGCACGCCGGTTAACCGGGTTACGCCACCCGTGCGTATGCTGATGTGCGCGTCCAGGAACTGGCTTTGACTGCGCCGAACCGAAGCCGTCGCATCAAACCGTGCCGCCAGCAATGATAGTGGATGCGCTTCCCAACGCAGCTGTCCGAGAGAAATACCATCCATCCGGACGGCTGGAATATCGCCTCGCCAGATAGATCCCCTCGCAGTCGTGTACTCGAGCCCGGCCGGTGCAAACCAACCCAATGCCACCGAGGCGGGGAATTTTGCGATCAGGACGATCAGATACGTTGCCAGTCCCAGGATCAGCAGCAGGCGAGTACGTTGCATCAGCCGGTCCGGCCGAGTGTAAAACCGGCGTTCACGATCCCCGCACCGGTGCCGCGATCGAAGGTTGCGACGTTGATTTTTACACCACACATGACGTGTAGGCGGCCGAGCCAGTCAAATAGTGAATCGACGCGGGCCCCTTCAAAGCGTACCTGGATGGTGTCGCTGCCTGTGGGCTGGCTGCGCCGCAGGGCATTGGCCAGCCCCGCATCGCGAGCTGTATTGGCAACGATGATAACAAGGGACTGGCCGGTACAGCTTGCCACACCCGGTGCCTCACCACTTTTTATTTGTTCCGCGACGTCCTGCATCCAGGCGAGATCCTGCTGCTTCTGCTGAACTCTTGTTGCCCGTTTTGCCGTTCCGGCGTAGAGCGGCTGTAGCAGCAGCAGAAAGACAAGCGTGACGACCAGGACAGCGCCCAGACCGCTGACAAACATACGTTCGCGTTGAGCCAGGTTTAGAAACCAGTCTTTCATTGGGGTATACCGGCGCGTATCTGAATCCGACCCTTTACCGCATCGCCCTGCGGATTGTAAGAACGAATTTCCGCGGTCAGGCCGGGCTGCTCGCTGATCTTTTTCTCGATTGTGTCGAGTTCCTCCACGCCCGGAGCTGTGATTTCAAGATCGAGAACGTCACCTCGATAGCTGATACGTTCTGCCTGCACGCCGGCCATCGGTTGGACGACAGCTGCCAATGTTGTGAGTGTCGATAGGAATCGACTGTCACTGGCTTCTCCGTCGCCGCCGAGTTGATTAATCAGGATCCGGAATTGACGTACTTCTGTCCCGGGAGGAGCCGTACTCCCGGTCGCGTCCTGATATAGAGCTGCAATAATCGTGTCCAGTCGGTCTTCGAGTGCGCTGAGCTGTACCAGTTCCAGTACCTTGGCTCCCAGCGACACGACGACCAACGCAGCGGCGGTTACTGCAGCAGCGCGCCACGGGCGCCAGAGTTTTTCGATATCTGTTGTCGACGCAAAACTACCTTGAAGTAGATTGGGCCCGCCGTTCCCGGCGACCGCGTAATGTGCCATGTGAGCCAGGACACCGTCACCGAGTACACGAATATCGAGACTTGCCGAAAAATCACGAAGTTGATCCAGCACGGGGCCGTTCTCTTCGCTGCTGCGTTCGTCGAGATACAGCGTTACATGTGGCCGCGCCTGACCGTCGTCGCCCGGTGCGGTATCGAAAAGTCCGGTCGCCTGCAATACTTCTCGCGGATCACCTGCGTCGAGCGTGACCGCCGAATCCATGCCATCACGCAACGACACCCGGTTGTCCTCTATAAGAATGCTCAGCGTACCTTCAGCGCCCGGCACACCGACACTTTCGGGCAAGATTTGTACGGCATTCAGGCCAGCCTCGGCAATCCGGTCCTGCCATTCCTGCATGCGCTCGCGGGCGACGATTGCGACGCGGTACCGTCCGTCGGCAAGCCGGCTGCCAACCGCAAAGTGCAGGGAATCAACATCATCAATCAGGTTTTCCTCGAGTGCGAAAGTCGCTGCGTTCTTGAGTCGTGCGCGACCGCGCACGGGCAGATTCACTTCGGTTACTACACAATCCGTTCCTGGCACGAGAACGATAATTCGTCGCTGCCCCGCCATCGCGGCGCAGTGTTCCAGCTTCCCGGTCCCGACGTCGCTCACTTTGTGCCCGGCATCATCGACGACGATCCAGCTGGCCTCAGCTGCTGACGTTGCCCTCAGGCGGATTACCAGGGTGTCCATGTCATTCGATCCCGAATGTTCTCAATACAGGAGTAAGTTGTCCCGTTCCGTTGCGTTCAAGGAGACTGTACATCGTGAATTGGGTGGTGCCAAGCTGAACAATCGCGGTTAACCGGAAGAAACTGCTCGCAACATCAACAGTCTCGAGAGCGTCTTCATCGAGATAATCGGCAAGTTCAGAGATATCCTCAAACGGTTCATCTTCTCTTTGTTCGAGCAGGCTCTCGGATGTCAGTGTGCTGATGTTTTCTGATAGCGCCTGCAGCAGGATACCGCTTGCAGTGTTTACGTTGATCCTGGTGCCAACCGGCAGCGTGGCAAGGTATGGCTGTATCCGATAGTACTTGTCCAGAGTAAATTCCGGCATGGCAATCAGTTCGCTCGGCGTCGTCAGTGGCACATTGCCCGGCCGATAGGGCGGGTTG
The DNA here is from genome assembly GCA_964545335.1 of uncultured Gammaproteobacteria bacterium. Classification (GTDB taxonomy): domain Bacteria; phylum Pseudomonadota; class Gammaproteobacteria; order Steroidobacterales; family CAZJFQ01; genus CAZJFQ01. Next base: position 14,915 of record CAZJFQ010000025.1, on the reverse strand, counting down.
AGTGCGGTGTAGATGCCATCCTCGGCACCGGATGGGAAGCCTGGTTCCCGATCGGTATCGATCCAGTCAGCCGCGATTCGTGCCCACCGGGAATCGAGATCCAGAGCCTGCAGCAGTCGCTCAAACTGTGCCACGGCAATTTCGTCGACGGTGCCGTCCGGCTTCACCAGGTTGTTGATATTGAATCGCCCCTGCATATCCTCCACAAAACCCTGGATCTGGCCTCCGTCAATGAACAGCGGCTCAATGTTCCGGGCCCAGTCTTCGTTCAGGTGATCGGTATCCGAATTGCTGCTGTCCGTTGAGAGTATGTCGATAGACCAGGCCTCAGCCCCCAGCGCGTAGTGCATTGCCTGTTCTGCTTGCAGGCTGTTGCTGACCCGGCGAGCAAACAGCCCGCGCTCCCAAACCAGGTTTGCGCTCATCACCGTCGTTAAGGAGAACACCAGCAATGCAATAATCAGCGCGACGCCACGTTGACGTTGCGGGAGTGTCCGTAAGTA
>CAZJFQ010000025.1:0-14312 GCA_964545335.1 uncultured Gammaproteobacteria bacterium | reverse complement strand
GCCAGGGTCGAATCAAGAACAACCTGGTGGTCACGAAACAGTTTGTCTTCTTCCAATCGGTAGGCCACACGTTGCAAAGTTCCTCGCGGGAAGCCGATATGATTCGACCAGCCGGCGCGCGTCAATTCCAGTAAGTACAGAGTTCTTTGATCGGCGTGTAACGCAGCCACATAACCGTCACCGAGCTGATCGCGTACCGGACGTGGCGTCAACTGGTGCAGATCGCGGGACAGCGTATCGACGGCGTGCTGGATTTCCCGAAATCGCTGCATGGATTCGTCGGCCATGCTCTTCATGTCCGACGCTGTCTTGATGCCGATGAAAGCGCTGTAGACAATGACAGAAAATATGAATACAGCAACGATAAGTTCAACAAACGTAAAACCGTTCGGATTCCTGCGGCCCTTTCGGCATCGGATTTGCGGCAAAGAGCTCATCTGTTGTCCCTGTTGTCATTACTGCCATTGCCACCCTGTTTGCTCAGGACCCAGGTCGGGTACTCGCTACGCGGGGTCGGCAGTCCAAGGAATCCGGTTGTTGTCGCAATGTACTGCTCCGGATCATCGGCGAATGCAACACTGACTTCGACCCGTCGCAGGTTCTCCACCGGTGTTTCAGAAATCACCGAGTACCAGTGCCAGGTCATGCCCGCGTAGTCGATTTCACCATCGTCGTCCCCTGCATCGGGCAGATTCTCGGCGATGCGGTATTCGGTAAGTTTATTGAATCCAATCCAGGAGGCTAACGTCTGATCACGCATCATGGTTGCCCGGGTTGTGCTGGCGAGCAGACTCTCCAGCACAAGCACAACAGCGATAGCCACGATGGCGAGACTGATAAGGACCTCGAGCAATGTAAAACCACGCCCCGGGTCCTTAAGTTTCCGGTCAGTCATCATCATCCGGTTTTTGCTCCTCGAGTTCGCCGTCGAGCTGGCCGGTAATTACATACGCCTCGTCCTGGTACCGGCGCGCAATTCGGAGTTCAAATGGAGTCTGCTCGCCGCTGGAATATAAAATAATGTGTGGATCGATATCAGTTTCCAGGCGCACCTGAAACAGTTGAATCGCTTGTTCCTCGATGAGCAACTGAAATTCTATGTCCTCGGGCAGATTGCGGGGCCGGAAAATATCGTCTTGCGGGAATGCAAGCCACTGGCCCGCGAAGTTATCAAGCACGGCAAATTCATATCCTTCCAGCGTCAGATACAAACCGTATTCACGGTTCTGCATCGTCGATTCGTCATGTGCGAGTTCGATCAGCGATAGCAGACGGTCACCGGATTTCTCCAGCTGATTGTCGGCACTGATCAGATCGCCACGCAGGACCGCGATCGTCAGAACAATTCCGATAACGAACAGGACGACGAGAATTTCAAGCAGGGTAAACCCCGATTGCCGATACGCACCGGGATTGACCGCGCGGTGCTTACTCGTACAGCGACCAGTTACCGATGTCGGCGTCGAGGTCCTCACCGCCGATCTGCCCGTCCGCGCCGTATGTGAAGATATCGTATACGCCATTATCACCAGGGCTCAGATAGTGGTAGGTGTAACCCCAGGGATCTTTAGGAACGCGCGGAAGATAACCGTTCTTGGGGTAGTTCTTGATATTCGGATCCGGCGGCTGCTTTACGAGCGCTTCGAGACCCTGGTCGGTAGTCGGATATCTGAAGTGACTGAGGCGGTAGAGCGCCAGTCCCTCTTCAATTGTGCGAATGTCAGCGCTGACCTTGGTCAGTTGCGCTCTGTCGACCTGTTCGAACAGATTCGGCGCGATCAGGGCCGCCAGTATTCCCAGAATAACGACGACAACCATGATCTCAATCAGCGTGAAGCCGCTTGATCGGCGTCTGCCGGGCTGTCTCTGACGCGCCAAATTAGCCACCCTGTCCATACATTCCCTGCTTGTCCCTGCGTCGGATGTGGGGTTATGGTCCGGAATCTTTTATTCCTTCAATCAAGAAACGGGGATCATACCAGAATGGGGTTTGCCCGGATTAAGGCCGAAATGGCTCGCATACTGGGTACTTTCGGGCTCAAACGCAGCGCGGCAGTCGTCTTGTCGGTCTTTGTTTTGCTCCTGATCCTGATTACGGCGGGTAGCGAAGATATGCGCCTGGCATTGCGTTATGACCGGACCGGGATCGAAGCGGGCCAGGTCTGGCGGCTGCTGACGGGTCACGCCGTGCACCTGGGCTGGAATCACCTGTGGCTTAACGTGGCCGGTCTGATCCTGGCGGGACTCCTTTTCGGCAGCGTCTACCGTGCCGGTGGCTGGCTGGCCATCACAGCAGTTGCCATGGCAGCGATGGCAATTGGATTCTGGCACTCGGGGCTGGTGTGGTATGTCGGGCTGTCCGGATTGTTGCATGGCGTGTTTTTGGCCGGAGCGCTGCGGTGGGTCTCCGAGGGCCAATGGGATGGATACGTTTTGATCACCATCCTGGTGGCTAAACTGGCCTGGGAACAGCTTGTCGGCCCAATGCCGTTTTCCGAATCATCAGCCGGAGGGCCCGTGGTTGTCGATGCACATCTCTACGGTGCCATCGGCGGTGTGCTGGGCGCGGTGGCAGCGATCGCCTTTGAACGTCTGCGCGGGCGCGTATAATTGCGCCCTGCGGCCTCTATGATTATGTATAACAAATGCCGGAGCCGCGTCGCATGTCGCTAGCCTTTGTATTTCCCGGACAGGGTTCGCAGTCCGTCGGTATGCTCACTGAGCTGGCTGAGGCGGAGCCTCAAGTCAGGGACACGTTTGACCAGGCATCAAACGTTCTGGGCTACGACCTGTGGGAGCTGTGCCAGAATGGTCCGGTCGAAGACCTCAATGCCACCGAGCGAACTCAACCAGCGATGCTCTCGGCCGGCGTTGCGGTGTGGCGTGTTTGGCGTGAAAAAGGTGGCCCGAGTCCGACGGTGATGTCGGGGCACAGCCTGGGTGAATTCACGGCTCTGGTCTGCGCTGATTCTCTCGATTTCGAGACAGCTGTTGATCTGGTCCGCTACCGCGGCGAAATCATGCAGGAAGCGGTGCCAATGGGCGAGGGGGCCATGGCGGCTATCCTCGGCCTGGGTGACGATGAAGTAACGGAGGCATGTAAGTCCGCCGCCGGGCCGGACGTGGTCGAGCCGGTAAACTTCAATGCGCCGGGACAGGTTGTCATTGCCGGCAACTCAGCCGCTGTCGACAGGGCCATTGTTATCGCGCGCGACAAGGGTGCAAAACGCGCAATCCGATTGCCGGTCAGCGTGCCATCCCACAGCAGCCTCATGAAACCGGCGGCAAAGATCTTTGGCGAGCGTTTAAAAAGAACTCATGTTCGCACGCCATTGGTGCCGGAAATCTATACCGTTGACGTGAGAAAACATCGATCGCCTGATGGTATCCGCGATGCGCTGGTCGAACAGTTATTCAAACCAGTTCGCTGGTCCGAGACGGTGCGCACGATGATATCGCAGGGCGTCAATGCAATTGTTGAATGCGGCCCCGGCAAAGTTCTGACCGGGATTAACCGACGCATCGAACGGCGTAAGGAAATCCGGGTTTTTGCATTGCATGATCCCGCAACATTTGAGGTAACCTTGCCCGCCTGCTGGGAGAGTCTCGATGCTTGACGGTCAGATTGCACTGGTCACCGGAGCGTCGCGCGGCATTGGCCGTGCGATCGCGTCTCGTCTGGGCCAGGAGGGTGCGGTAGTTATCGGGACCGCAACCAGTGATGCCGGTGCCGAAAGTATAGCCAAGACCTTTGCGGACGAGGGGGTAAAAGGCCGCGGCGTGGTGCTCGATGTGTCGAATCCCGCTTCCGTCGATACGGTTATTGACAATGTAAAAAGTAACGAAGGGGCGATTGCAATTCTCGTCAACAACGCTGGCATTACCTCCGACAATCTCCTGCTGATGATGAAAGCTGATGAATGGGACAACGTACTAAATACCAACCTCAGCAGCATTTATCGCACGTGCAAAGCGTGTCTGCGCGGAGGCATGATGAAGGCGCGATACGGACGCATAATCAACATTGCTTCGGTGGTCGGCGTGACAGGAAATCCCGGTCAAACCAATTACGCCGCCGCCAAAGCCGGCATGATCGGGTTTACTAAGTCTCTGGCCAGAGAGATCGGGAGGCGGGGAATAACTGTCAACACCGTCGCACCCGGGTACATAGAGACGGACATGACGCGAGCGATGACTGAAGAACAGCGACAGCGCCTTACCGCGCTGATTCCGTTGGTTCGCCTCGGTGAGCCCGAGGACATCGCCAGCGCGGTTGCCTTCCTGGTCTCTCCCGGGGCGGGTTACATCACCGGAGAGACGCTGCACGTGAATGGCGGGATGTATATGCCATGACTGCTGGTGCGGCCGGATATGGCGCCCACCGGGGCCTGAAGGGGCGATGCAGGCGGCTATAGAATGGGCGATGTGATTTCAATACAATACCGGTCCCGGCGGTAGACGGGCTAACCGTGCCGCCGGCTTTTTTGGCAGTTCGTAAGGGTTGGGAGCAATGAGTAATATTGAAGCACAGGTCAAGAGCATCGTCGCCGAACAGCTCGGCGTAAAGGAAGATGAAGTAACGAGCGACGCGTCCTTTGTCGATGATCTTGGCGCTGACTCGCTGGACACGGTCGAACTTGTGATGGCGCTCGAAGAGGAATTTGAATGTGAAATTCCTGATGAAGATGCGGAAAAGATTACGACCGTCCAGCAAGCCATCGATTACGTGAAGGAACGTCAGAGCGATTCTTGACTCTGATCTGTTACCGGCGTGCCGTCGTATGATTTCACGGCGCCACAGTCTTTGTTTCTATTCGAAGATCCTCTTGTGAGGTGTACCGTTGTCTAAGCGGCGCGTTGTTGTTACCGGCATGGGCATCATTTCGCCGGTCGGCAATACGGTCGATGCGGCCTGGAATAGTATTGTCGGCGGCAAAAGCGGCATCGGGCCGATTACACGTTTCGATGTCAGCAATTTCAGCACACGTATCGGCGGTTCAATCAGCGACTTTGATGCCAATGAAATCATCGGGCGCCAAGATGCAAGGAGGACGGACGCCTTCATGCATTACGGCATCGCTGCGTCACAACAAGCGATGCAGGACTCGGGAATCGAAGTCGATGACAAATTATCGCCCCGATTCGGCGTGGCAATGGGCGCCGGTATCGGCGGCTTGGAGCTGATTGAAAATACCTACGTGACCTACCTGAAAAGCGGACCCAGGCGGATATCTCCGTTCTTTATTCCCGGCAGTATCGTGAACATGGTGTCAGGCCATGTATCCATAAGATATGGTCTGACCGGGCCCAACATCGCATTGGCTACTGCATGTACAACCGCGACACATAGTATTGGTATTGCAGCACGTATTATCGCGTACGGCGATGCGGATGCGATGGTTGCCGGTGGTTCGGAAATGGCGACGACGCCGCTGGGCCTGGGCGGTTTTTGTTCCGCCAAGGCTTTGTCCACGCGCAATGATGACCCCGAACACGCGAGTCGTCCCTGGGATCGCGATCGCGACGGTTTTGTACTTGGGGATGGTGCCGGTGCGCTGATTCTCGAGGAGTATGATCATGCGAAGCGAAGGAATGCACAGATTCATGCGGAGATAGTGGGTTTCGGCATGAGCGGTGATGCGTTTCACATCACGGCGCCGCTGGAGAGCGGGGCGGGTGCGAGAGCCTGCATGGTTAATGCTGTGAAAGACGCTGGTTTGAACATGTCGGACGTCGATTATGTGAATGCCCATGGAACCTCGACGCCGCTCGGCGACAAGGCCGAGTCAGACGCATTAAAGCAGGCATTTGGTAACCATGCGTCGTCATTGATGGTGAGTTCGACAAAATCAATGACGGGCCATTTGCTTGGCGCAGCCGGTGCGGTCGAAGCTATTTTCTCGATTCTGGCACTGCAGAATGGTGTTATTCCGCCGACAATTAATCTGGAAAATCCCGATCTGGACTGCGATCTTGATTATGTGCCCAATGTGGCACGCGACGTAAGAATTAGAACCGCTCTGTCAAACTCTTTCGGATTTGGTGGCACTAACGGGACACTCGTGTTCCAGGCGGTTGATTGACCACTTTTGCTCATGCTGGTGGTTTGCGCACCAGTACTGCCGGCACGGCCGGGGCGTCCGCCGCTGTGCCCTTCCGCGTACGCGAACTCGCGCCATGTAATCTGTTGTCCATGCATGCTGCGAACCCGGATCGCTATCCATTTTTTCTGGAGAGCGCGGCCAGCGGTACCGCCCAGGGTCGGTTTGATATCCTCTTTGCGTTTCCGGAAGGCAGCTTACACCTTGAGGTTGACGGAACGCTTAGCCATGTCGGACTGAAAACAAACCGGTCACGTACGCCGGATTTTCTTGTCGAACTCGATCGATGGTGGCAGCGTTGTCGTACAGAAGATGATGTGAGCGACCTGCCATTTACAGGTGGCTGGTTTATCTGTCTGGGGTATGAACTGGCCGGACAGGTCGAACCAACGCTCAGACTGCACCGACCGGCTGCGGGACCTGTCGCAGCCTGCGTGCGTATTCCGGCAGCGGTGCTATGGGATCACAAGAATCAACGATGCGTCGCCGTTGTTGAGAGTGGTCGCGAAAACTTGCTCGAGATTCTGGAAAAAGATGCGAATGTCGCGAGACAAGACTTGCCTCCGGCCCATTCGCCGGTCCTCGATGGTCCGTTGACCGAAGAACCTCCGGATCGCTACCTCGCTGCGATCGAACAAACCCGCCGTTACATCGTCGACGGCGATATCTTTCAGGCCAACCTGTCACGCGAGTGGTCAGGGCGCGTGAATCCGGGAGTACCCTCCAGCGAACTTTACCGGCGCCTGCGTTCAGCCAACCCCGGGCCGTTCGCGGGGCTCGCTGTATTCGATGACATGACGGTCATCAGTTCATCGCCGGAACGACTGCTCCAGATACGTGGCAATCGCGTTCAGACACGACCGATTGCAGGTACACGGCCACGGGGATCAAGATGGCAGCAGGATCTGGCGTTGTCGCGTGAACTGATTGCACACCCGAAAGAGCGCGCGGAGCATATCATGCTGATCGATCTGGAACGCAATGATCTCGGTCGAATCTGCCGCGCAGGCAGTATTGAAGTCAATGAAATGATGGTCGTTGAATCGTATACCCACGTGCATCACATCGTGTCCAACGTGCAGGGCCGGTTACGAGCAGGCATGACACCGGGGAAATCAATACGCGCCGTGTTTCCGGGAGGAACCATTACCGGCTGCCCAAAAGTGCGTTGCATGGAAATCATTAACGAACTTGAACCTGCAGCGCGGGGAGCGTACACGGGCTCCATGGGTTACCTGAATCGTAACGGCAGCTTGGATCTCAACATTCTCATCAGGACCATTGTCAGGCATGGGGATGAGCTGACCCTGCGGGCCGGAGGCGGAATCGTTGCGGATTCAGACCCTGTGCGCGAACTTGAGGAAACACGGGCGAAAGCAAAAGGATTGATCGCGGCCCTGGCAGGCGGGTGCCGATAATGTGGCTCATCAACGGCACGCCAGCGGATACTGTTCATGCGGGCGACCGCGGTGTGCATTTCGGTGACGGGCTATTTGAAACGATGGCGCTCGATAGCGGTCGGGTACGATTGCTGGCTTATCATCTCGAGCGGTTGGAAAAAGGTTGTCGCTGTCTCGAAATCGAGCTGCCGGATCGGGATCTCCTGCGCGATGAAATCGATCGGATCTGTCATGGACATGAAAGGGCCATCGTTAAATTGATACTGACGCGCGGTCGTGGTGGCCGCGGCTATGCAGTCCCGAGCGACATGGCGCCCACGCGTATTCTGTCGCTGCATCCCTGGCCCGAGATTCCGCCGCGGAATTATTCGGATGGCGTCAAGGTATTCTGGTGTAAAACGCGGCTCGCGACAAACCCCAGGCTGGCCGGTATCAAACACCTGAACCGGCTGGAACAGGTGCTGGCGCGTATGGAGTGGGATGATCCGGAAATCGCCGAAGGCCTGATGCTCGACATCAACGACAACGTGATTGAGGGTACCTGTACGAATCTGTTTCTCGCTGCCGGCGATGAACTCAAAACGCCGGCAGTTTCCAAAAGTGGAGTTGCCGGCGTGATGCGCCGCGCAGTTCTGGAAACAGCGCGTCTGATTGGTAACACGATTGTTGAACGGGAAGTTTCGCGAGTGGAGGCGGACCAGGCCACCGAAATGTTTCTGACCAATTCAATAATTGGTATCTGGCCGGTTACAAATCTCGACGGCCGACAACTTGCAATCGGAGCCGTGACTCGCACGATCATGGATCAGCTTTCTGATCAGGGGATCTCCCGGTGCGTCGGCTTCTAGTCATTACGCTGTCGCTGCTGCTCGCCGTTGTTGCAACGGTGGGGGCGCTCGCGATCCGCCATACGATGCATACGCCATTACCAGTCGGTGACACGGCGATTCGCATTGAAATTGCGCCGGGGGCCGCATTGAGCCGCGTGGCGGCTGACCTCAGCGACCAACACTTGCTGCCGTATCCGCGGATTTTTGTCTGGTACGCGCGTTTTCACGGTGACGCGTCTCGCATCAAGGCAGGCGAATACGAACTGTTACCTGGCACAACAGCCGCGCGTCTGGTTGATCTGTTTGTCAGCGGGAAAGTGCTGATGCACTCGCTTACTGTCATCGAGGGGTGGACGTACGAGCAAATGCGTGATGCTATCCGGGAACATGCGGCAATCAATCAGACGCTGGGTAATACCGGTGACGTAGAAATACTTGCCAGGCTTGGTTCGGAATTTACGCATCCGGAGGGACTTTTTTTTCCGGATACTTACCAGTTTCCAAAAGGAACTTCAGACTACGAAATATTGACACGTAGTTACATGTTGATGCAGGAACGCGTCGCAGAAACATGGGAAGGTCGCGATCCTTCGCTGCCGTTTGCAACACCGTATGAAGCTTTGATCCTGGCATCCATCGTTGAAAAAGAAACTGCGCTGGAACCCGAGCGGGCGCAGATCGCCGGCGTGATGATACGCCGACTGGAACGGGGGATGCGGTTGCAGACCGATCCGACCGTAATCTATGGACTGGGCCCGTCCTTTGACGGAAACATTCGGCGTCGCGACCTGACTACTGACAATCCATACAATACCTATACGCGCAAGGGGTTACCGCCGACGCCGATAGCACTGGCCGGTGCCGGGTCAATCATTGCCGCCATGCACCCCGAATCCGGGCAGGCCCTGTTTTTTGTAGCCACCGGTGATCAGGACGGTGGTCACTACTTTTCAGCGACCCGGGAAGAACATAACGAGGCCGTGCAGAGATATCTCGAGCGCCTTCGACAACAGAAATAAGACGGGATGCAGGGCAAGTTCATTACTGTGGAGGGAGTCGAGGGCGTTGGCAAATCGACGAACCTGACCTTTATTGAGGAGCATCTGGTCTCCAATGGGATCGATGTGATAGTTACGCGCGAACCGGGAGGGACGCCGCTGGCTGAAGCCATACGAGCAGTCGTACTCAATCCGGTCGGTGAGAAAGTGCCGGATAACGCGGAACTGTTACTGATTTTTGCAGCTCGTGCTGTACACATTGAAAATCTGATTCGACCGGCACTTGCTGCGGGTCAATGGGTCCTCTGTGATCGTTTTACCGACGCGACATATGCCTACCAGGGAGCCGGACGAGGCCTTTCGACGCAGGCCATTGATGATCTAAAACAGCGGGTGCAGGGCGAACTGGAACCTGACCTGACATTGCTATTGGATGCACCGCTGGAAACCAGCATGCAGCGGGCCGCTGATCGCAATCACCAGACGGGGTCTGTTGATCGATTTGAAGAGGAGAACCGCGACTTTTTCGAACGCGTTCGGAACGGCTATCTGGATCTGGCCGTGCGTCACCGCAACCGGATCCGTACCGTAGACGCCGACCAGCCGCTTGCTGAGGTCCAGAAAGAGCTGGCAAGCGTGATCGATTCCATCTTTAAGTAACTCACTAAGAACAAGTTGTAATCATTTGATAAATGAATAGTTATTGTGGCGAGTCGTTACCCTGGCATCAGCGCCAGTGGCAGCAGTATGCCACCGCGGTCAAGACCGGCAAGCTGGGACACGCGCTGCTGCTCCAGGGCCCCGGCGGGCTGGGGAAACGGTGGTTTGCGGGACGGCTGGCTCGACACCTGTTGTGTACCGGCGACCGGACGGAGGAGGTTGCATGTGGCGACTGCCAAGGATGCCGGCTCACTGATGCCGGTACACATCCCGACTGGCATCTGGTCGCACCGGAAGAAGACAGCAAGACTATCAAAGTTGAGCAGATTCGCGATCTCGCAACCGGGCTTGCCATGTGCAGTCATGCGGGCGGGTGGAAACTAGCGATCGTGGATCCGGCAGACGCCATGAACCTGAATGCGGCCAACTCACTCCTAAAGACTCTGGAGGAACCAACACCCTCAACCCTGCTTGTACTGATTGCTACCTCCCAGTCGGGATTACCTGCGACCATTCGCAGCCGTTGTCAGCGTATACGGTTCAATCTACCGGGTTTCGATATGGCGATACGCTGGCTGGATGAGCAGACCGTCGACCCGACGTGGTGGCGGTTGCTGCGATTTGCAGGTGGCGCGCCTCTCGACGCCTTGAAACTTGCCGCTGCCGGTTTCAATGAGCTGCATAGTTCCTTTCAGCAGGATCTCGGGGACGTTATCGAGGGCTGCGCCGATCCTCTTGCCGTGGCAGAATCCTGGGAGGCGACCGACCCCGCCGTCTGTATAACCTGGCTACGCGGTTTGACCGTTGATTTGATACGTCAAAACTGGTCCGAGAGCGGGTCCCCGGAAAGTGACGCAGTTCACACTTTGAGCTTGCAAATGCCTGGTAAAGCGCCTACTTTGACTTTGCTGTTCAGCTATCTGGATCGACTCGATTCAGCGGCGCGATTGCTGGATGGACCCGTAAATAAATTGCTTATCCTCGAGTCATTGCTCATTCCCTGGGCGTGGGACTTGAGGGCGGCATGAGGACAAGACGAGTTCGGCTGATATGGCTAGACCGGGACTGTTGACACTTACGATAAAGGATAAGAGTGCGCTGTATCTCGCCTATATGTCGTTTGTCAAGAACGGCGGCCTGTTTATACCAACCAACAGCAATTACCGACTCGGAGACGAGGTATTCATGTTGTTGAATCTAATGGGTGAAGACGAAAAAATTCCGGTAGCGGGCCGTGTCGTCTGGATGACGCCCAAAGGGGCTCAGAACAAACGGACCGCAGGGATCGGAGTACAGTTCAGCGAACAGGACCGGGGCAATACGCAACAGAGAATCGAGAATTACCTCGCCGGCGCATTGGGCGGCGACAAGCCGACACACACGTTGTGATTCCTGAGCCCTGAGTCTTCAGACTTGACCAAGAGACCCGGCAAGCCGCCGGGTTTTTGATTTCAGCGAGTGAATAAACTCCGCAGGTTGCGTAGACGGCAATAAATATCGCATCGGTGCGGCGCAGGGCGCCGCTAGCTCAGATCTCGGGACTTCGGGTCAACCGGCTGACTTTTCGACGCGGGCCTGCAGTGTAATACTCGATACCTCAGCCAGCGTGAGTCCACCCTTGAGGACAACCGCGTGGTAGCCGCGTTCGTTAAGGATAAACGCCGCCGCGGAACTTCGCCGACCGGTGTCACAGCACACGACATAATTCATTCCCGAGTCGAGAGCGTTGAGCTTCAGCCGTAGGAAATATAGGGGGATGTTGATCGCCCCTTCATGGTGGTAGTTTTCGAATTCGCTCGGTAATCGGACATCCAGCCACTTTCCGCCTGCGGCTATCACGTTTTCCGCTTCTTCCGGATCAATCCATTCGAGCATCGGTTCATTCAGCAACGTTTGGAAATCTTTTTTGCCCAGCCGCATGACCGAACCGTCTGAAAGCATCGTGACCGTCGCATTTCGCTTGGCCTCTGAAATCAGTGCCTCTTCGCCAAACGTGTCGCCGACCCCGAGTGCCGCCAGCTTGATTCCTTCCTTGTTCAAAGGCGTTTCGCGGGTAACCTGCGCTCGTCCGTCAGTGATGACATAGAAATAGTCGCCGTCTTCGCCTTGCTTGATGACGACGTCAGCCGTTTTATAGTTGACTTGTTGCATCCGCATAAAAATCGCCTGGATGTTCGCTGGCGGAATCTTGTGAAACGCTTTGGTTTGCAACAAAGTAGTCATCCAATCGTCGTGCTCTTCGCCTTCACCATCACGAAGTTCGGTGACTTCATAGGAACCGGTCTGGTCCCAGGTCAACATAACATCCAGCAGGTCGCTGTCGATATCCAGGTAGGTGATCCGGTTTCTTGCTTTGGCGTCGCACTTACGCGGCAGCATCGGTGCCAGCGCGTTTTTTGCTGCCTTGGTACCGCCCTCGATCGAACGTACGGAATCATCGTTGATGATCAGGTCAACGATGCCTGAAATGAGGTAAATGCTGTGTTTTTCTGAATCGCCCTGCTTAAAAAGAAAACTGCCGCCCGGGAGTTCCTTTAACGGAGTTTTCTTCGACAGTGCAAACAGATTCTCGCGCTTGAGGCCGTCAAGCGGCGAAAACTTTCTCAATATGCTGGTAGTGACGGTGTTGTCCGGCATGGCCGTTAGCTCAATTTTTCCTGATTCCGTTCAATTATGCCGTGGTCAGCGCCGGCCGGCACGACAGGATGCGCGGACGGACGCATCGACCCTGAATTATCCGGGCTATCCGTTTCCGCCGCGGTGACACATTTCACATATTGTCCGTCCGCGTGCCGGCCGCAACTATAGCAGAATCAGTCGGCGGAGCCGCCGTCAGCCGGACTCATCCCGGGGCACCCGGCGGGGTTTTCTGTCGTCGCCGATATGGACGTAAGTGATCGTCGCCTGCGCCACTTTGATTTCACGATCGGGGCCGGTCGCGGGCCTTTCGGCATGCATCTCGACGGCGACCGTCAGCGATGTATTACCAATCCGGGTAATGCGAGAGAAAAAAGTGACGACATCTCCCGTATAAACCGGTTGGAGAAACAGGAAATCATCGATCGCGACGGTTACGACTTTGCCGCCGGCACGTCGATACGCCAGGATAGCGCCGGCCATGTCGGCGTGAGACATCAGCCAGCCCCCGAAAATATCGCCCAGCCAGTTCGTGTCCCGGGGCATCGCCATGATACTGACGGTTGGTTCACCCAGGTCCGTAGGTGAACGTGCGTTGGCGATCTCTGTCGGCTTAGCCATGATTCAGCCTTTTAATGCGGACCAGCCGGCATCGGGTTCGAATCGCGCACCATATCTTTGCATCAGAGCCTTCAGGGAGACCACGATGTCGTCAACGCCCCGGGACTTCGCATAGTGCAGCGGACCACCGCGAAACGGGGCAAAACCGGTTCCGAAGACGGCACCAGCATCCAGCAAGTCGGCATCCGCAACTACACGCTCCCGCAGTAATGCGACCGCCTCGTTCAGCATCGGCAGTATCAGGCGATCAGTCAGATCGACAGGCGCCTCGGCAATTCCAGTAGCCGGTTTTATCGGTTTCCCTTCGCGGTACTCATAGAAACCACGTCCAGTTTTTCTTCCAAGCTGCTCTTTTTCAACAAGTTCCTTGAGGAGATTAGGGACCGGCAACCCAAATGCCTCACTCAGAATCCCACCAACGTGATAACCAACATCGAGCCCCACCGTATCCGTGAGCTCGATGGGGCCCATCGGCATGCCAAAATCCGTCGCGGCCTTGTCAATCAACGGCAACGGGACCCCTTCTTCAGCCACCAAAATGGCTTCCATCATGTACGGGAGCAGAGCGCGGTTGACCACAAAGCCCGGCGCGCTGCGGCAGGGAAGGGGCAGCTTGCCAATATGTCTGGTGAAGGCCAGACCCCGACCGAGTTCGGCATCGCTCGTGGTTTCGCCCTGGATCACTTCAACCAGCGGCATTTTTGCCACCGGGTTAAAAAAGTGGAGCCCGAGCAATCGTTCCGGGCGGGACAATGCCTGGCTGAGCAATTCGAGGCGTATGCTCGACGTATTGGTTGCCAGTATGGCGTCCGGTTTCAGCCTCGGTTCCAACTCCCGATACAGTGCCTGTTTGGCTTCGGTATTCTCAAAGATGGCCTCAATTACGACATCAGCACGTGCGACGCCTTCGCCGCTGACATCGGCTTTGAGCCGGGCCCGCGTAGCGTGTCTTTCCTCGTCGGAATGTAACTTGCGGGCAAACAACTTTTCCGCCCGCGCGAGCGCTGGCGTGATGTATTCCTCTGCCCGGTCCTGCAGGGTCACGTCAAGTCCCCGCAGGGCGCA
>CAZJFQ010000024.1:30373-32655 GCA_964545335.1 uncultured Gammaproteobacteria bacterium | reverse complement strand
TCGATCACACCCGTTCGAAAAATTAGAAACTATATCCTGCAGGCGCGTCTGCCGATGCCCGATCGGTTGCAGACCTATAACTTTATGTACCGCACGCCGATGAAAGATATGCTGGAGAAGACCTTTCTCGACACAGTCGATTCAGGCGCGCATTTGAATCTAATGCGCGAGACGTTTTTTGACGGCGACGAACGCTCGGATCTCAACCGCATGCTGTTTCTCGACTGGAAATTTACATTGGCTGACGATGATCTGCGAAAAGTCAATCGCATGTGCGAGCTGGCCGGTGTTAACGTCGAGTATCCATTGCTTGCCGACGAGATCGTCGAGTTTTCAACGAGGATTCCGTCCAACCTCAAGTTGCGGGGGTCCCGGATCCGGTACTTCTTTAAGGATGCCATGCGCGGTTATCTTCCGGAAAAGGTCTTGAAAAAGTCCAAGCACGGTTTCGGCCTTCCTTTTGGCGTCTGGATGAAATCAAACCAATCGCTGGGAGAACTGGCGGGCGACAGCATCAGCAAGCTCGGCAAGCGTCAAATCCTGAAACCGGCTTATCTTGACCGGTTGCTGAAGCTGCACCGGACCGAACACGCTGCATATTACGGCGAGTTTATCTGGGTACTGATGATGCTCGAGCTCTGGCTTGAGTCGCACGGGTATGACTGATCGGCTTCGATCAGCCGCTAGTGCTGCGCAAGCGTTCGTAGCCCAATCGCGCTGCAAAGCGCACCGGTGACTTGTCCCAGGGTGTAAACCGGGGCAACTGAAAGAGATCAGAACTATAGCCGGCCGTCCCCCACTCGGTGGTCAGAGCGGCTTGAAACCCCGTGTCACGTACCATCTGGACATGATCGGGATCGTAATCGTCGTCGCGACGGCCATTCGGATAGGCAAAAAACCGGACCTCCTTGCCGGTAATACTTTCGAGCGTTTGTTTGCCATCCGCAATCTCAGCCTGGGCGGTTTGCTTGTCTGTTTGCCGCAGGATCGGATGATTCACCGTATGACCACCGATTTCCATGCCTTGTTGGGCCAACTGCTTTACCTGGTCCGTGGTCATCATCAACCTCGGCGGCACCTCGACTCCCGCTATTTCACACAGCTTCTCGGCAATAGCATGACGTTCATGCTGCCTGCGGTATTTAAGTTTACTCAATATCGCGTTAACGGCATCAAGGCGTTGCGGCAGATTTGCCGTTGCATAGCAGCCGAGTCCGCGATCTCCAAGATCGATCTTATCGTCGCCCGTACCTCGCAAAGCTTCGATAACCATATCGTTCCACATGCAACCACCATCCAGATAACCTGTCGCGACAAAAAACGTTGCCGGACAGTTCTGCTTTCGCAGAATCGGTAACGCTCTGGTCGCGTTGTCAGCATAACCGTCATCAAAAGTGATACACACGGCGCGCGGCGGCAATGACTGGTCTCGCAAGGATTCTACAGCGTCCGACAAGGGCAGAATGTTAAAGAGCCTGGACAGGATGCGAATCTGGCGTTGGAAAGTCGTCGCGTCGACATCGCCCGGCCGCAGGGGATCAGGCGTTTCCAGGATGCTGTGGTAGATCAGAATTGACAACACTCGGGACATTTTCGCCTCTCAACGATGGCTGGCCCAATGATAATCACGAGCGTGCGCCGGAGTCTCCTGATCTTCCGCACTGCTTGCGCCCGGATCCTCGTTCCGTTCCACGAACATCCTACAAATCACCGCGTTCCCGTCGTTGTCCGTATGGCAGAATTTGCGAGCCAGGTTCCCCGGGTACCGGATCGACTTTTTTCGGCACAGTGCCCGTCAAGGTGTTTTCAACCTGTTTTTTGACCAGAACCATCAATACCACGAGGTGATAATAGAGATCAAAATAGGCCAGTCCCAGAAAAGCGCCGCCAACCGCATACCCGATCAGGCTGACCTGGAGCATCGCGCCAAGATCCGTGGCCCAGCGAAGGTCCGGATGGTTTCGCGCATGGCGAATGATCCAGGTCCCCAGCCGTAACGACATAAAGCCGAGCATCAGAAACAGGGCCAGACCGACAAAGCCCTGCTCGCCAAGAACTTCAAAGTAAATACTGTGCGCATCGTGCCAGTCAAATGGCGCCGGCGCGTATTGCACGAAGAGATCGCGAGTAAATGTTCTGAAGCCGCCCCCGACCAGAGGTCTGTCGAGGGCAACTTCGTAGGCGAACCACCAGGCGTTGATTCGCCCCATCGCCGATTCGTCTTGCTGATAGGTTCGAATCGTAGCCATGCGATCGAACCATTCCGGTGGCAAAAACATCAG
>CAZJFQ010000024.1:1652-30273 GCA_964545335.1 uncultured Gammaproteobacteria bacterium | reverse complement strand
CCGCCCGTCAGCATCGAGAATACTCCGCCTTTTACACCGAAAAAGCCGATTGAGATCACAATCACCCAGACAAGCAGTTCTATGCGTTTGCGATTGATCATCAGGATGAGAGTCGCAAACGACATCAGCTGAATCTTCATAAAGCGATCCCATTCGATCATCGCGCCGTCCGGATTCAATGCAAAGAACGTCGTTATATTCGCCCAGACAACAAAAGCAAGCCACACAAACAGAATGGGCATCCACGGAATCCGCTTTGGCTCGGGGGAGATAAGCATTCCAATCAGCGTTGCTGTAGCCGCGATCTGTGCGAAAGGAAACGTGAATGCAAATCCCCATGACAGCCGGTGAGGATTCATGTAGCTGAGCCAGGACCAGACAAGTACCCCGACATAGGGCCGCGACAATATCCACGGCAACGCCCCGAAAACTATCAGAGTTATGGCCAGATCTCTCATCCGGGATTACTCTTTCGCGAGCTCTCGCCGCCGTGATGAAGAATTCCTTAGCAGCCGGGCCATCAATTCGGAAACGCGTTCTGCGTTGTGATGCCACGTGAAATTCCTGCGGACGATGGTTTGCCTTGCGTTCAGGGCAAGACGCTGCCTGAGACCCGGGTCCTGAACCAGACGTCGAATTGCGGCCGCAAAGTCACCCGGATCACCCGGATCAAACAGGACTGCATTCTGACCATCGGCCAGTATTTCACGGATGTTGTCCATTGCCGGTGCAACAATTGCCCGTCCCAGTTGCATATACTCGAAGAGCTTGAGCGGAGACGCGTAGGCCACGACATCGGGTTGCAGTGCGACATCAAATGCCGCGATATAGTCGGCCACTTCGCCCCGTCCAATCACACCGGTAACACTTACACGATTCTCCGCGCCCTGATCTCGCGCCTGTTGTAATACTGTTTGCCGTGCCGGTCCGTCACCGACAGCCAGAAAATACAGATTCTTCGCCTTGTTACGGGCAACCAGCTCAATGACCTGCTCGAGGCCGTGCCATTCACGCATAAAACCGACAAAGCCAAGCACGATAAACCCATCAAGACCAAGTCGCCGTTTGGCCTCTGTCACGTCCGGCACACTGCTGAAGCGTTTTTGATTGACGCCGTTATGAACAACGACAATTCGTGATTCCGGAACACCGGCGTCAATGACGTGCCGGGCCAGGACTTGTGTTACCGGCAAAACGAAGTCCGCGCGTTGCCAAACGAATCGTTCGGACCAGCAAGCAAGCTTGTCGAGAGTAATCCGATGGAATGCCTTTCGCTCCTGATAAAGCGGTGAATTCACCTCCAGGATCAGAGGCAATCCGAACCTTTTTTTCGCCCAAACCCCCGACGGCAGGTAGAGTGAATAGCGCTCGTAGATGCAGTCAGGTCGGTGCTTTCGTATCGCCCGGGCGAGGTGGAAATAATCGAGAAAGGTGTAGCTGAATTCCAGCAACTCGTACAAAAACGCGGGCAGCGAACGTTTCAGACGCGAGATCCAGCCGGACTCCGATCCGAATTCGCCCTTCGCAAACGTCTTTGGTGCGACCATAATGATTTCATGGCCGGCAGTCTGCAGCGCACTGGTCAGTTCCTCGACATGGACGAATTGACCGTCCTTGGATCCGATTCGATGATGGTAGAGAATCTTCACGCCTGACTGCCCCGGTTGTTCAAGACCTTCGAGAACAACTCGACCTGTCCGTTTGTCGTTTCATCCCAGCTGAATCTTTCCGCATAGCGGCGTGTCGCTGTACGGTCAGGAACACCGGCAAAAAGACGTTGGTAGGCCTCGACCAGTCCCGCCGGTGTGCGCTCACGCATCAGGACACCGGCGTCGGCACCTGTGACAACTTCGGGCGTGCCCCAGACATCACTGGCGATTACCGGCGTACCGCAAGCCATGGCTTCCAGCAATACGTTGGCCCACCCTTCGCGGCTCGAGGCCAACACCAGGGCATCGGCAGCACCGTAGTAGCACCTCAGATTATCCTGTGACAGCGCGCCCAGGAACGTGACACGATCGGCAACCCCACAGGTACGAGCGAGTTCTTGAAGATAGCTCGCTTGCGGTCCGGTACCGGCCACAAGCAGTTGGGCCCCCGGAATCTGACCCAGTGCCTGAATGACAATGTCATGTCCCTTGCGCTCAATGAGGTGACCCACAGACAGCAGGACAGTACCTGTCAATCCCAGTTTGTACCGCCATTTTTCGCGATCGACCGGCCTGAAAAGCTCGAGGTCAACGCCATTGCGAAGCACGGTGATACTTTTCTCGGCCGCACCAAGCTCGACCAGTTTCTCCTTGAGCGCCTGGCAGACGGTAATGCTGGCATCGGCCTTGTCCGCCGCCCATCGAATCCATCGCCTGGGCAGACGGTATTTGGGGATCAGGTTCAGGTCCGTACCCCGTGCCGTGATGACAACCGGTTTACGCAACCAATGCCCCAGCAGTACGGCGGCAACACCATCCGGATAGTAGTAATGCGCATCGATGAGGTCCACGCCGTTGCCCTGACTGACAAGTCGTTGCAGTTTGCTCCTGACGGCGCCGGCAAGCAGCAAGGGCGCCGCTGACATGCTCATTTTTGGAATATACGGATAACGGGGATGCAGAACTTCCAGGCCGGCGCGTTCCTCCCGCGCCGGTACGCGGGCGAATTCCGAATACTGTCCGAAACGAGGATGGCGAAACGGAAACCAGGGCACCGGTGCCACGACGCGGGCGTTAATTCGACCGGAAGTCGAAAGCTGTCGAATGCGGTGCTCGACAAATACACCGTGCCGCGGATCGATCGCGTTCGGATACAGGGTCGTGAAAGTAAGTACGTTGATTTTTTCCACGATATGTCCGGTTGTAGTGTCTTTATGCGCGCCGCGTGCTCAGCTGCGCATCAGATCTTTCACTTCCATTACCCCGTCCCGGTAACAAAACCACGTCACAGCAGCGTATGCGACAGCACCCAGCAGAACCAGCGCAACGAGATTCGTCAGGCTGCCGGGCTGGCCGTTTAGCAGCCACTTCGCCGCCAGCACGCTCCCATACATCGCAACACTCGATACCGCCGGCCAGAACATGGCTCGACCCAGATCCAACAGGCTGACGTTGACGAGGCGACTTGCTCTTCGGGCCGTAATCGCGAATACCACCGGAAAGGCCGCCACCCAGCCATAACACATGCCGAGTGGTCCCCACTGTGCGCCTGTCGCTATGGCGGCCGGCATTATTATCGCCGCCACCAGGTAGTTCGTCGCACTGACATCAGGCCGGCCAATACCCCACAAGAAGGGTGGGAAGACGGTGAAAACCAGTCGCAACGGCATGACAAGGGCCAGTACCTGCAAAAGCGGTGCCGCGGCCGCCCACTTATCCCCCAATAACAACGCGACGGTTTCCTCCGCGACACTGGAGATACCGACAAAAACGGGGAATGCCACGATACTCATCATGCGCACGGCCTTGAGCAGATAGGTTGCAACTTTGTCCGTGTCAGCCTGTGTGCGAGAGAAAGCCGGAAATGCGACAGAGTTGATGAGCCCCGCCAGTTTCTGAATCGGCAGGGTTCCCAGGTGAGAGGCAACGGCATAGTATCCAAGCGACACCGTTCCAAGCAGCTTACCGCCGATGAGTTTGTCCGCCTCCGCGAATACGAAATACAACATGCGGTCCGCGGAGACATAGCCACCAAAAGACAGACTTTCCTTGAGCTGCCCGAATGAGAAACTCGGTCGGCACAAGCAGGGTGCAATGGCGTTAAGACCGATGACCCGGGATCCGATTGTGACGAGATTGCCCCAGACCAGGGACCACACCCCAAAACCGGCCAACGCAAACGTCAGCGTGGCCACACTGCCGACTATCAAGGTGACCAGATCCACAATTGATCTTCTCTTAAAATCCAGCCGTCGTTCCAGATGTGTCTCCGGCAGTGTTTCAAAGATAAGCAACAGGAATTGAATTGCGAGTACCCGGAAGATAGCAATGAGGCGGGGTTCACCGAAAAAATCGGCGAGCAGCGGAGCGGCAACAAAAGTGATCCCGAACATCAGCAGGTTGCCGCTTATGACAACCCCAAACACCTGGCGTCGGTCCTGTTCGGTGAGTTGCTCCTTTTGCACAAGTACTGCGTCCAACCCCGCAGTATTGATCAGCACCATGAACGTAACGACAACGGCCGCCATGGCCATCAAACCGTAGTCCTGCGGTTCGAGTATCCGGATTACGATGATTGTGATCCCCCAGGATGTCAGCTGCCCGACGATGCGCGCGGCAAAAGTCCACTTGAGCGCTGACAGGACTTTCTTCCGCAGATCCACGATCCGTCCCTGAAACGCGCGTCGCTTAGCGCGACGGTGCGTCCTGCACCATTCTCAGGAAGGCCTCAAACATCAATAGCGACCACAGCGGCGCACTGAATTCCCGCACGCCGGATTGATGCTGGTCGACGAGCCTTGCGAGGAATCCCGGATCAAATAGTCCGGTGTCGACCAAGCGCGGGCCAAGCACGGCCGAGCGCACACGCTCGCGCAAAGGACCCCGAAACCAGGCGGATATGGGGACCGCAAAACCCATCTTCTCCCGATACAGGATCCTGTCCGGCAGATACGGCTGCAAGGCCGATTTGAGAAGATGCTTACCGTCGCGGCCATTGAGTTTCAGTCCCGGAGAGACCGTCGCAGCCCATTCCACCAGTGTGTGATCCAGGATGGGTACGCGCACTTCCAGTGAATGCGCCATGCTCGCCCGGTCAACTTTGGTCAGTATGTCTGCCGGCAAGTATGTCTTCAGATCAAGATACTGAACCCGCGATAGTGGATGGTCGGTCGGCGCGTTGCGAGCATGTTTTTCCAGGACATTTACCGCGTTGTAGTCTCCCAAATCGGCTCGAAAACTATTGCTGTAGAGCTTTTCACGCAGCTCATCAGTCGTTACTGAGACGCTGTGGAAATAGCCCTGCAGTGAGTTGCGTGCGAGCGCCTGGAAGGTCGATCGGGCACGAAAAATCCGGGGCGCCCAGTCCGCTTTTGGATACAATCGACCAAGAAGTCCGAAAACGGGCCCGCGAACGAACTGCGGCAGTATTGAGCGCACCTGTTCTTCGTATGCGTGCCACCGGTATCGACGATAACCGGCGAAGTTTTCGTCACCGCCGTCGCCGGATAATGCCACCGTGACTTTCTTGCGTGCCAACTCACAAACACGATAGGTTGGCATGGATGAGCTGTCGGCGAACGGCTCATCGTAAACCCGGGCCAGCGTATCGATCAGATCAAAATCATCCGGTTCAACCTGATCGACGAAATGATTGCAGCCGTATTTCCGCGCTACTTCTGCTGCAAATTCGGATTCGTTGTACTCGGGATCTCCGAAGGAGATTGAGCAGGTGTTCACCGGATCGTCAGAAAGCTGTGCCATCATGGCAACCACCGCGCTTGAATCGACGCCACCGGACAGAAATGCCCCGAGCGGAACTTCCGACATGAGTCGGATCCGCACGGCTTCACGCAACCTGTCAATCAGTTCGCATTCGAGTGCCCGCGGGTCGCCCTCAGCCTCATGAACAAAACTGACGTCCCAGTACTTTTTCGCCCTGGCGCCGGATCTGCCCGGTTCGAAAAGAATGGTGTGCCCCGGAGGCAATTTTCGTGCATGGCGGAATATTGTATTGGGATCGGGAATATACCCGTATGCGAAATACTCTTCGACGGCTTGCGGATCAAGTGAGCGCCGCATGTCAGGATGAGCAAGCAGAGCTTTGAGTTCCGACCCGAAAAGCACACGGCCGTCACTCAGCTCACCGTAGTACAGAGGTTTTATCCCCAGTCTGTCACGCGCGAGAAACAAGCTATGGCGATTTCTATCCCAGAGTGCAAAGGCAAAAAAGCCATTGAACCGCTGAATACAGTCTTCTCCCCACTCTTCCCAGGCGTGAACAACGACCTCAGTATCGCAACTCGTGCGAAATGTGTGCCCGGACTCCCTTAGCTGCTTTGCGAGTTCCAGATAGTTGTAAATTTCCCCGTTGTAGATAACAACCACTGAACCGTCTTCATTGAACAAAGGCTGTTGCCCGGACGCCAGATCAATAATTGAAAGGCGACGATGACCGAGTGCGATGCCGGCTTCAACGTGCACACCCGATTCGTCAGGTCCGCGGTGCGAAATAGCATCCATCATTCTGATCACGTCCTCGCGCGCTATCTGCGCGTGGCGATCTGAACCGATAATTCCGACTATCCCGCACATGTCCTAAGACGTTCCTGATCCGCTTTGTTCGCCTGCCCGATTTGAAAACTCGTCATAAACACTGAGGTAGTGACTGACCATGGCATCGAGGCTGAATTCCTTTTCGACGCGGTCACGGCCAGCTTGCCCGTGCCGGCGCCGGAGATCTCCATCGGTCGCATATCTTCTCAGCGCCAACGCCATTGCAGTCGGTTCATCCGGTCGACAGAGCTGACCGGTGATGCCATCCATAACGAGTTCCGGATTGCCACCAACACGTGTTGCGACAACCGGCAGTCCCGTCGCCATCGCCTCCAGGATGGTGTTGGAGATTCCCTCGTTCAGGGACGGCAGCACAAATATGTCGAACTGGCGCAGCAGGTCCGGCACATCATCCCGCGGACCCGTGAGCACGACCCGCTCCACCAGCCCCAGTGCTGCAATTTCGTGTTCGACTTGCGGCCGCAGCGGGCCATCGCCGACCAGCACGAGACTAGCATTCGACTGATCATCAGGCTGATCACGCAACAGTTCGCGAAAAGCGCGCACCACGCCCAGAGGATTCTTGACCGCCTCGAGTCGGCCGACATAGCCAATAACCAATCCGCCCCCGGGGAACATTCTTGTATCGGGAAACCCGGCGTGCTCGTCTGTAGCCGGTGAAAAATTCCCGGTGTCGACACCGTTGTAGATCTGACTGATTTTCCGGGTCGGGACCCGAACTGTCGTTTCGAGCCAATGCTCGAGATGCTGTGACATCGGGATATAACGATGCACAAACAATCGGCAAGTCCGCCGCAATATGTTGTACCTGATGTGAGTGCCATGCAGGTCGACGACGTCCCAGCCATGCTCGCCATGAATTCGCGCGCTTACGCCTGCGATCATGGCGACAAACTGGCAATCGAGTGTTCCCAGATTGCGGGTGTGAACAATGGCCGGTCTCAATCGACGGAGCAGGCGAAAGAGGCGCCAGTACATACCCGGGTCGTTACCCGGATTCTTGCCCAAGGCATAGATTTCCGCTCGACCGGGCCTGATCCGCCGGCTGAAATTGGTGTAGGTGTCCAGGCAGATGATCGCGTGGCGGTAGCGGTCGTCCGGCATATTATTGATCAGGTTGACCAACCCATTCTCGAGCCCGCCGACGTCGAGCCGAAAGATAATGTGCGCAATTAGCGGCTTGTCCTGCGCTGCAGTCGAGGATCCCGTGTTGGTTGCAGTCAGCATGGCGCGTTGCTTTCGATCAGACTGAGCATGGTGGCAAAGTTCGTACGCCAGTCGTGGCAGGCCTTTACAAAATTGCGGCGCTCGGCAGCGCCGGACGTTGCGGCTACCCCACTCAACGTCCGCGTTACAAGATCCGCCATACTAGCTGCGCCTTCTGACACAACTTCCACGCCGGCCAGTCCATCGCAGTCGATACCCTCAATGGCACCGCGAGTTGCAACAACCGGCCGTCCCATGGCCAGACCCTCGAGAACCTTGGTCTGAACACCCCGGGCAATCCGCAAAGGGGCGACAACAACGTCGGCATATGCAATATAGGGCCGGATATCGGCGACCGTACCCGTCACGTTGATCCGGTTGTCACTTGCCAGCGCTTTTACCTTTTCCGTCGGATTTGAACCCACGATATGAAAGCGCGCCCCGGGTACGTCTCGCGCTACCAACGGCAACACTTCGTTAGCAAACCAGATCGCGGCGTCAACATTAGCCCAGTAATCCATCGCACCGGTAAAAACCAGGTTTTTGTGTTTCGATTCGTACGGTGATCTCAAGTCCCGATCCGGATCGAAAAACCCGGTATCGACACCCAGCCGAATCGTGTGCACTTTTGATTCGATATCCGGCGCAAGTTGCAGAAAAAACCGCAATTCAAAGTCGGACACGAAGATGCTTGCATCAAACTCATGCGCTATCCGGATTTCGGCCTGCTCGAGCTTGGTCGCTTCACGGTTAAAAATTGCACTCATCGGCCATGCCTTCGAGCGGGCATACTGACGCCATTTGTCCGAATCGACGTCAACAAAGTCCATGATGCGGCGCACATCTTTGAACTCATCGCCGGCGAGGTATTGCGCCATCCCTGAGGAGTACGCAACTGCCGCGGTCAGAGATGTGCCTGACGCGACAGAACGCACCCAGTCCCGCATGCGATCGTCACGGTAATAAGGAAACGTCAGGGGCTCACCCAGCAGGAAGCCATTCAGACCGCGTATCGTCGCCCATTTTCTGTTCAGGGGAAGAAAACACGAGTTGGCACAATATTCCTGCAGTCTGTCCACATGCTCCCAGTCCCCGGGGTTGTCTACAAATGCCCCCAGACTGACCCGATAGTGCTCGGACAGAACCTTGAGAAGATTGAATGACCGAAGCTTGTCGC
Organism: uncultured Gammaproteobacteria bacterium; assembly: GCA_964545335.1. Classification (GTDB taxonomy): domain Bacteria; phylum Pseudomonadota; class Gammaproteobacteria; order Steroidobacterales; family CAZJFQ01; genus CAZJFQ01. Next base: position 21,666 of record CAZJFQ010000024.1, on the reverse strand, counting down.
CTTTATTTGGCGGATACGGCAACCGATGAACAAGCAGCAAGACCTCTTTCATCCCAGATTCCTGGCGAGAAAGGGGCCGGCAAGCCGAGTAACGAACAACGGAAGGTGGCGCCAGACGGAAATAAATGCCTTGTACCTGGGATTGTTCGGGCTCACGTCCGGAACCGTCCGGGCCCTGACCAGATAATACTCGTAATACATCTGCTCGGGTTCGAATCCCCAGTGCTTTTTGAAACGATAAGACCCCGTATCCTTTTTGCTGCGTCCATAGTCAAAAACCCGCACCCCTTTGCCGGCGGCCCTTCGCATCAAATCCCAGTACATGAAGTCATTCGCCTTCAGGTTACGGGCATCGGCCGTACTGCCTCCGTAGTAAGGCAATACTTCATCGCGAAAATAGAAACTCATGACGCCCGCGACCGATTTACCGTCAGCTGTTGTAACAGTTAACACCTCGCAATCGTCGCCAAAAATTTCATTCAGGACTTGAAAGTACTTGCGCGAAAATACCGGTGTACCGAGATTTCGCACGCTTTCAGAATAAACGCTGTAGAACCGATCGATACCGGTGTCGACTTCCGCTTCGAGCCCGGCATCGATACCCTTTCGAACCATTGCCCTCTGCTTTCGCGGGATGGCGTTTAGGTTGACATCCGGATCGGGATCAATTTGCTTTCGAAATGCCCAGTAAAGTGTTTTCGTGGGCCACTCCGTGTGTACCGGTTGTCGGTTCCGCATTTCCAGGTAGTCAACCCCCAGCCGCTCCGCCAGCTGACATGCTTGTCTTTCAAGTACGTCACGCGCCGACTGATCCGATGCGACAATGCCGCCATAAACACAGAACGGCGTGGAAACCAGCGCGTCACCGAACAGAAAACTCCTGATCCGTGCGAGCGGCAGAATGCCTGTAATGTTACCGAGGGATTCGGCATACAAATAATGGGTCTGATGGCCAAAAGCCCGCTCGGCCACGTCGCGCCAGCCCGCACGGTGGAAAAAACTCGCGGTCGGCTGATCCTGAACAAACCGGTCCCAGCGTTCATAATCGCGGTGATCGAGCCGCTTGACTGTTATTGTTTCTGCGCCCCTGCCCGGCATGGATAAATTCCGTTTTTCAGACGGGGCAAAAGATCTTGCTCATGCTCGCCCAGCGAAAATCCTTAAGCAGACGCTCAAGACGCTTCTCGAACCGCGACAGGTTCAGGTAGTGTCGCAGACGGGTCTTTATCGGCAATCCCTCGAGCCGCGGCTGGTCGGGATCAAGCTCCCAGGGATGAAAGTAGAAAACGGCAGGCTGACAATCGCCACCGTTCACGCGCCGTAACGCCCACCGGGACAGACGATACGGATAGAGCCGGAAAAACCCGCCACCGCCGCAGGCAAAGTTCCTCGATCCGAACCGGATCGTTGACACCGGTATCTCCAGCAGGCCACCGGCAACGACACGAAACGGAAATCGAGGCGCGTCGGGCATGCCATACAAATCGTGATGGACAGGGTAGATACTCGAACTGTAGTGGTAGCCTGCCTCCTGCAGCGCATCGAGCGCCCAAAGATTGTCGGCGCCAATGGAATAACTTGCTGCGCGATAGCCACTAACGGCCTGGCCAGACACATCCTCAAGAAGTTTTCTGGTCTTGATCACATCCTCAGAAAACTGATCCCGATTCTGTTGCGTGACCCGGACATGCCGGTAACCATGACTGGCGATTTCGTGCCCGCGATCACTGATATTTTTCACCAGCTCCGGGTAACGTTCGGCTACCCAGCCGAGAGTGAAGAACGTAGCCGAGATTCGGTGCGCCTCGAAGAGATCGAGGATCTTTGCGATATTCGCGGGCAGTCGACACTCGCGCTCGGTCCAGGAATTCGCAGGGATATACCGTTCAAACGCCGAAACATGAAAATAGTCCTCCACATCGACGGTCATCGCATTGACTGGCGATTCTGTCCTGTATCGCTCTTCTTCCAATACCATGACTATTCTGTCCGTCGAGCCAGAGCTCGAAAATGATTGTTCTGCGTATGCACATCACGGATGTGCCTGCTGTTCTTTAAGAATTAAACAGAAATCAACGTCGCATCTCCCAGCGTCCCCGTGGCCCGAACGTTTGTCGCTGCTGGACATCGATCACGCGACCAAAGTTCCATTGAAATCCGATCTCCGCACCGAACTCCTCGTAGTCGTTGAGATTCTGACCGGACGGACCCGCGGAGAACGCATCCGAGACGCGCTCCGCCCGGCGAACTAGAACATACACCCTTGAATTGACACCAACCGTTCGGTTCAAGCCGAGCCTCGCGAAATAATATTCATCGTTCCGCTCTGAGCCTCGAAACCCTGTTCGTTGCCATCCAAGGTCCAGCAACGAATCGGTTCGAGGTGTGAACTGCCATCGCCAGGCAGCATTAGCGCCACGGGTCTCCTCTTTCTCGTTGACGTTGAAGTAGTCCAGTTCTTCGTCATAGCCGCCTACCGTAATCTGATTGCGGGCACCATCAATTCTCAAAGCTGTATTGAACAATTTCTGTATCCAGACCTCCCCTCGCAGGGTTGGCGGTGGGCGACCGAGCGGCTCATCGTCAACCTCGAAACCCGGCGATCCGCTAAACTGCACGTCGGCAAATCGCTGGGCCAGGGTAGTCGGTTCCTCCGTGTAGGTTAAAAACCACCGTGCCCGGTTACCCTGGAACTGGATATCGGCCAGATACGTGTTGCCGAAATACCTATCGCCGTAGCGCGCCTCGACCCAGCTCCGGGCCGATGCTGACGTCCAGCGAAACCCCGCATTCCAGAACTCTGAGTCGAGCTCGGCTTTCTCGGGATGGATGGTCAGATCGCTTTCCAGACCGGCTCGTCCAACAAGCGCTACGGTGTTAAAAGTTGGATAGGCAAATTCACCCCAGACCCGCTCATCCTGCACCGTCGGGGACACGTCGAATTCGACATCGACAAAATAGTAGCCGAACTCCCAGTAACGCATTCTGCTATCGTCGTCCAGACCCACGATCGCTGACACCTCGTTACTGACAGTGCCCTCGATGATAAACCCGCCGACCGCAGCGCCCGGATATTCCACCCGGCCATAACGATATCCGACCCGCGCGATGACATTTCGGCCCAGGTCACGCTGAAAATACGGTTCTACGTAACCGAAACCCACATCGGTTCGATTGTTGATAACCTGCAGGTTGCTGTCAGGAATCGTTGCCTGGGGCGTTATGAGCGTCTGCGTATAGCCGCCGTCGAGATTGACGAAAAACAGATCCCGTATCAGTTCCCCCGACGACGCCAGCGACGCATCGTGAAAGGACTGATCAAATTCACTGAAGTCCCGAAAGAAATAGCCCTGGTATTGGTAATCCAGACTAAAATCCCAACGCAATCCGGTGCCCAAAAGTTGAATACCCGGACTCAGCTCAGTGACGTAGTCGGATTGTTCAAACCCTGCAGGTTGCAGACTGAAATTGTCTGAATACCCCTGCACGACGATCACCCTGGGCGCAAACTGCCACTCGGCGTGTACGGGGAGACAAAATGTGGCAATCGAAATCGCCAGCGCGAGTGTTACTCGTCGCCGCAACAGCCGGGCGTGTGTTCTATCCGTGAGGATATGTTGTTTTTTCTTTTTGTTATCCATATCAGTACCGCCGTCTTATTCTCTTGAGTACCGTCGCCCATATTTTGTGATGGAGGTGCCATAGCCAACGTAGTAACGGCTGTGACCAATTGACGAACTCAGTCGTTTGTTCAAAACCAGGTTGATGGGCTTGTCGGGATCGAGCATCGTGATGGCCTCGTGGACCGCCTGCCGCGGCGTTTTTTCCGCCTGCACCACCAGGACAATCTGGCCGACCATGCTTGCCAGCGCGGGTCCTTCACTTGCCATCAGAATGGGCGGTGAATCAAAAACGATCAAACGATCCGCGTAGCGCTGAGCCAGTTCCCGGGTCACCTGCCGCATGCGGTTGCTGGCCAGCAGTTCGGTTGCATTCGGATCCCCGTATCCGGCCGGGAGAACCCGCAGCCCATCGAGATCGGTGCGAAAGATAACGCGGCCCACATCAAGGTTCTCGTCGGCAAGCAAATCAGTAAGGCCAGGCGTGTCTTGCAGGCCAAAAACCTGCGTCAGATGACGTTTCGCAACATCCGCGTCAACGAGCAATACGGTACGGTCTCGCTCCCGGGCCATGCTGAGAGCCAGATTGAGTGTCGTGAACGTTTTGCCTTCCCCGGCAATCGAGCTCGCAATCATGATGAGGTTGCCATTTTCTACCGCGGTCAGGCCATCACGCGCCGCATTTGCCAGCAGCGGCCGTTTGATCCTCCGTATTTCATCGTTCAGCATCGGAGCAACATCGTCCGGCGCAGTCATTCCGATTTCTCGCAGACGGTCCATATCGATGATTACCGATCGGTCCGGCCAGGCGGATACAGACGACCTGCGGGTCGTCTCGATCCGGGCGGCGACCGATTCTTGTGCCGGTGCCGGCCGTGACGATGCCTGCTCACCGTCAGGCCCCGGGAGACTGAGCGTCCCCGCGTCCGCGAGCTTCCTGCCCGCTTTCTGCAACGCCTTTTCAACGATGCTCATGCGACGTCCCCGCCGAGCAGCGCCTGTAGAGTCCGTGCAGCTGAATCACGCCAAAATTCCACTGCGACAAACGCCAGCAATAGCAGCGAAGAAGCCAGTCCAAAAAACGTCGCTTGCGCTCGCTGGCGGGACTTTTCTGACGCTGACCTGATGAGGGTCAGTGCACCAAGCACAGGGTAGCCGAGCACCTCGCGCAGCGATTCCTTGCTCGAAAATACAGGATTGATCTGATGCAGGAACAAAGCCAGCACGGCGCCGCCTCCGATGGCCATGACGAGCACGATCGCGAGAAATATCATTCGATTCGGTGACGACGGCTGTATCGGAATCGCCGGTGGCTCGATGATCTGAAATTTGAGATCGTTGCGATTCTGTTCTGCGTTCTCGGTCAGCCGGGCGGATTCCAGACGCGACAACAACGCTTCGTACTGCTTTTTCATAACGTCATAGTCACGGTTCAGCCGGGTCAACTGGGCCTCAACTTCCGGAATGGTATCGACCATTTGACGAAGATTGTTGACCTCGCGTCGTTGCTCCCTTACCTGTGCCTCCAGGGTCTTCACCTTGATTTCCGCGTCGTTGTAGGCAATCTGCATGGCCTGGTAGACAGGGTTCAGCTCCAGCGGCTGCTGTTCAATCAGTACCGGGCCTTCTGATCGCCGCCTTATCCTTCTCGCTTCCAGCACTGCAATCGTTTCTCTGAGTTGAATGACGTCGGGATGTTTTTCGGTGTATCTCAGCAGCAATGCATCCAGCTCTGTTCGATGCCTGTCAATTCGGACACCCAATTCGTCCTGCTCCGAATTCGTTCGGAAGGTCCCACCCGGTGACATGATGCCGTATTGCGGCTCTTCACCAGCCAGCTGTGAGTCAAGAGTCTGCCGAAGTTGCTCAGCTACACGTAATTCACCTTGCAGCCTGTCCAGGTCGCTGATCGCATTTTCGAGACGGGCGTAATAGTCACCGCGCTCGCCCGGCAACATCCCGACATTGGCCTTTCTGAATTCTGCCCGGCGGTCTTCGGCCGCCGTCAGCCGCGCCTCCACGTCAGCAATCTCATGCTCCAGAAATTCCTGGGCTTTGCTCGAATCTGTCCTATTGAGGCCGAGCGTATCCTCAACGAACGAATTCAGAAGTGAATCGACCAGGCGAAACGCCATCTGAGGATCATAATCAGAGTAACTGATCGTATAGAGGTTATCCCGCCCACGGCCGGCGATCCGAATCTTGAGCTTCAGCACATCCAGAAGAGCTTCCATTTCTTCGGGGGTGTCTGCCCTCAGATAGAGGTCCGTATTACGCGCAACTTTCGCCAGCTGCGGGCGGCTCAGCAATGCCTCGGCCATCATGTTGACCTTCGGAATAACATTCGTTCTGACGGTAAGCTGATCCAGCAGTCGGGGCAGGACTGAATCCGTATCGACGAACACCTTTGCCGTCGCGGTGAATTGGTCCGGCAGCATGTAGACAAAACCCCAACCGGCCAGCGCCACCCCCCAGGCGGCTGCCAGGGCGTGCCATCGAAAGCGCCACGAGCCCCGCACCAGACCCAATAGTCTGATGAACTGGTCATAAAACAAATTTCCCGGAATTTCGTTCACCGTGTCGCCATCTCCTCTGGCCTTGTGATGTAGCTCGATTCACTCATGGTTGTACGTATCTGTGCAATCTTTCCGGGGACCGTCGTTAGAATCTCGATTCCGGAATTATCAAGACGTCCCCAGGCATCATGAGGATGTTTTCTTCGATCTTGCCTTTGTTGATGAGGTCTTTCAGCCGGACCTTAATTTCAACCTGCTCACCGTTAATCTTGCGAATAATCTTGGCACGGTTCCCCGACGCGAACTCGGCAAGGCCGCCGACCTCGATGATCACATCGAGTACAGTCATCTCGTCGCGATAGGGTATCGCCTGTGGATTAGCCGCCTGCCCCACGACACGTATTTGTCGCGAGAACGTCCCCACGAAACTGGTTACAATGATGTTTACTTTTGGCGAGCGAATATATTCTGCCAGCACGACTTCAACGTCCCGAGCCAGCTGGGTCGGTGATTTGCCGACAGCCTGTATGTCCTCGACCAGAGGCGTTGAAATTTTCCCGTCTGGACGGACCGGCACCCGCCTCGACAACTCGGGATTTCGCCATACAAATACATCCAGCATATCGCCGGCACCGATCAGATACGCGTCGCTGCGCGCCTGCTCTTCGGCAATCGACTGATCCTGAGCAAAAGCCGTGGTCAGCACGACAGTCAGAACTGCCGGCAGCAACAGCGACCGTACTATCGGATCCAACCGTGTTGTTACCATGATGTTTCTTTTTCTTATTTCAGACATTTGGTTAGCAGAGCGGTTTAACGCGGGTTCTTTGCCCCCTTAGGACTCTGGCCCTGGTAGTCCTGTAGTGGCCTTTCCCGGCTTCAACTTGAGCATTAGTCGGCTCCAACTCTGATGTTGTGCTTTTGAAGCAGATCGTAAAGAGTTGGCCGGGTTACTCCCAGCAACTCGGCGGCCCGGGAAAGATTGCCGTCCGAAAGCGCGATAGCCTTGCGGACGGCTTTCTGATCGGCGCTCTTTCGCGCCGATCTCAGATTAATAAAGTCGGGTGCGGCCAGCTGGCTTTCCAGCCCAAGTTCGTCTGCAGTCACCTGCCGGCCTTCTGCCATTATGACGGCACCATTGATCTTGTTTTCCAGTTCCCGGATGTTTCCGGGCCAGCTGTAGGCCTGAATCGCTTCTATAGCATCGCGGCTGAAGCCACGAAATGATCTGCCGTGCTGACGCGCCTTCTGATCAAGCAGGGACCGTGCCAACACTACGGCATCACCGTCACGTTCTCTGAGCGGCGGAATACGTATGGTGACTTCCGATACCCGGTAGTACAGATCTTCGCGAAATCGATCCGTGCTGATCAGGGTCTCGAGATCCTGATTGGTTGCACACACAATGCGAACGTCGACTTCTATTGGTTCACGCCCGCCGATCCGTTCCACCACCCTTTCCTGCAGGAAGCGCAGGAGTTTAGCCTGGAGCGCCGGTGACAGATCGCCGATTTCGTCCAAAAAAAGCGTTCCTTTATCGGCCAACTCAAATTTACCGGGTGTTTGTTTTACCGCCCCGGTAAACGCGCCGCGCTCGTAGCCGAATAATTCGCTTTCCAGAAGATTGTCAGGGATGGCAGCGCAATTGATAGCGACAAACTGCTTGTTAAACCGCGGACTGAGTGAGTGAAGGGCACGGGCAAGCAACTCTTTGCCGGTGCCACTTTCACCGAGAAGCAGGGCCGTGACATTGGTGGGAGCAACTTTTTCGACCTGTCGACACACGGCGAGCATCTGCTCACTGGTGGCGATTACGCCTTCCAGAGGCAAGAACCCACGGCGCTGATTCAGCGATTGATTTTGACGTTCCAGTTCGTACATCCGACGGGCACGGTCTACTGTCAGGAACAATATGTCCGTGTCGATCGGCTTTTGATAGAAGTCGTAGGCGCCCAGGCTCACCGCTTTGACTGCGCTCTCATCGTCACCATTGCCGGTAACAACGATGACTTTCGTGTCCGGAGCAGCCCGGAGAATCTCATCGAGCGTTTCAAATCCTTCCGAAACGCCATCGGGATCCGGTGGCAATCCGAGGTCCTGAAGAACCACAGCGGGCTCGTGACGCCGCAATTCGGCAAGAGCACTGTCGCGGTCACCTGCAGTGATGACTTCATAGCCTTCAAAGCACCATTTGAGCTGGCGTTGCAATCCCGGATCGTCCTCGACGATCAGCAACTTGTGTCTGGTGTCCGTCACGCGCCGGCTCCCGCTTGTTGTCGTTGTTCTGCTCGGGTGCTTTCCGACAGTGGCAGAACCAAAGTCACCACCGTCCCGGAGCCGGGATTACTGTCGACCGAGATTCTGCCACCCGCCAGACGCACGTACTCCTTCGCATGGTCTGCGCCAATGCCCATGCCCTTCTGACCCTTGGTCGAGTCAAACGGCCGGAACAAACGGTTGCGCACAAAAGCAGCATCCATGCCGACACCATTATCGGCAATTTCGACTACTGCGTCGCGGTGTATTCGACTTAATGTGACACGAACCCAGCCTTTTTCGTCAGTCGCTTCCTGGGCATTTTTGATGAGGTGGATGAGGACCTGGCTCAGGCGGTCCGGGTTAACCCAAATCTCCAGCGCATCATCACGGGTTAACAGCTGCGGCACGGGCAGGCGGTGGTCGCATTGCTGCAGGATTTCATCGCAGATCGAGCCGAGGTCCGTACTGCGGGGACTCGCGTCCATATTTCCTCGCTGCAGCTGGCGCAGCAAGTGATTCATGCGCTGCACAGAATTTTCGACCGTCTTGATCGCATCCTCGATAAACCGGGGATTGTCTTTGTGGCGGGCGGCGTTGCGCACCACCAGGCTTTGCTGCGAAATAAGGTTTTTCAAATCGTGCATGATAAAGGCGGTCAGGCGATTGAATGCCTCGAACTGGCCTGCCTCGGTCAGTTTGCGGCCCGCCTCGTCCAGCGCCAGATAGGTGGCTACCTGCCGCCCGACGGTCTTGAGCAAATCGTGGTCCTCCCATGAAAGTTCGCGCCGAACCCGCGGGCTCCCGAGCACAATGAATCCGTACAACGCGCCTTCGAGGATCAGAGGCACGATAAGCCACCCGTGTTCGCTGTTGCTAAGCCACGCAGGCAACGCGAGGTGCTCATAATGTTCCGGCCGCGTCTCGAGTTCCGACAGGTCGATGATCCATTGGCGTTCAGCAAGAAAACGACAAACCGGTTCGTCTGCGGCCAGCACATTTTCATCGCTCGTTCCCAGACTTCCGCCTACCGGAACATAGTGACTTTCCTCGCGCCTTACCCACAAACCGCCCTCGGCGCTGTCGACAATCTGAGCGACCCCGTGAATAGCCCGGTCGGGTAAGGATTTCGTGCCCTCGCTGTCTGACATGGTCTTTATCAGTCGCAGCCACTCCTCGCGATAGTCATACTTGTTGGTGTAGAAATGCTTACTGAGAAACACTTTGATCCGGGCCTTTAGTGGCTCAGAAAAAAGCAGGGTCAACAGGACAACTACGGCGAGGAGCAGAAATACGAATTGGGCAGCAAGACCCCATTCACCACCGTAGATTCGAAGGTAGTAACCGCCCAGTGCCATAGTAATGAGATACAGCCCGACCCCCACAACGCTGGTGGTATAGAAAACGATCTGACGGGAGACAAACACGTCCAGTGACCATTGCGGATTTCGTCGCGCGGCTACAGCAATAAGAGGAACCACCAGTGCAACGGCTATGCCACGCCCATCCCAGAGGTTTGCCGCGATCTGGCGAAACAAAAGACTGTGCGCGTAGAGAAAAAGGTCGTAGGCAAACAGCCCTCCGACTCCCAGGCACAGGTACTTAAGGGCCCAGCGCTGCCGGTCCGGCGCATTCCTGTACATCTGTTCGACCAGAACCAGTCCACCGAGAACCAGCAGCAGTGCGGTTACGACAAACGTCTGTGTGCCGGATTCGGGCGACAGACCCCGGCGACTCAATTCGGTCAGCGCCGCAAAACTAACAATGACGGCGGCCCATAGCCCGTAGACTGCATAGCGCAATGTGCGCGTCACGGTGCCTGAACCGGACTGGCGAATGACTCCGGCAAGAAAAGTAAGCCAGGCGACATTACGTGCAGATTCCGCCAAAAACAGCCAGGGTAATGGCAAGGGGTTCACGGCATCATAGGCAACAAGCAGGCTCCATGCTGCCGTAGTTGCTGTCGCGAACAGGAGCAGTCCGCCCTGAATCCTTCCACGCCAGCTGGTCGCCAGGAGTATCGACAATCCGAGGAATGCCAGTCCCGAGGTCAGATATGCCGTCAGACCGAACATGACAGGGTCCGCACTCAGCGGGACTGGTGCCCCCAAAAAACGACTTCTGCCGTCTGCAGCAGAATCATGAGGTCGAACAGGAGGTTGTGGTTTTTGACGTAGTAGAGGTCATACTGCAGCTTCTCTACCGCATCCGAATCCGAGGAGCCATACGGATAACAGAGTTGCGCCCACCCCGTAATGCCGGGCTTCACGCAATGACGTTCCTGGTAGTACGGAATCTTACTGTTGAGTTTCTCAACAAACTCGGGACGCTCCGGACGCGGACCTACGAACGCCATATCCCCGCGCAGCACATTCAGTATCTGCGGCAATTCATCAATTCGGTACTTGCGAATCACCCGCCCGACCGTTGTAATCCTGCTGTCGTCTTTCTCCGCCCATTGAGCTGCCCCACCGGATTCAGCGTCAACGGCCATACTCCTGAATTTCAGAACTTCAAAGATCGTTCCTTCATAACCGACGCGTTTCTGCCGATAAAAGATCGGCTTTCTCCAGCCCCCCTCTGTGACAATCGCCAGCGCGGCCGCCACCATAATCGGCCAGGTCAAAACAAGCAGCAGGAAACTGGCCAGGATGTCGAAGGCGCGTTCGAGGTTGGAGCTCAATGCGCTGCGATTGAAGCCATCAGAGAAAATCAGCCAGCTGGGATACAGCAGATTGAGTTTTACCCGGCCGGTTTCCCTTTCCAGGAAGGTCAGGGCGTCGTTCACCTTGATCCCGCCAAGCTTACAGTCCAGCAGGTCCTGTACCGGCAGGCCTTTGCGACGGTCATCGATGGCCACAACGATTTCATCCACTTCGCTGCGGCGGCAAAAATTTAACAGCGACGGGTTGACCTGGATCACCTGATCCTCGTCGATGGTTGGCCTGTCACCTCCGGCCCGTACAAAACCGATGATGTTGAATCCCCGCCGATCCGAGCGCCGCCTGAGCTGCATGAGGTTGCCGGCTCGCTCGCCTGCTCCGTAAACCAGAATCCGTCGCCGAAAAAGTCGCTCGTCGACGATATTGAAGAAAGTAAAACGGGCGCAGACGATCAGTACAAAGGACACGAGGACCGTCAGCGCAAAGGCTCCGCGTCCGAGATAGACGCCTGGAAAGATGTAGAACACCAGCGCGAGCAGCGCGCTGCCGAGCACGAAACTAGCGCCGATCCTGACCAGGATGGCAAAGCTTTTGGGTTGCAGACGGGCATGGAACAGGCCCATCGCTACCATGCTGAGTAACATGATGGTCGCGTACAGCAAGGCGCGCGGCAATAAAGGTCCGACGCTCTGAGTCACCGACACCGTATCGCCCCCGAATCTGATCAACGCGCCGGCATAGACTGAGCCGACAAAAAGCGTCGCCTCCACAGCGCCGAGAACGATTATCGATAGATGCACATAATGATTGAAGAGTCTGACTGGCACTTCAATTCAACCGGCCCCACGCCCGGGCTTGCTCCTTGAACTGTTCTAAGCCGAGGGAGCATGATTCAAAAAGGTTGTTAACGCCGGCGGCATCCCTCCGCACACAGACATAGAGTAGAGAAGTCTGTGTGACATAAGCGTGACGCAGATCACACTTATTATGTCAAATCCGTTTCGGGAGCCCTTGCGTAATTCCGACGCCTTCCGCCGCGACCTCGAAACTCTCTTTATATTAGAGCAGCGGTTGACGGTTTGCTCGAGTGTCTGGGCTGTGTAGTGCAAGCATCGTTGCAGTTCTGTTCACGAGCAACACCAGGTCTTTGATCCAACTGCACGGAACTGAAAGGTTTATTGCTTTACATCGTGTTCCGTATCCTGATGAATCAAGATGTCGCAGGTCGGAAATGCTTCCCGGACTTTCATTTCTACTTCATCGGATATCGCGTGGGCACGTGACAGCGATATGTCACCGTCGAGCTCGAGATGCAGCTGGATAACGTAAGCCTGGCCGGACAGGCGTGTGCGCAGCTCATGAACGCCCCGAACCTGATCGTTTGCGAGTGCAATCCCGCGAATTTGTTCCCGGATTTCGTCGGGCAGCTCCTTGTCCATGAGCATGTCCACCGAATCCGAACCTATCTTCCAGGCGCTGCGAAGAATAAACAGCGCGATCGCCAGGCCGAAGACAGGGTCGAGGCCTGACCAACCCATCCGGGCAAGTACCAGCGCCGCGATGATTCTGATATTAGTGGCCAGATCGGAAACGTAATGCACCGCATCAGCCCGGATCGCTACAGAACTGGTCCGGCGTATCACATAGCGTTGAAAAACAAGCAACGTCGCGGTCGCGACAGTGGCGAACACCATGACATAAAGCCCGGTATCAACATGTTCGATGGCGACCGGATTTATGAACCGATCGACTGCCTCGAGGATCAGAAAAATGGCCGAGCCAGCCACGAACGTAGCCTGCCCTAAACCGGCCAGGGATTCGGCTTTGCCGTGACCAAATCGATGGTCCTCATCCGGCGGGGTCATCGCATAGCGAACGGCAATCAGGTTGATGCCGGAGGCGAGGATATCCATCACGGAGTCAACCAGCGAAGCCAATACGCTGACGGCGCCGGTCACAAACCACGCGCCCAGCTTTGCCGCGACCAGGACCGCAGCGGTCGCAACCGCTGCGGTCGCAGCAGCAATGACCAGTCGTGACTGGTCAGATGGTTTTGTTTGGACCGGTTGCAAAAGGGACTCGCCGACAGTCCGGGTAATTCCGGATGTTACTGACCAGCCGGCCTAAAGGGCAATTTCCGCCCATTTGCGGCGCCGCCAGAACCCGACGAGGATCAGTGACTGGCCAATGCGGTAAACGCCTTGCAGCAACCATATGCCAATTATCCCATACCCCAGTGTGGGACCCACCAGGTACGCCAGCGGCAAAAACACCAGCCATTGCGACGATATGGCCACGATCATGACCCGTTTTGCGTCCCCCGCCCCCAGCAAGGCGTGCATGATGACCAGACCGAGACCTTCGATCGCCATCGTGAGACCCACCACACGCATCGGCAGACGGGCGACCGCCAGTGTCTCCGGATCATGCAGAAAGCCCGCCAGAATCAGGTCGGGCACCAGCCACATGGGTACCCCGAGGATAGCCAGACCGATCACCCCGATACGGACGACATCCCACCCCCAGCAGTCCGCGTCATCAGTATCTTTTCGGCCCAGCGCCTGGCCGACCAGGGTCGAGGCCGCCAGACCCAGACCAAGCCCCGGTAGAATCGCGACCAGCGTCACATTGATCAGCACGTTTGCAGCCGCAAGCTCGCGTGTTCCCACCAGTCCGATGATCATGTAGGTAACGACAAATCCGGCGGCGAAAAACAATTGCTGAAAACCGCTCGGGAGCGAGACACGAATCAGGCTGAAGACGCTGTCCCGCTTCGGTACGCCGTGCAGGAAACCATACTTGCGGGCATGGCGAAGCCCGAGCAGGAAATAGATCGCTGTACCCAGTGCCATTGAGATGGCTGATGCAAGGCCGGCTCCCGTCACCCCCATTGCCGGAGCACCAAAATGGCCGAATATGAGTACGTAATTGAGCAATATATTTGTCGCGTGCATCAGGATCAGCGTCGACATGTAATACCGGGATAAATCGACGGCGTTCCAGTAACCGCGAAACGCAAAATTCATCCCCACAAAAACAATAGCGAGGACGCGAATCTGCAGGTATGGAACACCGTCGGCAATGACCTGCGGATCCTGATTCAGGTAGGGGTAAAATCCCGGCACCAGGTGGAACAGCAGCGCTGACAACGGCGGCGCTGTTACAAGCACCAGGAGCAACCCGGCATTCAGCGGCCAGGCGGTTTCAGTCAACCGCCCTTCGCCCTTACGACGCGACGCCATGGCCTGAACACCGGTGGAAATTCCCAGGATCAGGGCCTGGCACATAAACGTCGCGAAACCGCCGAGACCGACCGCAGCCAGCGCTGCATTGCCCAGTGTCCCGACCATTGCCGTGTCAACGAGGTTGAGGGCATTTTGAGAAATCATGCCGCCGATAATCGGCAGGGCCAGAGCAAAAATGCGGCGGGCCCGCTGCTTTTCGGGCAGCAGTCTCATTCGATAAGACCAGTCCGCGCGTGGCCCGGGCTAGATAGGTATATACCGCAATTGCAAATGATTCTCATTACCGTTATGGTCTGCAAGACTATCCAGGTAAGGACCGAGCGATCGATGAGCCCAGGGATTATCGCAGCCTCAATTCTGGCGCTGGCTGCGGCATGTGTCGCTGCCGCCGCCTCGGCCCAGGAGCAGACATCCGAACCGGGTGCGGACACGGCGATCCCAGCCCCCCTGAATACCGTCACCATACTGGGAACACAGGACGGCCGCTCAGAAATCGCGGGCTCGGCGCATTTTATTGGGCCGGACGACCTCAAGAAATTCCGCTATGCCGATGTGCTGAAGATTCTGCGAACTACGCCTGGAGTGTACGTGCAGGAAGAAGAAGGCTTCGGTCTGCGTCCCAACATCGGTTTGCGGGGCTCCGGACTCGACCGCAGCGCGCGTATCGCTTTGCTCGAAGACGGCGTCCTTATTGCGCCGGCACCCTATTCAGCACCGGCAGCCTATTACTTTCCAACCGCCCGGCGTCTCCAGGGGGTCGAGGTGCTGAAAGGACCATCGTCCATTGCCGTTGGCCCTAGGACGACAGGTGGCGCAGTGAATCTCCTGTCGACACCAATCCCTTACGGGAGCCGGGGTGTCATTGACACACTGGCGGGCGAGAACGGCTATTTCGATACGCACGCCTTTTACGGAGATTCGACCGATCGAATGGGCTGGTTGGTCGAGACGGTCCAGCAGTACCACGACGGGTTCAAGGATCTCGACAGCAACAGCGTCAGTTCCGATACCGGATATGACCTTCATGACTACAGACTCAGGTTTCGGTTCAGTTCCGCATCGGACAGCGCCTATCAACAGGGCCTCGAATTCAAGCTGGGCTTTACGGAACAGGAAGGCAACGAAACCTATCTTGGCCTTACCGGGGACGACTTTCGTGCCACCCCAATGCGACGGTATGCGGGCTCACAACGCGACCTTTTCCAATCCGAGCATAACCAGTACGGCGTGACCTACACCCTCACACCACTGGTTGGCTCATGGGATTTCTCCACAACCTGGTACTACAACGATTTCTCGCGCAACTGGTACAAATTGCAGAGCGTCGACGGCACCGGCATCAGCAGCGTGCTCCAGGACCCGATGACCTATGTGACGGAACTGGATTATCTGCGTGGCGCCGACAGCCCGGATGATGCGCTGGTCCTGCGCAACAACAACCGCGAGTACTACTCGAGTGGCATTCAGTCCGAATTCAATTATCTGTTCTCGACCGGTGCAACCGATGTTCTCCTGACAACGGGGTTCCGGTATCACCGGGACGAGGAAGACCGCTTCCAGGATGAAGACGGCTATCGCATGGAAAACGGTGACCTGATCATGACCAGTGATGGCGCGCCGGGCAGCCAGGCCAACCGTGTCAGCGACGCAAAAGCAATCGCATTGTATGTTGCAACTGAGATCAACCGCGGCAACTGGAGTGTCACACCGGGCGTACGATTCGAGCATATCGAACTCAGGCGGTTCGACTACTCGACCACAGATCCGCTGCGGACGATGGGCCCGAGTCAGATTCGCGTCAATGACATCAATGAAATCATTCCCGGGCTCGGCGTCATCTACCATCTCAGTAACTCCTTAAGCCTCCTGGGAAGTGTCTACAAGGGATTTAATCCGCCAGCGCCGGGCTCTGACTCCGATTCGGAAGAAAGCATCAACTACGAGTTGGGCGGCCGTTTCAATAATGGCCAGACGGCAGCCGAGCTGATCATCTTTTACAACGATTACGACAACCTGGTTGGTACCGTAACGGCATCGACCGGCGGCGGAATGATCGGTGATCAGTTCGATGCAGGCAGAGTCGCGGTGAGCGGCCTCGAACTCTATCTGGGCACGAGTTTTGACGAAATCGGCGGCAGTCATCTCGTTGTCCCTGTGGATTTCAGCTACACCTACACCCACGACGCCGAATTCCGGAACAGCTTTGAGAGTGACTACGATCCGTGGGGAGATGTCATGGCCGGCGACGAGCTACCGTACATCCCCGAGCATCAGTTCAGGCTGACCACGGGTCTGGCCGGCGATCGCTGGGCGGCGACGATCAACGCTACTTTCGTCGACGAGATTCGCACTCTAGCTGGCGCTGGTGCTATTCCCCCCGACCAGGCTATCGATGCTCACACCGTGGTGGATATAGCTGCCAGCTTTGAAGCAACCCGCCGGCTGGATTTGTTCGTGCGGCTCGACAATGTTTTCGACGAGGTCTACGCCGTCGCCCGCAGGCCTGCCGGGTTGCGCCCCGGTAAGGATAGAACAGCCGTGGTGGGGCTCAGATTCGAGCTCTGAGGCGGTCTGGCGACCATTCCGTCAAATGCAATTGACAATCATTCTCATTTGCATTTATGATAGCGACTGCAAAGAGCCCGGTCTGAACTATGTACGTTTGTATCTGTAGAGCCGTCACGGAAAACGACATCGAGGATGCCGTCGCCGCCGGCGCCAATACGCTCGGTGATCTGAGCCGGCATCTCGGCGTGGCCTCCGGTTGCGGCACCTGTGCGGGCACGGCGGAATCGATGCTCCCCGAGACCCGCGAAACCAGGCCTATCGGACCCTTCCTGGTCGCGGACCTTCGCGCCCCCGCCGCCTGAATCGAACTCTTCCCGATCCTGACCCCTTTGCCTGACCTCAGGTTGCTTCACGTCTGCGGCTGAGTAACACTCTGCCCGACTTTGAGCGACGGAATCAGTGATGAAAGCGGATCCAAAAACAATCGAACATCTGAATCAGGTTCTCAGAAACGAGCTGACGGCAATCAATCAGTATTTTCTTCATTCCCGTATGTTCAAAGATTGGGGCCTGAAAAAAATCGCTGAAAAAGAATACGAAGAGTCCGTCGATGAAATGAAACATGCAGATTGCCTGATCGAACGCATCTTGTTTCTTGAAGGCCTGCCGAATCTGCAGCAACTCGGCAAGTTGCTGATTGGACAAAACGTCCAGGAGATGCTGACTTGTGATCTAAAACTCGAAATGAGCGCAATGCCCGATCTCAAGACGGCGATTTCATATTGCGAGCAAAACGGTGACTACGTGAGCCGCGAGTTGTTCGAAGAGATCCTGGAAAGCGAAGAGGAACATGTAGACTGGCTGGAAACACAGCTCGATCTGGTCGGCAAAGTCGGCATCGAAAACTACACCCAGTCGCAAATGTAACCGGGCAGTGCTTCACGGTCACAGGCTTAGGCGAAAATCAGAGGGCTGTTACTGATCCGAGTCCGGGCGAAAACCTACAAACGTTAGATCATCCGGTTTCGAAGGGTGATCTTGCAGCGCCCCCGTCATGCGTATCAGCGCACCGGCTGACAGCTGCTCGCGAACCTCCTCCAGGGGCCCTTTTCTGACGATCTCGACGATTTCATCCAGATTGAGGTTGTCGAACAATCCATCGCTGGCTACCAGGACCGTATCGTATGCGGCCATCGTCACAGGCGGACCAACTTCGATACGCATGTCACTGGATCCGACCATGTTGGAGAGCAGATGCCGATCTTCATGTCGAATTGCCTCATGCTCATCGAGAAACCCTGCTTCCTGCGCCAGGCCGATCGGCGTGTGGGGGATGGTGAGAAATTTAATGCG
Organism: uncultured Gammaproteobacteria bacterium; assembly: GCA_964545335.1. Classification (GTDB taxonomy): domain Bacteria; phylum Pseudomonadota; class Gammaproteobacteria; order Steroidobacterales; family CAZJFQ01; genus CAZJFQ01. Next base: position 3,505 of record CAZJFQ010000024.1, on the reverse strand, counting down.
GCCCTTCTGACCTACCAGCATGACGGCCGCGTCGCCGACGTGATAAGCGCGCACGACACCATTGTTGATTTCCGCGATCGCCAGTGTGGTTCCCGCGCCAACGCCGAGATCGATTACCTCGTCGTTCGCCCTCTCCATCGCGTTGAGAATACGCGTTCGGAGCAGTTCATCGACCGGTGCCGGATCACTTAACGTCCTGGCCAGACAACTTACAGCAATATTCGCTGCCTCGCGTCCCGCCCGTAGTCCGCCAACGCCGTCGGCAACAGCGAGAACACCTGCTTGGCGGTCGATCGGTATGACAGCGGCCGCGTCCTCATTCGGTGTGGCCTTGCCGGGGCCCCGGCAGCTGTAAACTACCGCGTGGCCACCGGCTATTTCATGCCGCCCGATAGCGATGTCTTCATCGTCGGGATACAGGTGACCAGCCACAGTATTCAGGTCTTTTCCCATCGTCCGGTTACCGTCTCGCCAGCGAGCGTTGACACCACGGGCAGTGACTCCAGAATTCCGTGAGTACCGGTCCCCGGCATCTCGGGCACTGATGTTGCGTGCCCGCGATTTTCCAACGCCGCTGCACCTTGACCCTGCACCACGGGCAATATCGCATAAACGGCATGAGTGGCCCGCGGCAACCTGGGTTGGAGCAGCGTGATTCGTATCGCCTATCGGAGTACGTCCGTTCGGCGACTTTCCTGCGCTGTCCGCCATAACACCACGCACAATATTTCCAGTCCAGTTTCTGTCCTCGACGACATCGCGGGCAACGAGCCGGGAATCGGGTCTCGTCACGGAACTTTTTGCGCGAGGTGCCGCACCACGGACAGGCAATCATCGGTTCCGAGACCGGCCCATGACATTTTCCACAAGAATATTTCGTGTTGAGCTTGCGGCCGTGCTGACGTCTGAACTGGCGGACTCGAACAGCCTGCCAGTCGCCGGTGGTGCGGGATTTCTTTTTGGACCGGGAGCTGGCGCGAGCCTGTCTGATCGCATGCGGTTTCAGTTTCTTAAATTCCGCAAGCATCTGCCCCGCGTCGCGAAAACGTTTTGTCGGTTTGAGCTCGATTGATCGTCGCAGAAACTCAACAAAGGGACGTGATACACGCCGCCTTAGTTTTTCGATTCCGTCCGGCGGCCAGTCGAACGGCCATTCGGGCAGGCTGCCGCTCAACATGCGGTAGATAATCAGACCGAGGGAGAACACATCTGAGCGAAACGATGGTCGCCCCATGGCCTGCTCGGGAGCAAGATATCCCAGCGTGCCGGATCCGGAGGCCTTGACGGTCCTCATTGCCAGTTTTGAGATCCCGAAATCCGCCAGTCGCAGGCGCTGGTTGGGGAAGAGGATGAAGTTTTCGGGCTTTATGTCGCAGTGAATGATCCGGCGTTCATGAGCAAACGCAGTCGCCGTCAACATCTGTTCGGTAAACGCCATCGCCTGGGGCATCGAGATCCGGCGCTGCATTCTATCGTGCAACGTCCCCTCGCCGAGCGGAGTCACGATAACAAAATGTCCGCGGATAAAATTCGCGTCTTTGACCTGCAGAATGTTCGGGTGCTCGAGGCTGCCGGCAAGCCGAACCTCGTTCCGGAAGTCACTTAAAAACGGTTCCTCGCGGAAATTTGCCAACGGGATTTTCAACGCGACGCGACGGCCCTCGATAATGTCGAAGGCCCTGTACACACTGGCGAAACCGCTTTTCGCGATCAGGCCATCGATACGATACTTACCGAGCTTTTGACGAGCCCTGAGCATGTGGTTTGGTGCCGATCGGGTTGACGACTATAAGCAAAGTGGCGTCCCCAAGGGGATTCGAACCCCTGTTGCCAGCGTGAAAGGCTGGAGTCCT
>CAZJFQ010000024.1:0-1552 GCA_964545335.1 uncultured Gammaproteobacteria bacterium | reverse complement strand
TTGGTGGAGCTAGACGGGATCGAACCGACGACCTCTTGCATGCCATGCAAGCGCTCTCCCAGCTGAGCTATAGCCCCACTTTTGACGGCGCGCACTCTACGATACGGCCAATTTACTGTCAAGAAAAGCCCCCGTTACGCAGATTGAGTCGTGATGAACCTCACGGCCCTGTCGAGACGCTCTAGCGTCCGTCGCTGACCCAGCAATTCGAGTGTGACATCGATTGGCGGCGACACCGGACCTCCCGATACTGCAACCCGGACAGGTTGTGCAACTTTGCCCATCTTCACGTCGAGACTCTCAGCAATCCGCATGATCACATCGTGTATCGAATCGGAATTCCAGTTCTTTAGTGCACCGAGACCTTCCCGTACCCGTCGCATTGGTTCCTCGGATTCCGGCTTGAAGTTTTTTCTGACCGCTTTTTCATCATAGCTGGATACGTCGGTAAAAAAGAAACGGCTGCCTTCCGCCATTTCCTGCAACGTTTTGGATCGTTCTTGCTGTGCCGATACGACTGCCAAGAGATCTGGTCCCGCATCCGGGTCAAGGCCGAGTCTGATTAGTTGATCTCTAAAGTCCGGCACGAGATCAGCCCTCTGCGACTTGATAATATATTGCTGGTTAAGCCACAGCAGCTTTTCCGGATTGAATGCTGACGACGATTTGTTGACGTCCGCAATATCAAACAGCTCCGTCATTTCCGTAATCGAGAATATTTCCTGGTCACCATGCGACCACCCCAGGCGCACGAGATAGTTCAATATGGCCGGTGCGAGGTAACCATCGTCGCGGTACTGCAAGACGTTGACTGCCCCATGTCGTTTCGACAGTCGGGCACCGTCAGATCCGAGAATCATCGGCACGTGGGCATATACCGGAAGGTCACCGCCGAGGGCCGTGAGCATATTGATCTGCCGCGGCGTGTTGTTCAGGTGATCATCGCCGCGAATCACATGCGTGATATTCATATCCATGTCGTCAACGACAACGGTGAAGTTGTACGTTGGCGTACCGTCGGACCGAGCCATGATCAGATCATCGAGTTCAGCATTCTCGAATACCACCCGGCCCTTGATTTGATCGTTAACGACGACATTTCCGTCCAGCGGATTTTTGAATCGAATGACGGGATCGATCCCGTCCCGTGGCTCCGTACGATCGCGACAGCGGCCATCGTAACGGGGTTTTTGTTTACGTTTCAGTTGCTCTTCTCTGCGCTCCGCAAGCTCTTCCTTTGTGCAATAACAATGATAGGCATGACCGTCATTGAGGAATTTCCGCAGCACCTTCTTGTAGCGGTCCATGCGTTGCGTCTGATAGAACGGCCCTTCGTCGGCGTCGAGCCCTAGCCAGTCCATCGCCTCCAGGATGACTCCCACGGCGGCTTCCGTGGAGCGTTCCCGGTCGGTGTCCTCAATCCGGAGAATGAACTGACCATTGTGTTGCCGGGCATAAAGCCAGCAATAAAGTGCAGTCCGGACGCCGCCGATATGAAGATAGCCGGTGGGACTGGGGGCAAATCGCGTACGTACGGACATCAAAGATTCAC
>CAZJFQ010000023.1:2632-32678 GCA_964545335.1 uncultured Gammaproteobacteria bacterium | reverse complement strand
GCGGGTTCATTGGCAGGTGCACCGTTCACGCTGACGATGATATCGTCAATGGCCAGTCCGGAGATGGATGACCAGTTGCTGTTTTCCACCGCGTCGATGCGATAACCGTAAATCCGCCCGTCCCGAGCCTGCGGTACGATACAGAAGTTCGAGGCCAGCTGTTCCTTGTTTGTTAGGAGTCGCTTCAGGACCTTTCCCGAAATCGAATACTGGTAGCTCGCGGGATCCGGTGACCAGTGGCCAGGCTGCGACGTTGATCTTATCCTGGCCGTGTTGAGCGGCAGATTCAGATCGGCGCCAGGGCATGCCATCGCAAGTCCGTTGTCAGCGATCTCCGTGATCAGACATTCGCCAATCGGATCGCCACGGTGAACCAGACTGCGTTGGCCATTCTCGAACTCCAGGATCGCCCGGGCGTTGTTCTGATCGGCCTCTACGGCAACCAGCTTATAGAAGCCGGTTTCGGTAACCGTCTCATCAGCCGCGGCTAAAGAAACTGTCAGGATCGCAGCCAGAAAAAGATACGAACGCGGACTCCGGGTTGGTTGGAAAATCTTCATGCCGGGAAGAAATCGATCGGTTTGGTCGTCGTCACCACTTCCACGTCTTTAGCGTTGAAGCGGAAGAGTTTTACCCGCTGCACCAGTTTCCGTTCGAGTTCAGGATCTTCCAGCTCGCTGGAAAGAATTTCACACGCGGTTACCTGTCCCGACGGCGCGATCGTAAGCTTGAGCACAACCTTGCCCTGGAGCAATGGATTGCGACGCAAAGCCCGGTTATAGAGGGCGTAAATCGCGCCTTTGTTCTTGTCAAAAATCAGTTCGATTTCCTCGCGACTGCGGGACGCCTTGTTGCTTCGGCCACTGCGTCGTGCCCCGCCGCCCTGATCAGTGGTCGCGGTAGGCGCAGATACCCGGGTCGTCGATCGACCGCTGAGTGAACCGCCACCGGTACCGCGACTCAGCGACGCCGTATTGATGCCGCCACTGGCTCGGCCCGCGCTGGACGTAATCAGCGATCGCTCCGAACGAGCGGATGCAACGACAGCATTGGACAGCACATCGTTGTCCATGACACTGTCGAGTGCGTCGCTGTCACGAAGATCGGCCAGGTCTTCAACGAATGGCAGCAGCCCGGCCATCGCCGCATTTTCGCGCGCCTGTTCTGTTGTATCGATCGGTTCGGGTTCGGGTTGCGGTTCCGGAATAATCGGTTCCGGTTCCGGTTCCACCTCAACCACCTGCTCGGGTTCCGGTTCCGGCTCCGGCTCCGGTTCGATTTGCTGTGGTGGCGGCGGTGGCGGCGGCGCCGGGCGTTCCAGAATCAGCTTGGCAAACCGCTCCGGTATTTCATCGAGTGCATCGATATCGCGGTCCGGTGTCGGCAACCACGGTATTACCAGTGAAAGCACCAGAAACAGCGCCAGTGTATTGAGCAGAATTTTCCTGAACCGCTGCTCGACCTCGGTCGACACGCTCCAGGGCAAATCAAATGTGCGGTAGTAGTACATATCCGTCCCTGTTCCCCGTCAGACCGCGGGCTCTACCGTTTTCTGCATGACCGCCAGCGAAATCTTGCCGTAGTCGGCATCCGTACAGGTCGCCATTACTTTCTTCAGCAGCGCATACGGTATTTCCTTGTCACCCACAATGGTGACCTCACGACCGGCAATGTCCTCAGCCAGCTGCTTTTGCAGTATCCGATCAGTCTGCCGCCGCAGCGCTTCCCTGAGCCGGGGGATAACAGTTCTGCGGCTCCTCATGATTTCGTCAACGGAGGCAACAATCTTGCCCTGAACCAGCAGGTTCTCGTCCGTGATCATGACAACAACCGTCTCGCGCGGTTTCTCTTTCGCGACGGATTCGGGTATCTGAATGTCTTTGGCACTCGGCAGGATTTCAACGTCGGTCGAGTTAACCAGCAAAAAGAAAACCAGGATGGTAAATATGTCCATGAGCGACACGAGATTAAGCATCACAGTGCTACGGTTGCGCCGGTAGTGGCGCTCCATGCGCTCAGCTCGATTCGACTTTGAAATCATAGCGATGTACTCCTGCCTGCTCCTATGATCACGAAACCGGCGCGTCCCCGATAGATATCTCCGGAAACAGTTCCGCGTAGATGATTTCGCCTTCCTTGTCGGCTTCGAACAGCCTCACCGCGTCCATCACCTGGACGAGAATGTCGTACGAAATTTCCGGCTCCAGCAACAGCGTTGCATCCAGCTTGGACGGGAATTTCTTCTTGATCGCCCGCAGATAGACCGTGAGACCATCGAAGTTGTAGCCGTCGGCGCCGTTTCTGATTCGCTTCAGGAGCCCGGTCCGCCGATCACTGACATCGATGTATCTATCCCTGACGGTGATCTCCAGTTGGAACTCGTGCACCTCCTCCGAGATAGTCTCGGAAGACGGCAGGTTCAGCTCAAGGATCGCGAGCCGGGAAAACACCGCTGTGATCAGCAGAAACGGCACGAGTATCACCATCAGGTTCATAAAGGCCGTGATATTGAGTTCGGCCGTATCCGTCCGTTTACGACGACGGAAGGTTTGGTTCATGCCGTTTTACCTCCGGCAGTCACACTCTTCGCCTGCTCGGTGATCGTATTCAGAAATTTCACCGATGCCATTTCGAGGCTATCGACCAGCTGCGTGGTCTTGGTCTGCAGGAGGGTGTGGACCAGCAATAACGGGATCGCGACCATCAGACCAAACGCCGTGGTATTCATCGCCACCGAGATACTGGCGGATAACAGGTCCGCCTTTTCCGCCGGGTTGGCACTGGCCACAGCCGTGAATGCGTTGATCAGGCCGATGATGGTGCCGAGCAGACCCAGCAGCGTCGCGATATTGGCAAACGTGGCCAGGTAATGTGTGCGCTTCTCGAGCCTCGGTACTTCTTCCATCAGGCTCTCTTCCATTGCCTTTTCGATGTCATCCCGGCGCCGTGACGAGCTGATACGGCTCAGGCCATAGCTCAGGATCTTGCCAATCGCCGATTTTGACCGGGCCGTAGCCTGCAGGGCGGCCTTGAAGTTGCCCTGACTGACCATCGGCATGAGCTTCTTCCAGAGACGCCGGTTAGTGGCACCGGAGATGCTCAGGTAGACATACCGTTCAATAGCGATCGCAAGCCCGAGGGCTAATACGACGACGATCGGGTACATGAATACCCCGCCGTCTTGGAAAAAGTTTACGATCGAGCTGTAGATTTCCATCCTGGTTACTCCTCTGCTGACAGGATCAATATTTAGTCAGTCTTCTCCGTGTCATCCTTGTAAACATAGAGTTCCTCGTAAAAATCGAGGTGGCGCCGGAAAACGTCCCTGTCAACCGGCATTAAAACTTCATCAAGAAGGCTGTTTACCGGTCGTCCCATGAGTGTCCCGATATCCGCCTTCTTCCACGGCACGATGTACAACACCCTGGGCAATTCCCGATTACCAATAATCGATGTCTGCTCGAGCATCAGATGGTCCATCGCCGCATAGGTCGCCGGCTCCTCGACCGGCACGGCTGTATCATCGGAATCCGTACCGGATTGTTCCGATGTGGTCTCAGGCTCGAGATCGGATACCGCGGGCTCCAACCCGGCGATCTCCTGCTCAATCGAGTCCTGCGCCCAGACGGGTCCTCCCAGAACCATCGCCATCCAGCCTCCCAGTAAAATCTGCCTCGTCATTGTGTCATCCGTGCGGTTCTCTGCTCTGACCCAATTCTCATTTTCAGCTCTGCGATCCACTTCGCTACCAGCTGGTCGTCGTCGTTTTCCAGCGCCTGATAGCGCTCATAGTGGACCAGCGCCTTGTCCGGTTGCTGAAGGTAGAGATCATAGAGAACCCCGAGATTCAGCTCGGGAGCCGCGAAATCGGCCGACAAATCGATTGCCTGCATGTAGGCCTGCTCGGCCTCCGTGAAGCGGCCGGTACGCCGATATATGATTCCAAGCTCGTTCCAGGCCACGGGATTCGACGGGTTGCTTTCGATTGCGTTGGAAAACGCCGATTCAGCGAGTTCGAGCCGGTCGGTGCGGGTGTAGATGATCCCCAGGTTGATCCAGGGGCCCGCATAACCCGGGTACTTTTCGACGAACAGGCTGAAAGCGCGTTCCGCGCCCGCAAAATCCTCCACCTGCATCAGTACCAGTGTCTTGTCGTATTGCTCCTGGGCCTTGCGTGGCGCCGATGACCGGGACGCCTTTGCCGCACGTTTTTGCGATTGCTTCGACGCACTCCCGGCATCACCGCTTGGAGCCGTTGAGCAACCCGCAGCCAGCGCCAGGCTCAGGCACAGTACCAACGCACTACTGAATAGCCGTTGCATAATCAGTTCCTTTTTCGGTTTTTGCATAGCGTATGGGCATGAGTACAGCCAGCTCTGCAAAACTTTTTTCCACCCATTCATCAAATACACCTTCGCCGGCTCTGCGAGCGTTGGCTTCGTGAATCTCGATCGCTTTTTCTTCAAACGGGAAGGCCTGCTCTTCGAGCAGTATCTCGTATTGTTCAAGTTCTTCGGTCGTCAGTTCCGCCGGTCGTTCTGATTCGAAAAGACCCCGGCTCATCCCGTTGTAGATTTCGGCGATGTAGAAGGTCGATGCTGTCGTGACCTCAGCTATCTCGTAGCTCGCCGCTTTGCCATAAGCATCCAGCGCACTTTCCATCGCGACTTTCTTCAACTTCAGGCTGTCCTGTAGTGGTGCGACAAGTCGCAGGTTCCGGAACGTACTGAGTTTCGGCTGCGCAATCTCGAGCGTCGCCTGCGCAGCCAGCGTCCGGCTACGGGCAGTCCGGTTGCCGCCGGCAAGTTGATCGGCACCAATGATTTCATCGAGGCGCCGGTAGTAGAGGATCTGATTCCCCGTATCCTGTGCCAGCTCCGCCAATCGCTGCCTTGCGTCCATGGCCTCGTCGAGCGGATACGGGAATTGTCCGATAAACCGTTCGTACGCGATCGTCGCCTGCGCTGTCTGGCCCGACTTGTCGTACAGGTCGGCCGCTTTCCACATGGCTTCGCGCTGCGTTTCGGGATCAGCAGAACTGTCCATGGCGATGCGCTCGAATTCGCCTGCGGCACCGACAGAATTACCCGTTTTCAGGTAGGCGGCCGCGAGACTGCGGGTCACGTCCTGGTTGAGCTCGTTGGTCGGATGAGTGCGGCGAAAATGCTCGAGTGCCGATGCCGCGTTGTTCCAGTCACCAAGCTCAATAAGAGCCGCCGCAACATCGTAGTCGGCTGTTGCTCTGTACTGCGAGGCCGGAGCCACCTGACCGACCCGGTTGAAATGATTGACAGCGGCATTGAGATCGCCGGCACTACGGGCCTGCTCACCCTGCTTGTAAACGGCAGCGGCGATGCGTTCTGAAATCTCATTCTGGCTCGGATCAGCCGGAGGCGTCAGTGTGCGCAGCGTGAGGTAAGCGCTTTCGGCCTGCACATAATCGTTCATGTCAAACAGGGAGTGCGCGAGGACGGTCCACGCCGTCTTGCGCATAGTTTGATCGACCGCGGGCTCGATTGAGATCACCTGGCCGGCGACCAGGATCGCCGCGTCGTATTGCTTCAATTCAAACAGGTCTTCGGCCGCCTTTGTCATCACTGCCGGAGCGTATTCGTGCTGCGGATAAGTCACGGCGAAACGACGGGAACTCTCGATCGATCGGCGATGCCAGAGATCCAGATCCGGACCACCCGCACCGGTCAACACAGCCTCCTGCTTCCCGTAGGCCAGCAATGCAGCGTAGCCGGCTTCCGCCGCCCTTTCGTGGAACGGGTAACTGTAGGCCGTACGTTCGTACTCATTCGTCGCCTCGTCAAAACGTCCACTGTCGAACAGGATCTCTGCCAGCAGGAAGTTGTTCTGGGCCGTATCGGGATCGTCGGGAAATGCGTCGATGTAGTCCCGGTAGTACCGCGAGGCACGATCAAGGTGCTCTGCAGTCTTTTCCGTCTGGGCCATCGCGTGATGATGTTGTGCGAGATCCATCAGGTTGGTTTTGATCTGGGGCATCAGCTCCGGAACATCCTCCGGGTTGTAGGTGCTCCAGTACGCGGATTTCGGCCCATAGTTATCGAGCAGTACCTGCTTCTGCCCGAGCACGAGAGACGGGAAACCCGCCAGTTGGTAAGAATCGATGACACGCACTTGCATCATCGGCGCCTGGATATGATCGGGCTCCCGCGCAACAAAACCCTTGAACGTATCGGCAGCATCCTGGTATCGCTCTTTGGCAAGGAACAACTCGCCGAGCTGTGCGTACAGCAGGTATCCGTACGGAGGCTGCCCCCGCGACGATAGATATGATTCGATCGATTCAGAACCTTCCATGTAGGAGAAACTGATGCTGACGACGCGGAACGTGTCGTCAACCAATTCCCGTTCGGCCCGTGGCATTTCATCCGGATCCACAATCTCATCGCTGCCGTCTTCAACAATCAACTTGCGGTCCAGAAGCATCATGAACGAGTCGATCGAATCTTCGTGCCGGAGCTGTTTGAACAGCGCCCAGCCGTGTTTGTACAGCGATTGTTCGTAAAACTGCGATTCGGGGCCGGTTGTGAGTACGGCGGCATACGAGGCGGCCGCTTGTTCGTATGATTTGTTTAGGAACAGGATTTCGCCGCGGCGGAAATGTGCTTCGTCGAAATGTTTGGATGCATCGAAGTTGCCCACCATACGATCGAGAACGTCCAGCGCTTGATCGGCCTGCCCGTTGTTTTCATATGCCCGGGCGAGCTGATACATGACGCTGTCGTTCTTGGCGTATTCCGGGTACGCCATCAATAACTGCTCATACAGGACCACAGCTTCTTCATATTCGACAGCAAAGAGGCCCGGTTGCCCTTCCGTTGCCCGCATCTCACCAGACTCCAGCTGCAGATCGGCCAGCCGGCGCATGGCTTCAGCTCTCAGCACAGGATCGTCGATGGCCAGCTCGAGGAACGCCCGGTAACCATCCATGGCCTGTTCCGCGCCCTGTTCGATCGGCACCGTTTTGTCGATTACAACTTCGCGTGCCTGCAGCGTGTCGATCGTCGCATCCGGCTCTTCCCAGGGTCTGTCGTCCTTGTCGGAAAACGGCCACCACCAGGCGAACAGCAGAGCATTGATGATCAACAGCTTCACGGCGCCTGGTCCTCGCTCGACGCCTTGTCGTATATCGTGGCCAGGGCGAACCGCGCCTGTACCATGTATGCCGCGAGGCGCTGTTTCTGGTTCTCCAGTTCATATACTGCAAGTCCTCGCAACAGGTTTTCCTGATCTGCCGCAACCAGTTCAACGTTGTCGGACAACACCGCCAGTTTCGGTTCCAGGCCCTCGATCCGGTTCGCCATCTCGTCAAGTCTTTCAGTCATGTTGAGTCGTGCTTTGAGGACGCGTTTGTTGCGTTGCTGGGCAAGCGCCAGCTCCGCATCGAGATACTTGAGTTCGCGTCGCGTTCTCCAGAGTCGCGCCCGGTAGTCCTCCTGCATTTTCCATTTGAGAACACCCTGCAACAGACGATGCTTGTCGCGGAAATCGGCAAACTCTTGGGTATAAGGCAGGCGGCCAAGGCGTTCGCCCACAGCGTCCAGCTCGGACTGCATCTGCTTTTCCTCGGACGTTGCAAGACCCAGGAGATCGTCACTTGCATTGACGGACCGGAAGCGTGAGGAAAGGACGTCCCTGTCGGCGATCATGCCGTACAGGTCAATGTTGTCAAAATGTTCCCAGATGAACGGCAGGCGTCTCACATACGCGTAGTTGGCGGTTTCCACAATATTGTAAAATGCCTGGACACTTGCCTCCCAGCGATCGATGTTCTCGCGCAGGTAAACGAGGTCACGGTAGTTCTTGAGGGCTTCCTGGAACTCGTGTGTCGCGAGCAGATGATAGAGATACCGGCTCGCCGGTGTATCCGGCAACTGATCGAGGCGCCAGAACCATCCCCTGGCGTCGTTGACGTCATTGGCCAGCAACGTGCGAATAAAGGCCCCGTCCGCGACGCTGATGATGGACTGATCCAGCCGGACCATCTCGGTTTTGAAAACTTCAACAGCAGTCTGATAATGATTTGCGGCTTGTCCGTCGGCTTCGAGCTTGGCGAATGCATAGGGAACCGCAAGCAGCGACTCCTGAACTGCCGGATCCAGCACGCTCCGTGTATTGAGTTCCAGCCACGGACTCAGTGCTGCATGAAAATGCCCCGCCGAGGAGTCGGCCCACCCCACACCGAGCAGGGCTTTGTTCGAAAACGGCCCCTTGAGTCGGACGCGCTGCAATGGTTCCATCGCCAGATCGGACTGATCCGACTGCAGATACGCGTAGCCGATCGCGAGATTGGCCTTGTCCCGCAGTGACTTGAATTCCTCGCTGCGGCGTTTGATGTCCTCGGTACCGAGCGCGTTAAGTATCCTCGTGCCTTCATCGATCTCGCCGTGTCGAATCAATGCGACGCCGAGATTGAACTGTGCGTATGCCCGCCACTTGCTGGGCGCTTCCCATTGCGTGAGCCAGTCTATTGCCTCCGGAAACCGCTCTTGTGCCATCAGGACCTGCGCGTTCAGGAGCTTGCGCTCAGGTTCGAGAGCGGCGGGCAGCTCATTTTCGACCTGGCTCAATGCACCCTGCGCCTTGTCCGTGTAACCGCGCTGGTACCAGATCTTCGCAAGATAAAACCAGGTTCGGTCGCTTATCGAATCAGAGACATTGCCGGCCAGCAGTTCTTTGAAAATTGCCTCCGCCTGGACGTGCTGACCGTAGGACAAATAGAGACCGCCGAGCAGAAGCTCGGCTTCTTCATCGTGATGCGGCAGCTGGTCGAGTTCCTTGGCGGCCAGCAGGCGGATGATGGCTGAAAAATAGTCTTCCTGGTAGAAGTAAAAAAGAACCTCGCCGTAATGCAGGTCACGGATGACCCGCTCCGGTTCGTCGGCGGCCCTGACCTGCAGGCTTAGCAGCTGCAGGACCGCGAGCAATGCAAACATTGCGGGATTGCAGCGCTTCATGCGCGAGTTTACTCCCATTCCTTGATGTCAAATTCGGGTTGCAGTTTTCGCTCTGTATCGACAATCTTCAGCTCCATGTACTTGGCGCCAACGCCCTTGTCGAAAATCAGGCTGGCCCCACGGCGGAAATCCCGGTTGTGCGTTCCCTTGCCGGTGAAAAAAGCTACAAGCTCGTGTTCACCGACCTTGAGATTACCGAGATACAGACGATGTACTCCACCTCGCAGAAGTGCCCCTGATTCACGCTCGGTATACAGGTAATTAGACACTTCCTTGTTGTCGATCTTGATCTGCACGGAGTCGAGAGCGAAGAAGAATCCAACATCCACTGATACAAATACCGCCACCTGTGTGTTCGCGGGAAAGAGCAACTCTTCCTCGAGAATAAACAGATCCCGGTTCAGGTCCATGACCTCTTGCTTGAGATCCTGCACCTGACTATCGAGACTGCGAAAGTCTTCCGAACTGCCTTCGATAGAACCGAAATCCTGCGCTGACACGGTCCCGGAGCACATGACCGACGTCAGAATCGCCGCGACGATTCGGGTGCCGACCGGAATCCTTAGGAAGGAGAAAACCCGGCTTTTGAAATTCATTTCACAACTTCTCATTGACTGATTTCCAGTTAGATATCTGACCTGTTTGGCCATTATTCCCGCAACAAACTCCGTAACTGTTCGAGATATCTGTCTTCGGTCGCCTTCCCGTATCCGTGGTGCAAAAAACGCACAACACCTTCGCGATCGATCAACACTGTGGAGGGCATCCTGCTGATTTCGTAACTGCGACTGACCTCTTTGCGCCGGTCGAAGAGAATCGGAAATGACAGATCGAGATTCTCGACCATCAGCTCGGCGTCCTCCCGGTCGTTATCGAGATTCACGGACAAGAGCGCGAACCCGACCTTCCGGTACCTTCTGAACACGGCGTCCAGCATTGCCAGTTCCTGGCGACATGTACCGCACCACGTGGTCCAGAAATTGATCATCACTACTTCGCCACGGTACTCGCTGAGCCTGAGATTGCGGCCGGAAAAACTTTTGAGAACAAAATCCGGCGCATCCTGACCCTCCAGCGAAACGCCGGACGCAGAACGCGCGAGTGGCACCCCGACCAGCAGTGCTCCGAACAGCAGTGTGTATGCACAAACGTATCCGAGCACCGTCGAACGCAGTGCCATCCCTGGCTTGTTTCTCACAGAACGTAACACCTGAAGATCGCCTTACCGTATTCCCGGTCCACATATTGCTGACCCTCTGCGCACACAGCGGACGCTTTGTAACAACCGGAATCCGAGGAGTTGTACCTGCGAAAGCGTTTCGCTACGAGCAAAATCGATTCCGACTTTGCCGGCGAGTTCTGCCGTTCTTCGACAGCCCCGCTGTCGTAGGTTTACCCCGTAGACCGGTGGCTTTGCGCCCCCACCTTTCGGTGAGTTTGCCCATGTCAGCTGCCGCCACACACGGCGCAACATTATGTCAATGCTTACGCCATTGTTGCCGCTATCCGCGCTACCGGCTGTGACTGACGTCTCAATTTTGTCCCGGTGAACCACTGTGCCGGAATCAGGTTTCGTGGCCGTCTTAGCAGTCTTCGCGCGGGGCACTGGCCGGGCCCTCACCACCATTGATTAAATGCAAACTGCATGCCAATGCCGGGCGCAACCCGAACTAAAAAATAAAATCTCTGTGAATCAGATAGTTAGGGGGGGCATAACCATCGCCAGAGGCGATGATTCGCGGCGGGAAAACCAGCTGTCGGCGACGACCGACATCAGCACGGCGGACAGCCGTAAGCCGCTGATTTCCATAGCATAGAGATGTCGCCTAACACCGACAGGGGTGACCGCTGTCAGTCCCCGCCCGGCACCTCGGCGGCCAGCATGCCGGATGAGAAGTGCATTTCCCCGGACCCGTCGATTATGACCGTCTCAAAGGCTTCCATGCCGTTAATGAGTTCAAGCCCCGGGGCGACGCCAAGGACAAAGACGCTGGTCGACAGACCGTCAGTGATCGTTGCATTGGGACCGATAATTGTGACGCTCTGCACCTCGCTCGCCGGCCGGCCGGTGGTCGGTACGATAATGTGGTGATAGCGGACACCGTCCTCATCAAAGAAGCGCTCGTAGTCGCCCGACGTAGACACCGCTTCGTCGGCCACCGGCAAGTGAGTGATCACGTCAGTTCGCCCGCCTCGCGGGTCACGAATACCCACCAGCCACGGTCGGCCCATCCGGTCACCGAGCATCTGGCTGTCGCCGCCCGCACTGATAAGAGCGTGTTGAACACCGCGTTCACGTAGAAGAATGATTCCGCGTTCGACCGCATAACCTTTGGCGATGCCGCCGAGATCGATGCGAACACCGTCCCGACTGAAACTTATGGTTCCGGCGTCCTTGTCGATAACCACATTTCGAAAATCGACAGCCTGAAGCGATTGCTCGATGGTGTCGTCATCAGGACGTTGCCGCTCACGGAAGTTGTAGTGATGGCCGACGCTTGCGTAGGTAATATCAAATGCACCGCCGGTTAGTTCAGACAGTTCAAGCGCCTTGAGGATCAGTGACTGTAACTCCTCGCTTATCGGCACCGGGTGCTTCGACGCTTCATCATTAACGAGTGATATCTCACTGTCCGGTTTGAACGTACTCATCAGCCGATCGATCCGGTGCAATTCTTCGATGACGGCGTCAATTGCAGCCGCGCCGGCATCCTGGTCGGTATGCCAGATTTCCACATAGATCGCGGTGCCCATAATGGCTTCGTTTCTTCGTAACCATTCGGCACTGGCAATTTGCGAATAGCCGAGACCGACGACAACCAGCAATGCCAATAAAGGCGTGAATTTTCGTTGCACAAACTGATTCGGGAGCACGCGTTGCATAAGCGATTCCAGCGTTACCGGGAGAGGTGAATCGTTTCGTACCGAATACCGGCACGCGCTAAGTTGACTACAAAGTGTGCCCGCAGGGCAACCCCTGGAGCCGGTGTGGCTGGCTCTGGAAAGCGATAGAGCGTATTCTTTCCCGAGGCATACCATACGAATAAGAGGCTTTTGATCATGGCGATCTGGATTGTTCTGGGCCTGGTCATTATTGTAGTTGTCGTCTCTATCGGCATTTACAACAAGCTCGTACAGCTCAGAAACCGGGTGCGCAACGGGTTCTCGCAGATCGATGTGCAGCTGACACGGCGTTATGACCTGATTCCCAATCTGGTCGAGGCAGTCAAGGGCTATATGAAGCATGAGCGGGCGACGCTCGATGCCGTGATCGGGGCCCGAAATCGTGCGGCATCCGGACTCAAGGCAGCTGCTGCCGACCCGTCAAACGCGAAAGCCATAGAAGAACTTGCCGGCGCCGAGGCGGCACTCGGGGGCACGTTGGGCCGGTTGTTTGCACTGGTCGAGGCGTATCCGGATCTTAAGGCCAATCAAAATATGCTGCAGCTCCAGGAAGAATTGGGCACGACCGAGAACAAAGTCGCGTTCGCGCGGCAAGCTTTCAACGACTCAGTGATGGTCTACAATACCGCGTCTGAGAACTTCCCGAATTCAATTATTGCGGGCATCTTTGGTTTTCAGCTGGCGCAATTCATGGAAATTGAGGCCGAGGAAAAGCGGGAGGCGCCGCAGGTTTCGTTTTGAATCTCAGTCACGCCGGCTCTGTTTCCGGTAACGCGGCGATAGCCGCAAGATGAATTTTTTCGAAAACCAGGACCGGGCACGCAGAAAGTCGCGCTATCTGCTGCTCATCTTCATCATCGCCGTTCTGGGTATCGTCCTTGCTGTCGATCTTGTTGTCGCCACGATCAGTGCCGGATTCTCGGGCGAATACTTCGTATTCCGCCTGCCCGACCCGGCCTGGTTCGCTGACAATACCGAAATTACAATTCTCACTTCGCTGGGAACGGTTGCGTTTGTCGGGTTCGCAAGTCTTTACCGAACTGTCGGGATCCGGGCCGGCGGCGGTGGCAAAGTAGCGCGTGATGTCGGCGCAACGCTCGTAAGCCCGGATACCCGGGACCCGGTCTTTCGGCAGCTTCGTAATATCGTCGAGGAGATGGCTATCGCCTCCGGCGTACCGGTACCGGATGTCTATGTGCTGGAAGAGGAGTCCGGAATCAATGCCTTTGCGGCAGGTTACGAAGCCGGCGACGCCGTCGTTGCCGTCACGCGCGGCTGCCTGAACCGTCTTTCCCGGGATGAACTTCAGGGCGTGATAGCTCATGAGTTCAGTCATATTCTGAACGGCGATATGCGAATCAATATCCGATTGATCGGGATTCTGTTTGGAATTCTTGCGATTGGATTGATAGGTCGTACGGTTCTGCGGGGTCTTCGGTTCAGAGGTTCCGGCCGAAAAGGAGGCGGAACTGCTGTTGTTGTGCTTGCCGGCGCGGCCCTTTTCATCATCGGGTACATCGGTCTGTTTTTCGGGCGGCTGATCAAGGCCGCCGTGTCGCGGCAGCGGGAGTATCTCGCCGATGCTTCCGCCGTCCAGTTCACGCGACAAACGGACGGTATCGCCGGTGCGCTGAAGAAAATCGGTGGCTTCAGTGCCGGTTCCGAATTGAGCCAGGGTCAGGCCGAGGAAGTCAGCCACATGCTTTTTGCAACGGGCCTGCGGTTATCGTCCCTGCTGGCAACGCATCCACCGCTGATTGACCGCATCAGGGCCATTGATCCGCAATTCGATCCGGCTGCGTTTGCAGCCATTGCCGGGGAGCCGGCCGTGCCTCAACCCGAGCTGGTGTCAGGCCTGGCGCCGGCGCCGGAATCGGGCCAGCGGCCGTATCGTAGCGACCCGGACGTCATGACTTTGGATGCGGGCCAGATCGCCGCGTTCGCCGGGCGGCCCACGGACGCACATCTTGCCCGGGCGTCGGCAATCCGGGCCGCGATGCCTGCCGCGCTTGTTGATGCAGCACGATCCCGCGAAGGTTCAGTTGCCCTGTCACTGGCTTTGCTGCTGGATCACAACCAAAACGTGCGACAACATCAGCAGGGCATCATTGCTCAGCGTCTTGAGCCGCGCCTCGCGGATCAGATAACAGGCCTCTACGAAATTCTGCGGACGCTGGGACCCGAATATCGCATGCCGGTGCTCGACCTGGTTTTGCCCGGTCTGCGAACGAGGCCAATAGCGGAGCTCGAACATCTCGGCGATCTGATTCGCAGAATCATCGAGGCGGACGGGCGAATCAATACACTGGAGTACGCTCTTTCACGGATGATGAGGACGTATCTGACCGATGCACACCGGAGATCCGCAACATCAAGACAACCTCGCCGGACGGTTCTGATCCAGTCCGTCTCAGTGTTGTTTTCACTGATCGCACACCACGGACACAGCAGCCGGCGAGACGCCGAAGCAGCCTACCAAAGGGGAATGAAGAGTATCGCGGGAAGAAAAGCAGATCGAATGCCATCATTCGATCCGCCCGTTGCATGGACACAGGCGCTGGACCTGGCGTTGACCCGACTTGATGGCGCTAGTTTCAAGAACAAGAGGCGCATCGTGGCTGCTTTGATTGACACGATTACCCATGACGGCACCGTGACAATGAGCGAAGCGGAACTGTTACGTGCCGTGTGTGCGTGCCTGCATGTACCGTTACCACCGCTACTTCCGGTTACGAATGTCAAATAACAGGCGACGTTTTCGATTGGCCGGTTTATAATCCGATCGTTAGAAGGGCGATCAACCGGAACTGGACGCCGATTCAGCTCCGAGCAGGAGGTTCTCAATGAAAGCTAACGTCATGTCCGTGCTTGCTGCGGCATGCATGGCGCTGATTTCCGCAAGCGCATTCGCGATCAGTAAACAGGAAAACAAGGTAGACAACGCAACTGAAGTTCTGGTTGCGTTTTCGAAGATACCCGAGACGAGGATTCCTGCGCGACTGCTGGCAAATGCCTATGGAATTGCCGTGATACCGAACGTCGTAAAAGCCAGCCTGACTGTGGGCGGACGATGGGGTCGCGGCCTGCTGACTGTGCGGGATGCGAACGGCAACTGGACGAACCCAACATTCGTAACATTGACCGGCGGGAGTTTCGGCCTGCAGGCGGGCATACAGTCGACCGACGTAATCCTGGTTTTTAGGGGGCGGCGCAGCATTGACAATATTACCGGTGGCAAGCTCACGCTCGGCGCCGATGCATCGATCGCTGCCGGACCAGTCGGGCGCCAGGGTAGTGCCGCAACAGACCTTCGGTTTAAGGCCGAGGTCTATTCATACTCGCGAAGCAGGGGTTTGTTTGCCGGCGTTTCACTTGAGGGTGCAGTTCTTGCCATCCATAACAAGTGGAATACGAAATTTTACGGTGAATACCTGACACCTGATCAGATTTTCGCTGGCATCGACGTTGATGTGCCGGCACCGGCACTCACCTTTATCGATACCTTGTCTGGCTTTGCTCCGACAACAGCATCGGTCGCGGTTCACAGTGATCAGAATGAAGCACCGTCAGACGACGGTTTCAAGACCTATCCGGTGACAGAGCCGGCACGCGTTTCCGAAGCGACCGAGGATTAGCCGCCGGAGTGCCGGCAAACAAGACGCAAGCCAGGATTCTGGCCGCACGTCTGTTTGGCGCGGTGGTCGTTGGCACTCTGCTGATAACGGAACCCCGCTACGGTCAGGTATTGACCGGCTCGATCCTCGAACTCATCGGACTGATGCTGATTTCCGTCGCGGCAATTGGGCGTGTATGGACGTCCTCTTACCTCGCGTCTTACAAAGACACTGAATTGATCCGCACCGGGCCATTCTCTATTTCACGCAACCCCCTGTATGGATTTACCCTGATCGGAGTAGTCGGCATCGGTGTGGCCACTTCGAGTATCGTGATTCTGGTGGTCACGGTCATCTTTGTCTCCATCAGTCATGGCATCGCAATCAGACAGGAAGAGACAAAACTGGCCGCAATCTTTGGCGACGAGTTTCAGCAATACCTGGGTGCAGTACCGAGGATCTGGCCCAACCTGAAACTCTATGAAAGTCCGCCTGTGATTTCGGTGCACACCAAGATCTATCGGAAGGCGTTTGTTGATGCGCTGGGCTGGCTCAGCGTCTATCCGGGATTGCGGATCATCGATATTCTGCACGATCACGACATCCTGCCGGTGATCGCGGTCTTACCCTAGTTGTAGCCTGAGAGATCAGGAACCGTCGCCGGAATTATCAAGCGCCTTGAGGCGGGCTTCGAGTTCGCGCTGCGCCCGATCGGCCTCTTCCTGTTTTGCCTGCTGATTGCGTCGTTCCTCTTCCAGCGCCTGAATTTCGGCCTGAATGCGCCCCGCTTCACGAGCACGTTCTTCAGCCATGCGACGTTCCTCAGCCTCGCGCGCGAGTCGCTCCTGCACGTGTCTTTCTGCTTCAGCACGACGGATAGCTTCCCGTTCCGCCTCACGGGCCGATTCCAGCGCCGCGATTTCAGCTCTTAACTGTTCGGCCCGTTCTTTCTCCAGCCGCAGCGCCTTCTGCTCTACCGCGCGACTGGCTGCAGCTTGATCGGCGAGGCGACGTTGCTCTTCCATGCGCAGCGTGTCGGCCGCTGCAACTTCCCGCGAAAGTCTGCGTTGCTCTTCGAGCCGAAGTGTCTCCTGGGCTGCCGCTAGTTCAGCCAGACGACGTTGCTCCTGAAGCCGCAGCGTCTCCCGTGCAACAGCATCCTGTGTCCTGAGCCGCTCCTGTTCCAGTCTCTGCAACTCCGCGAGTGCAGAACCACTCTGCTGCTGAGGAGTAGAATTCGGCGTGGTTCGCGTCGACGGCGCACTGCTACCCGGCGAAGTTCCGAGTGTGATTGGCGGGGAACGAGTTGTCACACCCGCCGGTGGCCGTCGCGGCGTTGGACTTGCAGTTCGCGAATTGTTCGCTTGCTGCTCTGCACGCAGGCGCGCCTGTTGTTCCTTGTTTTGACGCTGCCGGATAGAACTGCGCATGCGTTCGAACTCGCGTTCTGCGGCCTCGCGTTTGGTTGCCTGCTCAGTTGCGGCCATACGGTCGTTGGCCATGCGCGCGTTGATGCATTCCGCATCGCGACGTGCCGCGTCCCGATCGGCACTGCAACGTACCAGCGTACTCTCAAGAGAGTACTCATTGTTCATAAAGTACTCGACGGTGCGTGCTTCTTCTTTTGCACACGCAGCAAGAAGGATCACCGCCAGAATTACGGGAGCCCATTTCACAGAATACAACTCCTTGTCACCCCCCCCACAGGGGACACATTCCTATCGCAAACTAGACTGCGAAGCTTGAGCCGATTCTACACCCGTTGCATAACGTCACAATAAGAACCGCGTCACATAAGGGTTTTTAACAGAATACCCCCACATACGTGTAAGAATGTGTCAACCGTGCGGTTTGCAGCACGTTTCATCGGGTAACAGAGCCGTTTCTATGGAGGGAACCGTTATGAAAGCACGGCAAATCATCGTCCTGGTGGCAGCAACTACTTTAGGTCTGGTGGGGTGCGCGAGCCACAATCCGATGCCAGGCAATGCTCAGAAAATCTATGTAGTCGACAGCCAGGCTCAGCCAACCGTCGTGGTAGTCCGGGGCAGATCACATCCGGTACGGCATTGCTGGAAACACCGGGGCCACTGGCATTGCAAAGGGTAACGCACTGACATGCTGATCCTCGATCGATGTTACGGGTTGTCGCCTGTCTCAGCGTTTGCCTGGTTGACGGGCGATGGCACGCGTCGATATGGAACCAACTGACCGTCGTCGTCAAATCTCAGCTGAAGCTTCTGCCGCCAGGTGCTTAACAGTGTTGCCGGGTCACCCTGAACCGGAATTGCATCGCTGGCATTCAGTTCCAATGTCCGTATCAGCGCCAATTCCTGGTTGTCGATCGTAGCTATGCGTATCCGGTCACAGCTGTCTGACAGCAATCGCCATGCGCCGGCGGGAACGCTGCCTTCGAGCATTCGACTGACGTCACGCCGCAACCGATCGGGCTCGCGGTATACCCGGTGCAACCAATGATCAGTTTGTGCGATGACTGCCTTGCTGCCATCACAGAAAGACAACTCGACAATCCTGCTGGCAACCCGGGCGACTTCAGGCTCACTTTCCAGCCTTGATAGGTTCCAGACCTGTACAGCACCGGCACGGCTGCCTGCCGCCAGAAACTGCCCGTCTTCTGAAAAGGCCAGCGCTGTAACCGGTTCATTCAGACTGAAGGTCACCAGCGTATCACCTGATTCGCTGTCCCAAAGATGGATCTCACCATCCCGCGTACCGGCACCCACAATTCCATTGCCGGATGCAACAGCTACGCTCAAGACGGGTGCTGAAGTCCCGAAACTGTGGCTTACTGAAGTAGTTTCTCGTTGCCACAAATGTGCACCAAAAGCATCCGCGGTCATGATAGTCGTTGCATCCGTGCTGAATGCGGCGGCAGAAATTCCGCCGCCGCCGAATTGCATTACTGATTCCAACTCCACCCCGCTATTCATATCCCAGAATCGAACACTGCCGTCGCGACCGCCGCCGAGCAGAATTTTGCTGTCGGGACTTACGGCCAGCGTCTGGATCAACGGACCGATACCCGGTGTCGTGTAACCTGAACTCCCGGCGATAACGACCGCGCCATCCGAATCTGAAAGCGATACGATTTCTATATTCCCGCTCGATCGACTCAGCACTATGTGGCGGCCGTCTGCCGAAAGGTCCGCCGCAAGGACTCTGGACAGATCACCGTTGTTTTCATTATCCGAAGCCGCAGCCACATCCTCCAGATCGGCCCCGGTGAGCTGCCAGACTCGGAGTGAGCCGGTGTCTCCGCGCGTAATAGCGCGCCCCGATACGAGATCCAGAAATCCCGCCTGCGAAGCGATATTTTCTTCGGGTCTGACTCCGAGTCGCGGCAATCGATTCGCCTGACTGTGCCGGAGCCGCGGGCCGACGCGCTGACCGTCAGGCAGCGTTCGAATCTCAAACGCACCGCTTGTTGGCTGCAATAACAGACCGCGACCGTCAGCACTGAACTCGGGGAGATATGCCACCGTAACCGGATGAGTAAACACGGGTTCCGTTGCAATCTCGGCGCCGATATCCCAGATCCTCAATACGCCCGCTTGATCGAGCGTAGCGAGCCACTGATCCGACGCACTAATGCGTATCGCCTCGACCGGCAATGGATGTGCCAGAGTTGAACGCCGACCTCCCTGTGCTGTTATCCAGAAACTGACGTCGCCGGTCCTGTCAGCAACAACGAGTCTTGACCCATCCGAGTTTATGACCGTTGCCAACGGTGTTGCCGGCAGGATCACATTGGTGATTGCCGAGGCGGTCGGTATGTCAAAGATTCGCGCAGCGAGTTGACCATCCGTGCGGGTGTCCGTGACGACAAGACGGCGCCCATCCGCTGACAGAGACGGTGTGCCTTCGAATCGTTGCCAGGCTCTGAGACTGCCGACATGCTGGCCGGTGGAAGGAAGCCAGATATCTATGTGGTGGCCGGATTCCTGCGGCATCGTCAGCAAATACTGACTGGCACGGTCAAAAACGACAAAGGTCGGCTCCGGCTCCTTGTATATACGGGCAGATCGTGTTGCCGTGCCGGTGTCCCACACCGCGATGTAGCCTCGAACCGTCGGGTTCCGATCGACGGCCGCTGCATATCGGCCGTCGGGGCTGAGTATGACCACAACCTGCTCGGTCTCCCGCGGATCCGGAATCCCTAAGGCATTACCGAACTCCTCGCTAAATGGTTCCGTATTCGAGCGTCCGATCAGTCGCCAGGCGAGGAGTTCGCCGGTGATGTCCGGTACCTGATCTTCAATCGTCAGGGTCCAGCCACCGTTCAGAGCCTCACCACTAAGCATCGCCATCATGGGTTCATTCCGCGAACTGAATATCGCCCGTCGGCCGTCACCGGAAACCGTCGGCATGCTGAGTCGGATTTCACGCCCGGAAGGGGCGGTCAGGCTGACCAGCAGATCACCTATCCTGTGATGACGAACGGCAAGCTCCAGCCGAACGTCAAATGCGTTTGCCTGCGAATCAAATGTGGCATGACGTCTTACGCTGACGAACTCGCCGGCCGTTACGGACATCGGCACATCGGCCAGGTTCCAGCCGGCGTCATCGGACCAGCGCCTCAGTTTGTTTCCGTCGGAGACCGTTACTACGGTAGCTCCGCTGTCGGTTATCGCCTGCCGGTCGAGACTGCCGCCCGGGCGAAGCGTCGCGAGCAGGCGTTCATAGTCAGCGCCGATAAGATGGGCGGCATTGCGGCGCCGTCCCTCCGTCGGTATACGCAAGGCATTGAGATGCCCGAGCAATGCCCTATCGCGCTGTTCGCTTGCCTCCGCTGCAAAAGCGAGACGATCCCAGAACTCCGCCATGAGTTCGTCAGCCCGGATCTCGAATCCGTCCAGCTGTCTGAGCTGCATGTCCGCGTCCCGTGCCTGAACATAGGTCGTAGCGCCCAGACTGCGACGCATTTGTACGCCGGCAAACAGTTCATCCGCTTTCGAACCGAAGCCGGGAATTCGTCGCAGTGACTGGTATGCCTCGAACGCCAGCTCATGTTCGTCTGTTACACGACTCAGCGTTTTGATATAGGGTCGGGGCAGGACGTTTGTATACCAGACGATCGCGGCGACCAGTGTTGTGATTACCGCGAGATTTCGCAACAACGGACGCCAGTTCAAGGGCAAAGCGTGTGCGACCCAACGAAGATCGAACACCCGGGCATAAATCCTGTTGCGAACCACGAGACTTCGTCCACGGCGCTTTGTAACCAGTCCCGAAAGTTTTAGTATGGCGAGATTCGGTGATACCGGATCATCAAACACGCGTCTGCCGCGGCGGATTTCCCGATAAAATTTCAAGGCCTGCGCATTGCTGCGTCCCTTTCGCTCGAGATAGCTGCGAACCTGACTGAGGTTGGGTTCGTTGGCACTCGCTTTCGGGGCAAGAAATCTTTCGGCGACGAGATTATCAACGTCTTTCTCAACGTCGGCCAAAAGACCATGCCGGGCAACCATCCGGCATAGTTTCTGGGTCAGATACGGTTGTCCGCCGGACCAGTAGAAGACACGTCGGAGCGCACGCGATGACGCGTCCTCCGACAAATACATGCCCCGGGTCAGGTCCGCCGCTTCCGGCAGGCTCAAGTCTGAGAGTTCGATCCGGTGGAAAATATTGAAAGGCGCATGGCTCTGATCCGACGCCAGTTGACGCGGTGACGCTACGCCCAGCAAAACAAAAGTAAGGCGACTGAATTCCGGCTCTGTGGCCCTCGCGTCATAACAGGCACGCAGACTGGCATAAAAATCAGCGGCAAAGCTGAGATCGAGGGTACGATCCACCTCATCGAAGAAAATTGTTACCGGCGCTGACGTATTGCCCAGCACGACCTCTCTGAAAAATTCGAGCAAGCGCTGAAAGGTGTTGAGGCTGTCCTTGTCCTGCCACCAAGTCTGCAGATCCAGCTTGATCTTCAGCTCCCGCAAGATCCGGTAGGCAACGCCGTAGTACCAGCGTCCTGAGTCGTCAGGGTATTCACGGGAGCCGATCTGGCTGAGGTCAACGACTGCGGCCAGACGTCGCTCTGCACGCAGGCGACTCACCGTCCTCGCCATCAGGCTGCTCTTGCCGCACTGGCGGGAAGACAGCACGTAACAGCACTGGTCGCGAAGCAAATGACCGTACAGTTCGTCGTCAGACGGACGCACGACATAGCACGGCCGATCGGGGTGAACCGGCCCGCCGACTACGTAAAACTCCGTATCGCCCTGCTCTGCCTTCGGCACAAATGTCTCCATGCTCCGGGACAGCTCATTCTGGCTAATCTGGCCAGCGCCCGCCACCGGCAAAGACACGTTTTCGCGGTATCCACGGTCCGCGGGTACACTAGGTGCAGGGCCCGGCCGGGCTCGCGGATGCCGGCCACTCGCCCAGGATAGACGCGGATGGATCGGGAACTCAAGCAACTGAAAAAGGATGTATTCGGATCGGTAGTTTTGATCCGGCGCCACGATGACGGCGCATTGGTCACGAGACGTGACACGGGCGCTGCATCGACCTGGGCACGCTGGCTCGCCCGCCGTCTTGCAGCGCGTGAAGCCAGAGCATTGAGGTGTCTACCGGACGGCATCAATGCGCCCCGGCTGCTAAGTTGGGACGGAACGACACTGGAACGCAGCTGGTTGCCAGGCGAGCCACTCCACATAGCACGCAGCACTGATCCGAAGTATTACAAACAGGCGTTACGTCTCGTCCGGCTGCTGCATCGCTACGGTGTCGCGCACAACGATCTGGCCAAGGAACCCAATTGGCTGGTTACTCCGGATGGGTCACCGGCGGTGATCGACTTTCAGCTGGCCAGCATTTCACAACGTCGCGGGCTTATATTTCGTATTCTCGCCCGCGAAGACCTGCGCCATCTGTTCAAACTGAAGCGCGGGTATTGCCCGGCATCCCTGAGTTCACGCCAGCGATCGATACTCGCACGGCCCTCGCCCGTATCGAGGCTCTGGATGGTCAGCGGCAAACGTCTGTACCTGTGGATCACACGCAGCCTGCTGGGCTGGGCTGACCGTGAAGGCGCAGGAGACCGCGCCGCGAACAGCGGCAAGCTGTAGACTGTAGCTTGCATACTGTTTATCGATAGCACCGACTATGGCCATTTGCCACGACCACAACCTGAACAACGCTACAACGGGAAAAACAGAACGCTACGGCATTCGCATAACACTGCCATCGACCGACCCCCTCAACAATCTGCTGGATGAGAACTGGGAGACGATTCACTGGTTCGAAACGGAGGCCGAGCGGGATCGAGTTCTCGCGGATATGGCGGCCAAACATCTTTATTCAAGGATCGGCGATCGCCCCAGCCTGGTCTACGAAAAAGTGACAAGAGAATAGTGATGCGACAGACATCGGGCTTCAGGCATCAGGCGCCAGGCTCAACCTTTCACTTGTCACAGCGTAGCTTCTTCGGGCTTCCCGCCGGCCAGGCAGCAAGCAACAGGAATCAGGTATCAGACAGCCGACCGGGAGCCGCCTAGCCATGTCTGGTTCACGGCGCAGCTTCTTCCCGGTTCCCGCTTCCCGCTTCCCGCTTGCCCAATGACTACGTCACCGCCTCGCCCTGCAGCAGTTTCCGACTTACTTTCTGACTTCCCGGTCGTTATTGACATTCCTGTTGCCTGGGGCGAAATGGATGCGTTTCAGCATGTGAACAACATCGTTTACTTCCGGTATTTTGAAAGCGCCCGCCTGGCTTACTTTACGGCAGCAGGCGGTATGCAACTGACGGCTGAATCGGGCGGCGGGCCGATACTGGCGTCAGCCAGTTGCCGTTTTCGTATGCCGCTTACCTATCCTGATACAGTCTCGGTCGGTGCGCGCGTAACAGATATCGGTTCCGATCGGTTTGAAATGGAATACCTGCTCGCAAGCCACAATACCAGTAAGGTTGCAGCCGAGGGGCAGGGCATGATTGTCTGGTTTGACTATGCAAGGAACACCAAAGCGTCGCTGCCAGTGAAGCTGGTTGAGCGGTTGAAGGAGATTGAAGAAAAAGCAAATGAATAGAGAACAAATAGCCGCGGGAAGCGGGAAGCGAGAAGCGAGAAGAAACATCATGTTGTCACAAAGAGCTTCCCGGAAAAGGCACGAACAGACGTCGTGGCACAGCAAACTGATTCGTAGATTTTTTTACTGGCGCTATCCAATCCCGCACAGCAGGTCACTAGACAAAACATCAGAAGAAACCGGTCATAAATCAGACATGTGGCGCCACCGGCGCAAACACCAGGGTAATCCATACTTCCCGCTTCCCGCTTCCCGCTTCCCGCTTTTCAAAATTCACCGCTCCATTCCGGTTTTACTCCTTTCGTTCGGAGCAAGTACTACATTCGCCGACACGGCCGGGGGCAACTGGCCTCATTACGGCGGCGACGCCGCCGGGCAACGCTATTCACCGCTGGCTGAGATCACCACCGACAATGTCGATGAGCTCGAAATCGCGTGGACCCTGCGCACCGGAGATCTTGGTGAAGGATTCATATCGCAGCGTCAGATGGCATTCGAAGCGACACCGATCCTGCACGATGGTGTGCTGTTCATCAGCACCCCGAGAGGGATCGTCATTGCGATCGACGCCGGCGACGGTACTGAACGATGGCGTTTCGATCCGCAAATCGACAACACGCATGGTTATTCGGAAGCGACTTCCCGCGGGGTGTCATCATGGGTGGATCTCGCTGTGCCGCCTGATGAAGCTTGCCGGCACCGGATCATCTACGGCACCCTCGACGCGCGCCTGATCGCACTGGACGGGCGCACCGGTAAACCCTGCCTCGGCTTTGGAGACGGCGGTGCAGTCGCAATGTCAGATGGTATGCGTGTGACAGACAGCGGGGACTACCTGGTTACATCGCCACCCGTAGTCGTTGATGGCATCGTGATTACCGGTTCCGCTATCGGCGATAATCGTGGCGTTGAACTGGAACATGGAACCGTTCGCGGCTACAACGCCCATACCGGCGAGCTTATCTGGGGCTGGAACCCGATTCCGCAAGACGAATCCGATCCCTTCTTTGCCGAATGGGGCGCGGTAGCTGCAGGCAGAACCGGTGCGGCCAATGCCTGGGCACCATTGTCCGTAGATGAAGATCACGGCATCGTTTATGTCCCGACCGGCGCACCGAGCCCGGATTATTACGGCGGCGAACGGCCCGGGAACAATCACTACGCAAATTCTCTGGTCGCTCTCGATGCGGCAACGGGATCCATACTGTGGCATCGGCAACTCGTACACCATGATGTTTGGGACTACGATCTGCCCGCACAGCCAACGCTCGTTGAATTCGAACACGAAGGCAGCACGGTGGCGGGTGTCGTCCAACCGACAAAAATGGGCATGTTGTTCGTTTTCGATCGGGTAACCGGCGAACCAGTTTTTCCGATCGAAGAACGACCGGTCCCACAGAGCGGTGTACCGGGCGAATTCCTGTCGCCGACACAGCCGTTTCCTGCCGCACCACCACCGTTGGTTCGACAGGGTCCCGTCACGCCCGACGATGCTTACGGCTTTACTTTCTGGGATCGCGGTCGCTGTCGAGAGAAAATCGAACAATTACGGAGTGACGGCATCTACACACCACCGTCGTTCGAAGGCACCATTGTTTACCCGAGTTATGCCGGCGGTTCCAACTGGGGCGGAATCGCGTTCGATCGTGAGCGCCAACTGATAATTGCAAACACGATGCAGATCGCCCATGTAGTTGCACTGGTTCCGCGGGACCAACTTCTGCCAATGTATGAGTCTGGTGAGTATCCCGATTCGCAATTTGCCCGCCAGCGAGGAACGCCCTACGGGATGCGCCGCGAGATGCTCATGTCTCCGTTCGGGGCACCCTGCACGCAGCCACCGTGGGGCACACTGGCTGCGGTGGATCTCAGGAAAGGTACGATCAAGTGGCAGGTCCCGCTTGGCACGCTGGAAGATGTCGTGCCATTTTTTATCCCGAAAAAGACTATTGGTGTGCCGAACATCGGCGGACCTATCGTAACGGCCGGTGGTCTGATATTCATCGGTGCCACGACCGACAACTACCTTCGTGCATTCAACGTCTCTACCGGCAAGGAACTGTGGAGAGGCCGCTTGCCGGCGGGCGGACAGGCTACTCCAATGACGTATCAGCACAACGGTAAGCAATTTGTAGTCATCGCTGCCGGCGGTCACGGCAATGCGGGCACGGACCAGGGTGACTACGTCATCGCTTTCACGCTGCCGAATTAAATGATCTCAGGCAAAGCACTGTCCGGCTGTTTTGCTGCTGTTTGTGCACTGGTACATACGGGAATTGCACGCCCGCAACCTGCATCGGAACCGGATACCGCGATACTCGAGCGAATCGTTATCACCGAGGCCCGGTTTCCGACTGAATACATCACAACAGCCGGCAACACGGCTTCAATAAGCCGCGATGAAATCGAAGTCACGGGCCATACGCACGTCAGTGAGCTCATGTATCGCGCACCGGGGACGTGGATCGTTCGGGGCAGCGGCCAGGAGCATTTGACCGCGATTCGATCACCGGTAATGACGGGCGCCGGAGCTTGCGGTGCCTTTCTCTTCATGGAAGACGGTATCCCGATACGGACATCGGGTTTTTGCAACGTCAACCAGCTGTTCGAGATCAATACGGAGCAGTCAGCGCGCGCTGAGGTCGTGCGCGGTCCCGGCGGAGCGCTGTATGGATCCAATGCCCTGCATGGGATGATCAATTACCTGTTACCGTATCCGGCGTCCGGTCCCGAAACGACGCTGGCGGCCGAGATCGGCACGGACGACTACTATCGCGCTCGCATCGGACTTGGAAGCTGGGATGGTCAGTCGGGTGTAAAGGTTCTCGCCAACGTCACACACGACGGCGGCTACCGTGCGGACTCTGGCTTCGACCAGGGCAAGGTGAATGTGCTCTATTCCCGGCGCGATGCGAATACTGAGTTCGATCTGGCCTTTTCCGGGACCTATCTCGATCAGCAAACCGCGGGGTTTATTTTCGGGCAGAACGCATACAAGGACGACACGCTGGTCGGCATCAACCTGAATCCCGAGGCATTTCGTAAGGTTGAAAGCCAGCGGCTGACTGCACGATGGACCAGGCTTCTGTCTCAGGATGTCACAGTGGATATCCGACCTTATGTGCGCCGATCAAGGATGGAGTTTTTGCAGCATTTTCTTCCAGGCCAACCGCTGGAGGAAAACGGCCAGAACAGCATAGGCGTCCTGACCGCATTCGAAAAACGTCATAGTGATAGGTTCAGCACAATCGCGGGAATCGACATTGAATACGCGGACGGGTTTCTTGTCGAAGATCAGGAAAATTCCATTACCGACGGATCGCCATTTCTGATGGAAACTCGGCCGGCCGGGAAACATTACGACTACGACGTCGATGCATTGTCGCTGGCACCGTACCTGGTTTTGGTCGGAAAACCAACTGATCGAATCACCTTGAACGCAGGCTTGCGTGCCGAATACCTACGTTACGAATATGAGAACGGTATGCTGGACGGAAACACGCGAGAGGACGGAACCGTGTGCGGAATGGGTGGTTGTCTTTTCAACCGCCCGTCCAACAGTGACGACAGTTTTCTTAATGTGGCACCAAAGCTGGGGCTCCTTTACGACGTCAATCAATCGAACAGTATTTATGCCAGTGTCCGTCGCGGATTCCGCGCGCCGCAGGTCACCGAGCTGTATCGGTTACAGCGCCAACAGTCGATCTCCGATCTGACCTCGGAAGAGCTCAACAGTTTTGAGCTCGGCTGGCGAATGCAATTGACGGGTTTCTGGCTGGATGCGGCTGCATTTTATATGGCGAAGGACAACTTTATTTTTCGCGATGCCAACGGCATCAATGTTAGCGATGGGAAAACGCTGCACAAAGGTTTCGAATTCGATTTGACTGCCGCACTTTCCGATTCATTCACATTGTATGCCGCAGGTACTTACGCGATACACGAGTATGATTTTGATCGGGATGTCGGCGCCGGTGATTCCATCTTTTCCGGCAACGAGATTGACACCGCGCCGGAGACTTTGGGATCAGTGCGGCTGGACTGGTCTTTTCACCGGAACGACATCGCAGAGTTCGAGTGGGTCCACGTGGGAGGTTACTATCTTGACGCTGCCAACCTCGCCGCATATGAAGGTTACGACCTGTTGAATCTGCGGATCCTCTTCGACTTCAGCAATGCCTGGCAGGCGTACGTCCGCGTAAATAACGTTACGAACACAAAATACGCGGAAAGGGCCGATTTCGCCTTTGGCGAGTATCGCTATTTCCCCGGCCGGAAACGATCTTATTTTCTCCAGTTGCAGTATCAACCCCGGTAACCAGGTGCTGATCAACCGCTGGCCAGCCGGGATTGTTGTTGTCTGATCCGTTGCTCGTGAAACTCTTCAGACCCGGGGACTTCGCGGTGATTTATGTTCCAGGACATAGTGATTCGCGGCCGATTACCCGAGTATGGCCAGACCGTGTGAATAACTTCGCCCGGGAAAATCAGCATGGTTCCGGGCACCATGTCGGGGCTTATTGGTGTCGTCATGCACCCCTTCTGCGAGCCGCAGCAGCCAGCAATACGCGGATCGATGATCCAGAAGCGACCGCTGTCTGTATGGGTCGGATCGGCGTCCCCCGAGTCGAGCAGATAGACGATACTGGCCGTAGAACGGAGGTGACTGTGTGCAGCGCAGAACTCGCCGTTGCGATAGACACTGGCCCAGCTCGCGTCGACCACCGCCTGCTCCTGATCGAGGACGGTTCGAAACAACCGGCGGGCTCGATGCGTGAGCAAATCCGCCTCAGGAATCTCCAGACTATCGAGATTGTGCAGCTTGATTCCGCAGGCATATGCCGGGTTCTCAGTATTGAGGCGCCTCTCCTGCTCCAGTGACACGAGGTGTTCAATCAGGTTTTCGTGGTAGAGCGCGACGTCAGCAAAAGTGGTCTGCACCAGCTTGGGATCACCCCACTCCGTTACTGCCTGATCAGGTGGCCAGATTGTGACATCACCTGTCTCCAGTGCTACTGACTCGTCGCTCATCTTGCACCTTGTTGCTCTTCTTCGATGTCCGTAACCCGTGTTGCAACTGCCCGGGGCCTGCATTAGTGTACTGAAACTTCGCGGGGAGCACATGACCGCTAACCGGCCTCCTCCCAAAAAATTCCAACACTTACGGGGAGCTGACCCGATGTCACAAGCCAGCATAAGCGTGCCTGAAGGTGGCGCGAAAATTCTATACTCCGGCGGTAGATTGGTTGTCCCCGACAACCCCATCGTCCCGTTCATAGAGGGTGACGGAATCGGTCCCGACATCTGGAAAGCGGCTGTGCGTGTACTCGACGCAGCCGTCGAGAAAGCCTATGGAGACGGTCGGAAGATCCACTGGATGGAGGTCTTTGCAGGGCAGAAAGCTTTTGATCTTTGCAACAGCTGGCTGCCCGACGAGACAGTCGACGCATTTCGCGAGTACCTGGTCGGGATCAAAGGGCCACTTACAACGCCTGTTGGCGGGGGCATCCGGTCACTCAACGTCACATTGCGGCAAATGCTCGATTTGTACGTTTGTCTGCGGCCCGTGCGTTGGTTCGAGGGCGTACCATCTCCGGTTCGCCACCCGGAACTCGTCGATATGGTGATCTTCCGGGAAAACACGGAGGACATTTATGTCGGAATCGAGTTTGAACAAGGCACCACCGATAACGAAAAGTTTCGCGAGATTTTTAAGGCCGCCTTCCCAGACCGGTACGGCAAGATCCGTTTCCCCGATACGTCGGGTATCGGTATCAAGCCGGTGTCCATTGAGGGCACTGAGCGCCTGGTTCGCGCCGCTATCGATTATGCAATCGCCAATAACAGAAAAAGTGTGACCTTTGTTCACAAGGGTAACATCATGAAATTCACGGAGGGCGCGTTCCGCACCTGGGGCTACGGGCTGGCAGAAAAAGAGTATACCGACGCGACTTATACCTGGAGCCAGTGGGAACGAACAAAGACAGAGCAGAATGAAGATACCGCCAACGCCGAGCAAAAGCAGGCCCTGGATTCCGGACGAATCCTCGTCAAAGATGCTATCGCTGATATCACGTTGCAACAGGTCCTGACCCGGCCAAGCGAGTTTGACGTTATCGCCACGACGAATCTGAACGGTGATTATCTTTCCGATGCGCTTGCGGCCCAGGTTGGCGGGATTGGCATTGCCCCGGGTGGCAATATCAACTATGTCACAGGACACGCTATTTTCGAGGCTACACATGGCACTGCGCCAAAATACGCAAACCTTGACAAGGTTAATCCCGGATCGCTGATCCTGTCGGGTGAAATGATGTTGCGGTATCTCGGCTGGACCGAGGCAGCTGACCAGATCATTGCCGCCATGGAGAAAACCATAGCGAGCAAGACAGTCACGTATGACTTTGCCCGGCTGATGGACGATGCTCGTGAAGTAAAGACAAGCCAGTTTGGCGATGCGCTCATCGCAAACTTATAGGCTGTAGACTATAGACT
>CAZJFQ010000023.1:0-2532 GCA_964545335.1 uncultured Gammaproteobacteria bacterium | reverse complement strand
TAGACTATAGACTGCGGGCTTAAATTTATGGCTACTGTTTCCGGTTCTTGTTTCTGCGGCGCTGTGCAGTTCGAAATCACTTTGCCGACAAAATGGTGCGCCCATTGCCACTGCACTATGTGTCAGCGATCACATGGTGCGGCATTCGTCACCTGGGTTGGTTGCAACGTGAACAGCTTCCGCCTGACCGATGACAAGGCCCTGGTCTGGTTCGCATCGTCGAAGGCAGCTGAACGCGGGTTCTGTCGCAAATGTGGCAGCACGCTCTTTTTTCGATCCTCACGCTGGCCCGGTGAGATTCACGTAGTAAGGACGAATATCGACGGCGAGCTGGATCGTGACCCGGACGCCCACGTGTACTGGGAGACTCATGCAGAATGGTTCGAATTCCTGGATGAGACAAAAAAAGTCGAATCAAAACAATGAAAATAGCAAGGCAGAGGCCCAAGAGCGTAAAGCCCGCGCCCGGGTTAACCGAATCGCATTGCCTAACCGCTTTATTACCTTTCACTTTCCGCTTTCCGCTTCGTAGTTCACTCTTTACTTCCCGCTTCCCGCTTCCCGCTTCCCGCTTCTTCACTATCTAATGCCTGAAGAATCCCCACGCCCCGAACAAATGACGCAAACCGAGCTTGCGTTTGCGGCGGCGCAAAAACACGAACACGCCGGCCATTTTGCAAGAGCTGAACAGGTCTACAGGGAAATCCTGAAAAATGAGCCGAAAAATCTCGACGCGATCCTGCGGCTCGGTTCCCTCGCCCTGCAATTCCGCCACTACGCGGCTGCAGCGGAGCTGATGCAGCAATGTGTGGCAATGGCGCCGGATCAGGGCGCCGCCCATTTCGGCCTTGGCCGGGCGTTACTGGCATCAGATCAGGCGGACTTGGCAATCGCACCTCTTTCCCGAGCGACCGAATTGTCACCGAATGTCGGCGAAATGCACATGGCACTGGGCGACGCACGCCTGGGTGCCGGCGATCTTATTGGGGCTATTGAATCCTACGAGAGAGCCTGCGAACTGCGACCCGATGCCGTTGTGGCGCGTCAGAAGCTCAGCCCGGCGCTGCGCTCGGGGCGCCGGTTCGACGAAGCTGTCCGAACAATCTGGGAGGCCGTGGTCGTGCAACCCCGGAACCTGATTAGCTGGGAAGAGCTGGCGGTCTGTATTACCGAAGCCGGCAGCGCGTCCACGCAGACAGGTCCGGATCATTTTTTTGACGGCCTCGCTGAACTTGAGGATTTCGACGCCAGACAGTTCCGCTCAGCCGTTGATCGCTGGGTCAGGCAACGTCGTCCGATCTACGATACCGTGACGCGAATTGTTGGCAGCCAGCTCGCAAACGCGGAATCGCGAGCTATTGAGCTCACCTTGTTCTGTGGCTTGCTGGGCAAGGTGCCGATAAACGATCTTAAGCTCGAAAACGAGCTGTGCAAACTGCGTCGTGCATTGTTGCAATTAATAGCAAGCGACGACATTGAAGCTCCTGCGGACGGCATTGTGGCCCTGACATGCAGTCTCGCGATGCAATGTTTCCTTAACGAATTCCTGTATCCGGAATCCGAAACAGAGACCACACTCGTCAACGAATTGGTATCAAAAGCCGGGCGCGCTCCCAACGAGCTGACTCCGTTCGAATTGTCCATCCTTGGGGCCTATCGTCCGTTGCATCAGATCCTGGATGCATCCGGCGCGGCAGCGGCACATCGGACAGCTGTCACTGGTCCGCTCGCAGCGATGGTACGAATGCAGCTCATTGAGCCCGAACGCGAACTCGCCATCAGAGATCAGATTCCCCGGTTAACTGAGGTCGACGATCAAACGTCCCGGACCGTGCAGAACCAGTACGAGGAAAACCCGTATCCACGCTGGCGGGACGCTGATTTTGGTTTTCCGGAGTCGGTCAAAACAGTGCTTACATCATTGTACCCGCACTTGAACGAGCAAAACATTGTCTGGCCAACTGAACCACGTGTTCTGGTTGCGGGTTGCGGAACGGGTCGACATCCGATTGTAATAGCCCATCGGTTCGAGTACGCGAGTATTTTGGCCATCGATCTCAGCCTACCCAGTCTGGCCTATGCTTTCAGGCGGGCGACTGAACTCAGTCTGCACAATATCTATTTTGCGCGGGCCGATATTCTGAAACTCAAAGACTACGCAAAACGCTTTGAAATTGTCGAAGCGGTTGGCGTCTTGCATCACCTCGACGAGCCGCGGGAGGGACTGAGAATACTCAACAACCTCCTCGTGCCCGGCGGCTTCATGCGACTTGGTCTCTACAGCGAAACGGGCCGCAGTGCCGTCGCAGCAGCCAGGGATTTCATTGCCGAACGCGGCTGCGAGCCGGACATCGAGAGCATGCGGCGGTTCCGCGAGGAAATACAGAATCTACCGGAAAACCACCCGGCTCGCGAAATTATCTCCGCGCCGGATTTCTACACGGTTTCCGAGCTGCGAGACCTTGTATTTCACGTCCAGGAGCACCGGTACACACTTCCGGCTATCAAAGAACTGCTGGCAGGTGAAAATCT
>CAZJFQ010000022.1:26708-35370 GCA_964545335.1 uncultured Gammaproteobacteria bacterium | reverse complement strand
TTTCCTGTACCAGCATCCGCTTGTAGCGGCGCCAGCGCTGGTTCTCGAGCCGCAAACGGTACAACATCCTGAGAATGCTGACAGCTAACGCAGCCAGGGACACGGCGTCCACCAGCAACGTGCACACGTCGCTGACCCGCATTTCAAGAGTCGGATACCGATCGCTGGGTCGAAGATCCCACCAGATTTTGGTCGCGTCTTCGATCAATCCGGCATCCACGAGAATGGCTACGTGCCGCTGATACTCGGCGAAACTGACAAAACTCTCAGGCAAACCTGTACGCGGCATACCATCGAAAACTGTCAGACGGTACGACTTGAGGCCCGTGTTTTCCCCGCCCCAGAACGGGGACGAGCAACTCAGCGCCAGCAGGTGCGGCAAGAAATAGATGAACTGGTTCATCAAATCGATCCGCAACTCATCGTCATCGATACCCACGTGGATATGCATGCCGCAAATGACCAGACGCCGGGCTGCAGCCTGCATCTCGCGCGTAATCTCCTCGTAGCGCTCACGCGGCGTATGCTTCTGTTCCAGCCAGCGCGCGAACGGATGGGTGGACGCGGCAATGACTCCGTAGTCGTACTGGCCAGCAACCTCGATGACACAGCTGCGCAGTCGGGCCAGATCGGCACCGGCATCCGCAACAGTCTTACAAACCCGGGTCCCGACTTCGATCTGGGATCGTAGCAACTCCGGGCTGACCTGGCCCTTGAGACGCTTTTCGCATTCTTTGAAGAGCGACTCCGGCGGATCGTTGACCAGATCCCGCGTTTTCCGGTCAACGAGAAGATATTCTTCTTCGATACCGACCGTGAAAGATGGTTCTTTCATAGTTATCGTGGCCTCCGATTACCCCGACCTGGGCTGTCCGACAGCATCCCGACCCGCGGCGTCGTGCCGGAGCCGGCGAATCCGGGACCAACCGAGGTTACCGAGTGGCTGAAATGGGCGCAAGAAAGGTTGGCGTGGCGGAACCCGACCGACTCTGCAAACCAAGATGTGTACGGGGCAAATCAGCTTTACGTTCTAACCGGTTGAAATAACGATCTTTTTTGCTGACACAGGTAAACACGCCGCCGGCATAGGGGACCATCGGTCCGGGATCAATGCCGACCCGCGGGGGTTCCGCCGGACATCGCATCGAACTTTGTGACTCAGTTCACACAGTCCCGGCCAACAACGGGCTACAACAGGGGCGGCTGACGAGGTCGAAACCGCAACCAGTCCTCGTCTGGAGGTCCGGTCAGCCCGGCGACCGAAGCTGATATTATGCAAGGTGAATGACAGATGACAGGCAGCGCGGACGGTAGCAGCCGCAGCATGAACAGGATTCTGGTAACCGGCGGCGCCGGATACAT
Source organism: uncultured Gammaproteobacteria bacterium (assembly GCA_964545335.1). GTDB lineage: Bacteria > Pseudomonadota > Gammaproteobacteria > Steroidobacterales > CAZJFQ01 > CAZJFQ01. The sequence continues at coordinate 34,008 of CAZJFQ010000022.1, read as the reverse complement.
TGGCAGCCACGTGTTGTTGAAACTAGTCGCGGCCGGCGAAACTGTCATCGTGCTCGATAACCTGGCAACGGGTTTCGAGTCCTCTGTTCTCGGTTCGGAACTGGTGACCGGTGACATACGCGACCCAGACCTGGTAACCAAACTGCTGCAGGACCGGAGCATCGAAACGGTCATGCACTTTGCTGCCAGTACTGTAGTCCCGGACTCAGTGGCCGACCCGCTGGCCTATTATTCGAATAACGCCGGCGGCACGCTGAACCTGCTCCGCGCCTGCGCGTCCGCAGGAGTCCGGTACTTTATCTTTTCGTCAACCGCCGCTGTATACGGCATACCCGATGACGGCCGGGCTCGCGAAACTGACACACCGGCTCCGATCAACCCGTACGGGGCGTCCAAACTGATGGCCGAAAGGATGCTTGAGGACATGGAGTGGATGGGAATGAGGCACGTCATTCTCCGTTATTTCAATGTCGCCGGTTCCGACCCCGACGGCCGGATCGGTCAGTCAACACGAGAGGCAACGCTGTTGATAAAGGCGGCGTGTGAAGCGGCTCTGGGCAAGCGTAACGGTATTTCGATCTACGGTACGGATTACGAAACACCGGACGGCACGGGCGTACGTGACTACATTCATGTGGACGATCTTGCCCGTGCTCATATCGCCGCACTGGACTATCTTCGCAACGGTGGTCAGTCCGAAGTGCTGAACTGCGGTTACGGTCGTGGTTACAGTGTTCGAGAGGTTCTCGACGCCGTGGCAAGAACGAACGGCGCACCGCTTGCGATCAGGAAAGAACCCAGGCGCTCCGGCGATCCGGCTGCGTTGGTTGCCGTGGCCGATCGGGTCCACGAGGTACTTGGCTGGCAGCCCAAACTCGATAAACTGGATGCCATCGTAGGCTCATCACTCAACTGGGAGCGAAAACTGAGTAGTCAATGCGACTGACGCGACCAAAATCACTGAGCAGTATGATCCTGATCGGGCTCGCACTCGTTGCGGTGCCGTTACTCGTCGCCATCGTGCGGGCAGCAATTCATATGGACCAGCTGGCCGGTGAGAGTGAAACTCTGGTTGTCCGGGGCATGCAAGCAGCTCGCAACAGTCAGATCCTCATGGATGAGGTTATCAATATGGAACGTCGCGCGCGGCTTTACAGCAGACTCGATGATCCGGAGATGCTGGTTCGTTTTATGGAGAGTTACTCGCGGTTCGTGGTAACGCTTGATCGTCTCGGCGAATTGAGTACTGATCTGGAGGCGTCCAAAAGACTTCAGGCCATGCAGGACGATGGCGCCGTTATTCTGAGAACCCTCCAGAATTCAGCACCGGGAAGTGATGAGATCAATCGGGGGCTGGGGCAGTTTGGCGCGCTGCGGGAAAGGGCAGCCGCCCTGTCGGCTATCAATAATGAGATCGTAAGTCGCGGGCTGAGTGCGCTGCAGGACAGCGCGCAACGTGCCCAGCGATCACTCGCGTGGCAATCCGCCACGCTGATACCGGTTACCCTCGCACTGTTGCTCCTGTTTATCTTTATCATTGGCCGGCCGATAAAACAGATCGATCAGGCCATCAGCGAGCTGGGCCAGGGTACGTTTTCCAGGCCCATCGCGATCAGTGGTCCCGCCGACCTTGAAGCACTGGGCCGTCAGCTCGAATGGCTCAGGGAGCGGCTACTTGACCTGGCACAGGAAAAAAACAAGTTTTTGCGGCATATGTCACATGAACTGAAGACTCCGTTGGCCAATATACGGGAAGGGACCGAACTGCTGCTCGACGGCTCGGTTGGCGAATTGGCCGGTAGTCAGAAAGAGGTGACTGGTATACTGCGCGACAACGGCATACGCCTGCAGAAACTCATCGAAAACCTGCTCACCTTCAGCTCCTGGCAGTCGCAAAACGCTGAACTCAATCTGGGCAAGTTCAAGCTCAGACCGCTCGTCGAGGCAGTCGTCAGACAATCACAACTCGCGCTGGTGGCAAAAAACCTGACGGTAAAACTCACGATGCAGGATATTTCGATCGGCGCGGATCGCGACAAGGTACGAATGGTACTGGACAATCTGATTACCAATGCGATCAAGTTCTCGCCCCGTGACGGCACGATATATGTCACAGTCCGCGGCAAGCGGGACCAGGCAGTCGTAGATATCGCGGATGAAGGTCCGGGTATACCAAGTGGTGACAGAGGTCGTGTTTTTGATGCTTTTTATCAGGGCCGGGCACCCGAGGGTGGTCATGTGCCGGGCACGGGTATCGGTCTTTCCGTCGTCATGGAATGTGTTCACGCCCATGGCGGCACGGTTGAGATAATGGACGGTCAATATGCAGGTGCGCATTTCAAGATACGCCTGCCGCTGGAACAGTCAGCGGTCGCCGTGTAGGCTGAAAGGGCTGGCGGCGCTGCTTGCCATTCTCACCCTTTTGGCAGGGTGCGGTTCTGTTATTCCATCGCGGCACAAAAGTACCCCGCCGGTCACTCCTGTCGGCGTGGAGTTTTATCTCGATTTCCTGCGTAACCTGAACGACGGTGATGCTGTAGCCCGAGCAGAAATCTATGATGAAGCATTGACTGCGTACAATGCTGCCCCGACTACCACCAACCAGTTGCGACTTGCCCTCGCCTACGGCACGCCCGGCCATGTCGGGACCGACCCCACACAATCGCGGCGGCTGCTGGAAGATTTACTGGCGGAACCGCAGGGGCTGCTACCCTACGAATATACCATCGCACGGACGCGTTTGAGCGTTGTCGAGCAGTGGTTGCACCTGGAGTCGGAGATCCAGCGCATGCGACAGCAAGCCCAACGAGACATGCGGGCGGCAGGAGCTGTCCACGGCCGCCAGATCGAAGCCGTCCAGGCTGAAAATGAACAACTGAGGCGGGCGCTGAGTGAGGCCCAGGACAAGCTCGACGCGGTCACCTTGATAGAGCGGTCGGTCGAGGCTTCCAGTGGAGACGGCGGCAACCAGTGATGAACGGTATGCGCGGAAAAATACTGCTCGTCGACGATGATCCCGATTTGCTCAGGCTGCTCAGTATTCGACTGAAGGCAGAAGACTACGAGGTCAAAGCAGTCGAGAGTGGTGCCGCCGCGCTCGCCACGACCGGAACCTTTCAGCCCGACGTCGTCATAACTGATCTCCGCATGGACCAAATGGATGGTATCGGGCTCCTGAACGAACTTCAGCGCCGTTACCCCGGGCTGCGAGTGCTTATCATCACCGCCCACGGAACCATTCCTGATGCGGTCACCGCCACCAAAGCCGGCGCATACGCTTTCTTGACCAAACCAATCGACAAGCAGGAACTGCTCGAAAACGTCGAGCGTGCATTGAAGATCTCGACAGGACCAAAGCCCGACGACGATTCATGGCGGTCGGAGATCATCACACGCAGCCCGGTGATGGAGGAACGGCTGGCACAGGCCCGCATGGTTGCCGACACCGACGCGCGGGTGCTGATTACCGGTGACAGCGGTACCGGCAAAGAACTTCTTGCACGAGCGATTCACAAGGCGAGTACGCGGCGGGACAAAGAATTCGTTGCTCTCAATTGCAGCGCTATGCCCGAAAACCTGCTCGAATCAGAACTCTTTGGGCATGAAAAAGGGGCCTTCACCGGTGCCACCCGAACACACAAGGGTCTTTTTCTCGCCGCACACGGCGGCACGCTGTTACTGGACGAGATCGGCGATATGCCATCACGGTTGCAGGTGAAGCTGTTACGCGTCCTACAGGAACAGCATGTCCGACCGGTCGGAAGTACGAAGGCTGTCCCGATCGATGTCCGCGTTATCTCTGCCACACACCAGGATCTCAGCGCCGCGATGCTGAGCGGCGAATTCCGTGAAGATCTTTTCTACCGACTCAATGTCGTTCACATCGACCTGCCGACTATGGACAAACGTCGCGAGGACATTCCATTGCTCATCTCGCATTTTTTGGAGGAGATCAGCGAGGAATCCGGCGGCCAGCGCAAGATTTATGCACCATAGTCCATCGAAATGCTCGTGGCAGCCGACTGGCCCGGTAACATACGACAACTGTACAACGTAGTACGGCAGAATGTGGCGCTTTCGACGGCCCCGATTATAAGTGCCGAGGTAGTACAGAACGCACTGGGTGAGAGAAAGGGAAAGTTGCCGTCTTTCGTTGAAGCGCGTGATGAATTCATACGCAACTACCTGTCACAGATTCTGCAGATAACGTCCGGCAATGTCAGTCAGGCGGCCCGGCTCGCGAAACGCAACCGTACCGACTTCTATAAGTTACTGGCGCGACACCAGCTCAATCCGGACAATTTCAAATAATTGGTCCCCGACCCGAAACACGGATCAGTCTCTTAGCAAGTTATGGATCAACCACCGGGCAAACCCGATCGTGTTCGCCTGTTTCTTCGATTTATTCCGCCGGCTGGCTACATGGTATTCATTTACCTGCTATCCGAAATTCACGGCACGAATCGCAACAGACCCGATGACTGGGCTGGCGACTTGCTCATTAACCTGCTGCATGTTCCGCTGTATGCCGGGCTTGCGTTCTTGTGGATGATTCCGGTCGATACACTCAGAATGAGTACCTGGACGAAAGGTATGCTTGTTGTTGCGATCTGTATCCTGTACGGGGTTACCGACGAGTGGCACCAGATGTATGTTCCCGGCCGCGAAGCGTCCCTTATCGATCTTGTTGCGAATACCGCCGGCGCGTTCGCTGGTGCAGGCCTGTACATAGGGTGGCGTTACATGCAGAAGTTACGTTGATGCCGGGCGAGATTACATTTACGTCGAGGCTTTCTGAATCACATCGATCTGACCTCGAGCAACTTATTTTTTTCAACGCCGATCAGACCAGATTTCAGGATGGTATCGTCCAGTCCATTGAGTCATTCGGTATGCCGTCCATCACGAAAGAGGATGGCCACCTTAGGGTCAGCACGGATCGGCACAGTGAAGTGCAAACGATTTTCGCGCTGGAAAGATCAAAATCAACGGAAACCCTGGTTGGGGTGCTGCTGTATCTGCGCGTCAGCACAGACAAGCTGGTCGTACTTCATGTCAGCATTGCCGGGCGGTACCTTGCTTCCGGGTCGGCCGGCGACAGGATGCTCTATATGTCGTTGATGGCCGAACTTCGGAGTATTGCCCGCCGGGTCCGGGGTATCGCTCAGCTCGAAATTCTCTATGGCAGCGGACGGACGCGTACGTTACCGGTGCAGTCCAGTACCAGTCGGAAATCCAGGTAGGAAAGTACTCAGTGGATTCCCAGGTGAGGACGTATTAATCAGAAACGACGCTTACCGCGTCTTCCCCAAGAGCGTCCCAACAGCCCACGTTCGCGAAACCGCCTCGCCACTGGCAGCAGTACGGTTTCGACCCAATACAGCATGCGGGCCCGCCAACTATTGCCATAGATGTGAAGCTGAAAAACGTCTTCAAAGTCATCGGCCCATCGAAGTTTATACTCGTTCTCGCCGGGACCCATGCTATAACACTGGTTGCTGCCGGAAAACAGTTCCTCAAGCAGGACCCGATTGAGATACGAACCCGGTGAGATGTCGTCCCATCGGGCATCGAAATCCGAACGCAAGGCCGATACCCGGCCGTTGTAATTCAACTGGTATTCCATGGCCGTGGGTTCACCGTCGAGCTCGAGCAGCCACAAAGACAGCCAGCCGTTGTCGACCGCGTGCCGGGTCAGTTGCCGGATAAACGCCATCGGTCCGGGATTGTCCAGCGATCGTGAGGTGCTTTGTTTCCAGCTGCGCGCAGAGATACGAATCGTATTATCCAGCGCGTTGCTCACGTCGCTTCCCGAAACTGTCGCACCGAAGATGCGCCGCACGTTTACCACAGATGCGGCGCGTCGAAGACGGTTAGCGTTATGGTTATTGGCCTTCTTGAAACGGCGGCTTTTCTGCCCGTAGTAGTGATCCCAGGTCCCCGACAACTGGACAACCGGGTTTCGCGCATACACATCTGCACCGGCGCCGATACCATGTTTATCCAGTACCAGTTTCCACTCAGTGAGAACCAGGGATTGTTCCGAAAGCCATTTCAGTTCGATCAGATCCCACTCGCGCATATTGTTCGCGAGATACGCGGTCAGAGTCTCCAGCACCGCCATTTTATGATCGCCATCGACCAGAACATCGGCCTGCTGCGTATCCGGAACACTCAGGAACTCCAGCATGCGAACCCTGAAGCCCCGCCGGCGCCGATATCGCCTGACCACAGGCAGAATACCCACCACCTGCTCCTGACAGTAGACCACCGGCACAAACAGCTGTGCCTGCCTGCGTTGCCACTGCCAGGCCGCGTCATACCATTCATGTCGCAGGAATACGGAATTCTGCCGGAAAGTATTGCAGAGGTGATTCCAGGCCGTTTCTAATTTCAGAAACTCGTCGTAGTGAGCAACAAGCCGTACCGTGTACTCGCCAGCCGACGCAACATCTGATGGGTTACTCATCGGTGCATCAGTAGCCTATCGTTACCAGTCCGTAAACCTGGGTGCCGGAAGCGTAGCTACCGTGCACTTTCCACAGCCCGTTGTTTTGGACGACGGTCGTCAAGCCGGCGATAACGGAACCTCAATCCTTTTGTGGCAACCTGTACGGATAACAGAGCCGCCTCCGTCAGGATAGCGCATAAGACGCTCAGGTCGGGAGCAGTTTCCTCGTCGAGTGCTAACCGGCCGAACTGTACCTGTTTCTGTAACGGCGGCATGCGACCAGTAATATCGTCAACAGTAACCATCCCAGCGTACCGCCACCACCCCCGCCGCCACCTCCTGCCGTATCGTTATCGATAATCGTCAGGATAGCGTTGGCCACCGCGCCGAGCGCGCTGCCGCCACCCGGATTGCTGAGAGCAATGTTCACCGTTTCATTGTTTTCGTCGACATTGTCGTCAGTGATAGTGATCAGAAATGTTTTTGGGCTGCTGTCGCCGTCTGCCCAGCCCAAGCTGCCCGTCGTGCTTGAATAGTCGCTGCCGGCAGTCGCCGACCCGTTGCTGGTGGCATAGTCGACGGTGACGGCGCCAGTGCTGCCGCCGATACGCGTAACTGCGATCGTTACCGAACCATTAGCCTCAGACGCATTGTAGCTCGCGGTCGAGAGTTGCAATGTCCCTGGTACTCCCGGCGTATCATCGTCCTGAATGGTGATCAGTGCGGCTGCCGGCGCCCCCAAACCGGCACCAGTAGCATTACTCAACGTCAGATTCACTGTCTCGTCGACTTCGACATCGGCGTCGCCGATGATCACAACGTCAAACGTCTTGGTAGCCCCGTCACCAT
>CAZJFQ010000022.1:14728-26608 GCA_964545335.1 uncultured Gammaproteobacteria bacterium | reverse complement strand
GCCTTTAACCCAAAACTCAATAGTAAAGTCTGTCGTCTCGCCGACGTCAGCGGGCGGGCCCGGAAGGTTATTGGCCGGATCGTCTATCTGGATTTTGATGCGATCGACATCATTGCTGGAGGAGCCGCCGAAAAAGCGAATTGAATTCGTGGCCGATGCCGTGGCGAACGGCAAACAAACGATCAGTGCAAGTATTTGTCGATAAACCAGCATGACTTCCGGAGCCCTTCAGAAAGTATCGCTGCAGAACCGGTATTATCACCCGTCGCTCGGCCGCAGGTAGTCATTGTATCTACTGGCGCTGAAGAATGGCGACTTCAGGTCTTATGTAAAGTCACGATTGGCCGACGAGGATTACACCCAACGCCACGAGAACCGTGCCGGCGACCTACGCTGATGTCAGCGATTAACCCAGAACCAGGAAGCCAAGTAACGTCGTGGCTACAAAACCCAGTCCAACGAAAGGATACGCCGTCGTTACTTCAATCTTCGCCAGCACGTTGCGCCATGCCACCATGCTAAGGAAGCAAAACCCGACACCCAACCAGATCGCACCGCTCCCGATGATCGTACCCACTTTGTTGAGCAAGACGTCGCCCGACATCGCATATTGCAACGCGGGCGTCATCATCCCGTGCTTTAACAATAGTTGTGCAGCCGCGGCCATCAGCACGCTGCTGATAATCAGAACGTTCGTGTACTTGATGTCTGCCCTTTCTATGGTCGCCCGGCGTGTCCCCACTCAAGCCCGGGTGTCATAGCAATTATTGTTCCGGGGAGCGTCGGAACAATTGTTCGCCGGTGATTTTCAGATAAAAGAGACCGGCAAGCAAAATCGATACATTTACAATCACATGATAATAAACCGACGCGGCAAATGCTGCGCTGTGATCTACATCGTAGGGTGTTAAACCAAGTACAAATGCCAGCTGGATGGTGCCGATGAATCCCGGACTGCTGGGCAGCGTCATACCGGCCATAGCCAGCGCCATGACGATAAATCCCGCCGATATGGGCACCTGCAAATCCACGGCTAGCAGACTCGCATACGTTCCCAGCCCCATCACCGTCCACTGTGCAACAGACATGGCCACAGTACGAATTATGAGGCGCGGGCTTCGCAGCGCATTGAGGCCGATTGCGACCAGCCCCAGCTGCTCGATGATCCAATCCCGGATTCGCACCGGAAAGATCGCCAGCAAAATCGTGACAACGCGCATCACTTTTTTGTTTGCAAAAACAAACAATAGGACAAAGACGACAAGCAGTATCGCGATAAGACCAATGGCGTGACCCGCCACCCGCAACTGCTCCGGTATGTTTGATCCAAGCACCAGGCCAGCGGCAATGACAAACAATACCGTCAGGAGATCAAAAAGCCGTTCCAGCACCAGTGAACCCAGTACCGCGCTGGCGGAAAACCCGTAAGAGCGACCGATGACGTGCAGGCGTACGAGTTCCCCCAGATACGCTGGCAGTAATATGTTCCCCATATATCCGATCATGGTTGCCGGCATGACGCCGCGAATCGTGGTTTGCCCAACTGGAGTAAGCAGAACTTTCCAGCGCCAGGCTTTTAGCCAGCAAAAGATCCCCAATGCCAGCAACAACGGCGCCATGTAAAGCGGATCGGCGCTGCGAAGTGCTTGCAGAAGCGGCTCGGTCTTTACCTGCCTGAGAGCGAGCCACAGAAAAATACCGCTGGCTGTGATCCCGACCAGGACCACCACAAGTGCCCGGCGTTTTTTTGATCGGGCCAGGTCAGTTGCACCCTTTCCATTGCTGTTCATATCGTCCTTTCTGTCATTGTCCGTACCGGGCGGGCCAAAACGATGTTTGGATTCTTAGCGTATATACTGGCCCGATACTGACCGCATGCTGGCCATACAGGACCGCGCCGTGACCGTGAGAACTCGCCTGTCACACATTGCCGGAAGTGTCGGCGTATTCGCTGTAATCGGCTCGATCCTGCCGTACCTGGCGGGCTATGTCTGGTTCCTGGACTGGTTTGCTCATTTTCGCTGGTTCTATTTTCTGATCCTTGGCGCCAGCGGCATTTTCATGCTTGCGCTCAGAAAAATACCTGCCGCAACGCTATTTGGCGCCTTCGCCGTTGCCAATTTTGTTTATCTCGCGCCATATTTGCTCAGCAGTTCCGATCCCGGGGACGGCAAGATCAATTCCATCCGTATTACCAGCATCAATGTCGAGTCCTACAACGATCAGTACCGCACCTTGTTGAACTATGTCCTCTCTGCTGACCCGGATGTTGTCGTTCTTATCGAAGTCACCCCAGCCTGGCAAAAACAGATCTCCGAACTCGAAAAATCACACCCCTACGTAATTGGCCGTACGCGTAACGATAATTTCGGTATCTATATGTACAGTCGCTACGAATATTCACAGGCTGATGTCATCACGCTCACAGACTCTGACGTGCCTTCTCTGCTGGTGACCATCGGTGACGGGAATGCGGCGATTATGCTGCTTGGCGTGCATCTCAACTGGCCCTTGCGACAAGACACGATGCGCGACCGCAATGCGCAACTCGAAGCCATTGGTGAACTAGCGCGCAGCATCGAATCACCATTTGTTGTTATCGGCGACATGAATACCACGCCTTTTTCCGCCAGTTTTCGGCAACTTATAGCGGAATCCGGTCTGCGCGACAGCGCACTCGGCTGCGGCGTCTGCGGAACCTGGCCAGCTTTTATCCCGTTTTTCCGCCTGCCGATTGACCATTGCCTTGTCAGCCCAAAAGTTGCGGTTGCTGTATTTGAACTCAGCCCGTTTTTGGGTTCGGATCACTTAGGTCTGAGGCTGGACCTGCGATACTGACGGGACTGTCTGGCCGGATAGTACGGCTGTTTTGCGGCCCCGCCGGAACGTCAGATTTTCTGCTAAAAATTCTGTCGTCAATCCGGCCGACGCAGCCATCTTCGATAGTTCCTCGGGACCGAACCGCAGCAGTTGCAACCGGCGACGTCGATTCAGATAACGAAAAAACTCCTGACCCAGTTTTCCGAGCGATCGCACAAGATAGCCTTTGTGCATCGCGAATCTGATCGAATCGTATATCTCTGCCAAGAACCCGATCCCGGGTGGGATGATATCTGAAATAATGATTCGTCCGCCGTGTTTGAGCATCCCTCGCCAGCGCCGCAGCCAGTCCTGTAGTTCATCCGTTGACATGTACTGAATCACGCTATTGACAAGGATCAGGTCGAACTCGTGCGCTGCCGCTTTGTCGGATTGCTCCAGGTTTAACAAGCGGGCATTTGGGAAACGCGACAACCGGCTTGACGCCACCTCACGCATATTCGTCGAGCGGTCCCAGATTTTGAGCCGGACCTCCTGTTGCGCCAGACGCTCCGCTACAGCGCCGAACCCGCATCCAAAGTCGAACACGGCTGTCCCGGCATCGAGCCGGAACTGGTTGTTCAGGCGATCCACATAGTCCTCCGACTCCCGGTCAAACATGACAAATTCGCCTTCCAGGGCGAGTTCATCGTAGTGGGCTTCCCAGGCTGAAGAGTAATCGCGTGGCGACGTGCCTTCGTGATGCAACCGATCGATCACTGTCATGTCTTCAACCGCGTCGCTGCTGCACCTGAAATCAATGCGTCAAGTTCAAACCAGACCTGTACCATGGGTTCCCCCGCCTGGGTGTAAGGCTCGAATCGGGCTCCCAGCAGATGATAGAGCATGAGTACTGGCTTATTGCCGTAGTCGACGAGCATCCGCATTTGATCGATCCCGATGTTTCTAAGGTGGGCAGCGGCATAGCGAATAAGCTCTTCGCTCGGCTTGAGCCCAGTGCCATGCCGGAATCGTGCCTTGAGATAGCCCGGGCGGACTGCCACACAAATAACCTCACCCATCGGATCCTGGCCCAGATGTGTCTCGCCGCGTCTGGAGAAAACCACGCGCACCGCACGCAGCAATGCGGGGATTCGTCCCGGGTGCCGGATGACAGATTTGGCAATCAGCCAGCCCACGTACAACCAGTGCCGTCGCAGTGACCGGCGATGAAAACTGATCGAACGATCGGTCCAGGCCACGAAGCCAGCCGGTTGACCGCCGATTTCGTAAAGTGCCACCTTCAGCACGCCCTCTTTCATGTGCAACCCGTAACAGGCATCCCGCACAAATTCTATGCCCAACCCAGCCATGGGCCCGAAACCAAGCAGTTCCATGTGCATCGCGGCAACAGTGTCCATCTGCCGCTGATCGGAAATCGCAACCTCACTAATCCTGACATCCGGGGCTGTGTCGTATGGCGCAGAGACACTCATCATTGCCTCATCTTTTTGAACCGATCTCCGTGCAACGATTCGTCGGCGAACACAACTTTTTGCGGTACTTTGTAACGAGTAAGTTTGTCCCGACAGAATTTATGCATCCGTTTTCGAAAATCAGCAAGGCTCTCTTCCTGGCGCAGCCTTACTTTGGCGGCAACGATCTGTCCGGTAATCGGATGGGATTCACCGCGGACCGCCACGTCTTCTACACCATCCATCGTCTGCAGAACGCTCTCGACTTCTGCCGGATAAACTTTTTCGCCACCGACGTTGATGATTTCAGATTTTCGACCCAGGATCCGAATGTATTCGCCGTCAACCTCAACAGCATCACCGGTCTTGAACCAGCCGTCCTCCGTGAACGGGCTGGGATAATTGAGATAGCCCAGCATCGCCGACCTGGCTTTGATCTCAAGCATCCCGTCAACCACGCGCGTTTCGAATCCCTCGCCGCCGACCTTGACCCACAGTGAGTCGGATGACTTTGATTTCGACCGCAGGATGCCGACCTCAGAAAGGCCATAAGTTTGCAGCAAACGAATCCCCGGAAACAACCCATGAAACCGCCGGAGCGTGCTCTCGGACATGACTTCAGTACCATAGGTCACAGTTTTGAGACTGCTGAGGTCATACTTCTTCCACGCCTCACTGACCAGGAGAAGATTGATAAAAGTAGGTGATGTCGGCAGCAGTTCAACTCCATGCCGCTCTATTGCAGCGCAGATCGAATCCGGACGACGATCCTGAACAGTTATCACGCACCCGGCGTTTGAAAGGTTATAGAGCAGCGTGTTTATGCCGCCAATATGATCGAAGAGCAGAAACGTGATCGTGCGCAAGCTGTGTCTGGCGACATGGTACTTCTCGAGCATGGGCACAAAATCGTGCACGGCTGCTTTGCTTTTGCCGGTAGACCCGGAGGAAAAGAGAATCAGTCCCGGATGCTGCGTCGCCTTTAAAGCCAGCAGGATCTCGTGTTTGACGCGGCCCCCGGTTCGGGCCAGCGTTGGTTTATCTCCATCATTGAAGGCAATGATGGCCTCCACGTCGGCGATTTCCCGGAACTCAGGTTTGTGGCTGTCCACGGAACTGGTCAGCGGCACCACGATACAATTGTGTTCGATAAGCGCCAACAGCAGCGCCACGGCCGCCGGGGAAAAATCGGCCTCCACGCTGATGATTGACCCCGGCATGAGCTCGCTTGCAACAAAAAAATCACGCCATTCATCAATCTTCACGAGTAAGTCTGCGTAGCTCGTAGCTTCATGTTTCCAGATGATCGCCTGACGATCACCGGAACGTAAAAAGCGTTGTCGCAGGAAATCGATATGCATCAGACGCCGCCCAGATAGAGTGTCTGACCGGTCACAAAACTGCTGCCGGGGCTGAAGAAAAAATCGACGACATTGGTGACGTCAGCGCAGGTGCCAAGGCGTTGTATGGCCTGACGGCGTACCAGCGCTGCTATCTTTTCGGCAGGCACAGCACGGATCAGGTCTGTCTCGATGGGTACGGGCCCGACTGCATTGACGGTAATACCGAATCCGGCCAGCTCCCGAGCCAGCACTTCGGTCAGCGCCTGCACAGCGGCTTTCGATGCTACGTAGGCTGCTTCACCCTCCAGCTTGAGCGGAACCGCAACAGTGGAGAAATTGACTATGCGGCCGGTTTTCGCTCGCTGCATCAACTTGGCAGCCTCGCGACAAAACAGGAAGGTCCCGAAAAAATTGGTGGACATCACGTTCTCAACGGTTTTCATTGGAGTCAGCAGCGCGTGGTTCATCGACGCGATACCCGCATTGTTCACGAGGTGATCCAGCTGTCCGAATTCCGTGCGGACTACCCGGAACAGGTCAATAACAGGTTTTTCGTCAGCAACATTCAGTTCGAAATGACGATACCCACCGTGACTGAGGTCCGAAGCGTTGCGGCTCACGCCGATAACACGGTGTCCGCGGTCAAGGTAATGCTCGGCAAGGTGTCGACCGATTCCCTTGCGAGTACCTGTAATCAATGTGACAGGCGCGGTCATTGCAGCCTCACTGATCCATCTGCGCTGCCGCGTATTCAGCCAGCGTACCGACGCTCCGGTAGGGACTGTTTGTCTGCGACAGGGCTTTTTCGTCAGCGAGGGCTACGGTAGCGCCATGCCGCTCCTCGATAGCCTGTTCTACCGCGATTACCAGGGAGACCAAGCCCATTGAATCAAACAGCCCCTGCTCCCCGAACAAAGCCGTCTCCACGTCAGGTTGTGCGTCGAGCTCGATCCCCTGCTCTTCCGCTACCTCACATACAAGCTCAACAATCAGTGGTACAAGATCCCCGGACATTTCCTTTTCCTTTCTCGTAAGCCGAGCGCGTTTGAAGTCATTTCACTTGCGCACTGGTCCCGGCTTTTCTGCCGAGTTCATAGCGCCGGCTGCGGGCCCGGTGTCAAAGACGGGCTTCATTTTCCGCAGCCCGGAACTGTGTTGTACTGCCTCGGCATGCTCCCGCATAGTTACGATTCGGTAGTGCCGTCCAAGCAGGTCGAGCACCTTTGCCACTCGCCAGACCTTGATATCGCTCGTCATGTCCATGCCCGGGAAAAACGCCAGCTCTTCCGTGTCGTCACAGCCTAAGAAATCGAGTGGATGCAACAGGATAGAGGGTCGCGTTCCCGTCATGCGACACATTAACAACGCGAATTGAAAATACAATGTCGCCAGGGTTTGTGAGAACCGGCTGAGATAAAGTACATAGCTCAGGTGTATGGGAACCCGGAACCACGGCATAGTGGTAACCGGGATTTCAATCAGCTCGCGGTTGCCAAGCTGCCAGCCAAAAGGTTTCACCGGTCGCAGAGCGTCTCCGAGAGTGCCAAACAAAGCCTTGCGCTGCTGTTTTTCCTCCTTGCTCAGGTTGCTGGTCGCGAAGAAGTAGGCCCTTGCAAGTGGATTCAGCACGTTTGGGAATACGGTGGCGTCGTATAGATAACCGCGCTCGGCCAGGACCTCGAGCGTCGTGGCAGAAAGGCTGAACCCCGGGCCACGGAAACCAACCGGTGATTTTCCTGTTGCCGACCGTATGCTTTGCTCTGCCCGAGCGAGTTCCCGATCGAGCTCCTCACGCGAGTAAAGATGCAGCCACGGTTCATGCCGGAAGCTGTGATTTCCAATCTCGTGACCTGCATTGGCAATGTCCCGCAGGGCCTGCTTGTTATATTCGAGCGCCGCATCCTGACCGACAATAAAAAATGTGATTTTTAGATTTCGCTGCGCCAGAAAGTTAAGAATTCTCGGAACAGCAATATCCAGGTACGAGGGATACGACTGCCAGGCGGCATCGCCATGGGTCTTCATGTACGACCACTGATTGTCGAGATCCAGCGATAAGCTCGTCAGCGGTTTTTCGCTCACAGATTTCTGTGCTTTTGTCATGGGGATACCGGCTCGCCGTTTTTTGCCAGCGATCGTTGTGCTGCGTCGAGTACTTTCACTACCCTCAATCCGTCGCGGCCATCCGACAGTGGCTGGCTGCGGTCCTCAACGCAGTCAAGAAAGTGCTGACACTCATGCCGCAGCGGCTCGCCAACTTTTATAAACGGCACCGTGATGTCACCGAAACGCAAACCGAGATATTCAGCGAACGTGTCATAATCGGAGCTGAACTGTGCACCCTTGTCGTAAATGCGTAACGTCTCGTTGCCGGCAAGATCATCGAAAACTGCCATCTTGCGGCTGCCAACGATGGTAAATTTGCGTACTTTGTGCGGATCCAGCCAGCTGACGTGTATATGGGCCATCGCTTTGTCAGCGAAATTGAGACTCAGGAATACGACGTCCTCGATGCCTTTCCGAAGATAACTCTGACCCCGCGCAGACACGTCCGTGGGTTCCTGTCCGAGCAGATAGAGTATCGTCGAGATGTCGTGCGGCGCGAAGTTCCACAACGCGTTCTCGTCTTCACGAACGGTTCCCAAATTGACCCGCTGACTGTAGATGTAATGAATGCTGCCCAGTTGATCCTGATCGATCATGGTCTTCAAATGCCTGACCACCGGGTGGTACTCGAGCAGGTGTCCCACCATCAGGATACGTTCGAGGTGATCGGCAAGATTGATCAATTCATCCGCCTCGGCGACGTTCAGGACGAACGGCTTTTCGACATACACGTCCTTGCCACGCTCAAGCGCCTGCTTGCAGAGTTTATAATGCGTTGGCGCCGACGTAGCGATAACGACCGCCCGGACCTCATCGTCGGCAAGCACATCCGCAAAACTCGTGGTCGTGCCGGTACCAGGCATCTGGGAAGCAAGATTGTCCAGGCGCGACTGGTCGAGATCACAGATGTACTTCAGTCTGGCTGAGGGCATCTGATAGTAATTGCGCGCGAGGTTCTTGCCCCAGCCCCCAACTCCGACGACTGCAACTACTGACATGCCACACGCCCTTCCACAGTGTCGTTGTTTCCGACAAGTTCCCGTAGTGCTTCGAGCACGCGTTCGGCTGCATGCCCGTCACCAAAACTCTCTGCTATCCCGGGTGAAAAATCCGGTTGCCGATTGTCAGTCCGTACCATCCACTCAGCAACCGCCCGCCCGATAGCGTCGATGTCAGAACCCGCTACAATGTTCGCCCCGGCATCTACAGTCTCCGACCACTCGGTTCTGTCTCGGAGCGTGACGCACGGAGTCCCAAGAAAAAAAGCCTCTTTCTGGAGTCCACCTGAATCTGTCAGGGTCAGTCTCGCGTCGTCGAGCAGATTCAGCATGTCCAGATAACCGATCGGCTCAACCAGCCGCAGGTTGGGGTGCGGAACAAAATCCGCGAATTTCTGATCGAGTTGTGCGCGGGTCCTGGGATGAACGGGAAACACAACAGGAAGACAGGCTGCCGCAATTCGGTTGAATGCCTCGAGCAGACGGCCAAGATTTTCCGGCACCGTGTTTTCAGCCCGGTGCACGGTAGCTACAGCATAGGCCCGGACTTCGAGACCATGCTTCAATGCCTGTCCGCGGTCACGGGCCAGTTCCATGTTTTGCAATAAAGCGTCCAGCATTACGTCACCAGTATGCCGGGTACGTTCCGCAAGCCCCTCCCGACGGAGGTTCTCAACAGCTGTAGGCGTGGGTGCCAATAGCAGGTCGGCAAGATGATCCGCCACGATCCGGTTTATTTCCTCGGGCATACTGCGGTCGTCACTGCGCAGACCGGATTCAACATGAGCAATCCGGATTCCGAGCTTGGACGCGGCAAGCGCACCGGCAAGGGTTGAATTGGTGTCACCATAGATTACGACCACATCGGGATCCCGTTCCTGCAATACAGCCTCAATCCCGGCCAGCATGCCGGCAGTCTGGACAGCATGACTGCCCGATCCGATAGCAAGATCCCGATCAGCGGCAGGGATTTCCAGATCCGAGAAAAAGACGTCGGACATCTCCGGGTCGTAGTGCTGTCCTGTATTGAGGATAAAGTCATTCACGCGCAGCATACCGGAACGGTTGTGTGTCTCAATCGCACGACATACAGGTGCGATCTTTATGAACTGTGGCCTGGCTCCGACTATGCTGACGAGATTCATGACTAGCTGCAAAACTCCGTAATCCGGTCGACTACGTAACTCTGTTGTTCCGTTGTCAGTTCCGGATAAATTGGAAGTGCCAGCGTACTTCTGGCTGCCAGCGAAGACTGCGGAAATGCATCGCCGCTGTACCCGAGATAGGAAAAACACTGCTGCTCGTGCAGCGACACAGGGTAGTAGATTTCCGTTCCGATACCGGACTCGGTGAGAAATGCTCGCAATTCGTCGCGCTGTTCCACGCGTATCACGTACTGGTTAAAGATATGCCTGAATCCCTGCAACCGTTTTGGTACGACAACACTCCCGGCCGCCGCAGAAGCGGCAAACATGCGGTCATATGTATCGGCATTTGCCTGCCGCCCGGCTGTCCATTCATCAAGATATTTGAGCTTGACGGACAAAATCGCTGCCTGCAGTGCGTCAAGCCGGAAATTGCCGCCGATAACCGCATGGTAATACTTCGGCTTGCCTCCATGTACGCGTAGCACCCGCAGCCGCTCCGCCAGTTCGGCATCGTTTGCCGTACACAGGCCAGCGTCGCCGAAAGCTCCCAGGTTTTTGCTGGGGAAGAACGAGAAGCATCCGATATCACCGATACTGCCGGCTCTGCGTCCGTCGTGGTATTCGGAGCCAATAGCCTGAGCCGCGTCTTCGATAACACGCAGACCGTTTTCACGTGCCAGGGACATGAGTGGATCCATGTCGGCCATCTGACCGTAGAGGTGCACGGGGATCATCGCCTTCACGTGACCGCCGGTGGATTTGTTGATCAGGTCACTGCCCCTGCGTTCACAGCAGCTTTCGATGAAAGCACCAACTGATCCCGGGTCAAGGTTGTAGGAAGCGGGGTCGATATCGCAGTACACCGGGCGCGCGCCCAGACGCGCCACCGCGCCACCCGTGGCAAAAAATGTGTAGGGCGTCGTTATGACTTCATCGCCAGGACCGATATCCAGCGCCATCAGCGCCACGAGCAAAGCGTCCGTACCCGATGAAACTCCGATGCCGTGCTCCGCATTGCAGTAGGACGCCACGGACTGTTCGAGTTTCGTGACCTCCGGCCCCATGACAAACCATTGCGAATCGCAGACACGCCCGATGGCCTCCATGATCTCCTCGCGTATCGCCGCGAATTGTGTCTTCAGATCAAGGAGGGGTATGTCGATTTTTTCATCGGTCGCCCGTGCCGCTCTTGCCATGTTCTGTCTCCGTTTCCCGTTCGGTTATTTTATGACCATGCTTCTTATAGAGTCGCCCGCAGGTTTCGCATTGAGTTGATTCGTCAGAATCTTTGTCTGAACTCAGTGACAAACTGACTCCGCAGTTGCACATCCATCCGCGTAATCTTGCCGGGTTACCCAGCACCTTGCCGAAATCAGGCACGTCACGCGTGACCACAGCGCCGGCGCCAACAAAACAGTACCGTCCCAGCGTTACACCACAGACAATCGTCGCATTGGCGCCGATCGCTGCTCCCTGCCTGACCAGGGTGCGTTTGTATTCGTCTTTTCGCGGGACGTGACTTCTCGGGTTGATGACATTTGTGAACACCATAGACGGCCCGCAAAAGACGTCGTCCTCAAGTACGACCCCCGTATATATCGATACATTATTCTGAACTTTGACGTTATCTCCCAGCTGGCAGCCGGGAGAGATCACCACGTTCTGACCGATATTACAGTTTTTGCCGATCACGCAATTCGTCATGATGTGGCTGAAGTGCC
The DNA here is from genome assembly GCA_964545335.1 of uncultured Gammaproteobacteria bacterium. Taxonomy (GTDB): domain Bacteria; phylum Pseudomonadota; class Gammaproteobacteria; order Steroidobacterales; family CAZJFQ01; genus CAZJFQ01. The sequence goes on along the minus strand of CAZJFQ010000022.1, from coordinate 15,018 downwards.
AGATCTTGGTGCCGCCACCTATCTGGCACGGCTCGTCGACATACGACGATTCGTGAACAAAGAAGTCCCGCTTACTGTTCGCCATAGAGTTCATGCCCGTACCGGTTCTGCCGGCGCCACAGCAGATTGCTCCTCGGCAACCGTGAAATCCCCGCCATATTGATCGAAGAACCGGTTTACGAGACCGACAACCTCGTTGTTGTTCAGTGTGTTGTGCAAAAACTGCGCCGTATTCAGGACGTAAAAATCCGGATGCCGCGTACTCGTCTGCGGCGCGATGTCCGAATAGC
>CAZJFQ010000022.1:6011-14628 GCA_964545335.1 uncultured Gammaproteobacteria bacterium | reverse complement strand
ACGACATAGTACGGCACCAGAGGTTTCGTAGTAATCAGAACGAGGCAGACCACGCCCAGGTATTCCACAAGACCACCGCTTTGGTCATGATGCATCAGTTCCTCGGCTGCCACCTGACGCAGGACATTTACCGGGCTGGTAAAAATCACCTTGTCGAAATGCTCGGTTGCACCATCAACAATCAATTCCATGCCACCATCGGACCCCGCCCGGACGTGCTCGACTGTAACGCCGGTTCGCACGCGGCCGCCACGGCCGGATATGAGCTCCAACATGCGACTAAACACGGTCCTATACCCGCCCTCGACATGGCCCAGCGCCTCCTTGCGAGCCGCTGTATTTCGCGCTGCATAGAGGCGCGTTATATATGTCCAGATAAAGACAGCCGATACCCTTTGGTAACTCTCACCCAGTTTCGCAAGCAACAGGGGTTTCCACATTTTTTCGTACGTCGACCGCCCCGAGACGCGGATCAGCCAGTCTTCGACCGTAACCTTCTCCAGCCTGCGCCAGTTTTTGATCCGGGCGCAATACAGGATAGTGAGTGCCAGTCGAAATTTGCCCCATAGTGACAGAGGCGGAAATTTTAGGAATTCGATGGTATTGCTAACCGAGTACAGAGTCTCGTCAACGTAAAAACCCGTCAACGTCGTTCGCCAACGTAACTTGTCTTCGAGACCGATGTCCCGGAGAAACCCGGTAAGGTGTACGTCGGTGGGCAGGATGACATGATAAAACCGATCCCAGAAAAATTTTCCGAAATCGTGCCACGTAGCCAGGCCCCCGACCTGTTCGGCCCGTTCGAAGACAGTTACGCCGTGCCCGGATCGGGTCAGGCGTTCAGCGAGCGCCAGGCCCATCATACCCCCGCCAACAATGCCTATTCTCACGACACGCAACCCTCACCCACGGCAACGTTTAGTTGCGGCTTATCGCGCCATGCAGCAGGGTCCTGCTCAGTGACAGCACGCTGCCACTCGATGGTTTTCTCCAATCCGTCATCAAGTGAAACCTTGGCGCTGACTCCAAGGAGTTGTTCGCACAACCGGGTATCGGGTACGCGGCGCATGACGTCCTCGTACGGTTTTCCTGTAAACGAATGATACGGCACAAAATGAATTCGGGGCTCCCCGGGCAAACCGCTGGCACGCTGGATCCGATGCGCCAGCTCGAGAATAGTCACCTCCTCGCTGCTCCCGACATTTATGATTTCGCCATTCGCTTCATTCCTGAAGATCGAACTCTCGATACCGTCGACTGTATCGCTGACAAAAGTAAAGCTGCGCGTCTGTTGTCCGTCGCCATGAATCGGAATCACTTCATTGTTCAATACAGCATTGATAAATACCGGAGGCGGTCCGCCCCACCAGCTCAGGGGTTGCTTGGGACCATAGGAACCAAAAAAGCGCAACAGCACGACAGGAAAGTCATACGCGTCCTGGTATGCGAGCGCCAGGTGCTCATCGAACAGCTTCGATACCGCGTATGCCCACCTTGGAGATTTTGATGACCCGATCACACTGTTGCTATCGTGCTCACTGAACGGCAAGTCAGGATTGCGACCGTAGACATCCGATGTCGAGGCAAGAACGCATTTACAACTCAGCCGACGTGCAAACTCGAGTACATTCTCGGTCCCGTGATAGTTGATCTTCAGTGTATCGATTGCTTTGCCATATCGCGGAATTTTGAACGCGGCCAGGTGAACGATGCAATCGAAATCTCTGTCAAGCTGATCGAAGACCGAGTGTTCGGTAACGTCGCGTTTCAGAAATCGAAAATCGGACTTTTCGAGATGAGCCGCGATATTCTCGATCCGACCCATTGAAAGATTATCGACGCCGACAACACGATGACCGTTCGACAGGAGTCGATCAACGAGATTGGAACCGAGGAAACCGGCGGCTCCGGTGACCAAAATTCTTCTTTTTGTTGTGTTCATTCCCGTACTCCGTGCGCGCACAACGCACCGGAGTGCCGTGATTGTGATCTTGAGGAGAAGTCTAGTGATATTCCGCGTCTAATTATATGAAATGTTTCACATAATTACTTACGAGTAACAGATTCAGCGTCACCGTTGCCTTCCTGGCGGGCAGATTCCGGGTTGTTTCCGAGTTGATGACGGCGCAGCGCGGATCCCAGGTGAAAGACCTCCTCGAAGTAGGCCTTGCTCTGCAGCGCCAGGATTCCGAGGCTGACCAACTGGATAGCGACCATCAGCGAGAGCAATCCGACGATAAATGTGTGCGGATAATTCGCGTACGCCAGGGCAATCGCCTCGGACATTCTACCTGTACCCACCGCCCCCTCCAGTTCCGCATAGGCCTCCAAGAAGTGGATGACCATCCAGGTATTCACATAGACCGCAAAAATCAGGAGCAGCAAACCGGGCAACACGAAGAACATGAACGGCCGAAATATGAATCCCGACAATACAGTGGCGAGAATATGCCGCAGGATTTTCATACTTGAGCGACGTTTGACACCCACAGCGCGTTGCAGACCCCAGTCCAGGTGGGCAGGAATCTGATCTATTCGGCCCCTTAAGATCATCGCCTTGTAGACGGTCTCGGGCATGACATCCATGCCGGTCGAGCGCAGGTTCAGTGACCGGATAAACTGGCCGTCGTACGCGCGAACCATGCAGGTAAGCGTCGACAGTCGACCGTGCGCAAAGAATGACAAGAATCGATTTGCCGAAACGCTCAGTACCCGGCGCACTACAGGAACATTCGACATTTTTCCGCCCTTCATATACGGCGACGCAAGAACGATTTTTGCCCTGGTCTGGCTGATATGCCTGAGCAACCTGGCGATATGATCCACTGAGTAGCTGAGATCGATATCGAGCGTTACCACGTAGTCGCCGCGGCACTGACCAAATGCAAACTTCAGCGCCTGCCCGAGCCCGAAGTTGGTCGCATGGTGAAATACTCGCAGTTCATCGCGTGCGCGGGCAATTCGTTCGGCGATCTCGCCCGTATCGTCCGAACTCCCGTCATTTACGAGAATAACTTCCCAACGGAATTCGTCTTCGAGCGACTCCATGTGCGAGAAAACACGTTGCAGATTTTCTTCGAGAATCGCTGCTTCGTTAAAAGCCGGCAATACAATTGAAACCAGCGGCCGCGTCATGAATCCGCTCCCGAAGCAAAGATCGTCATGGAATGTCCCTGGCTCATCAGTCTATGGCGTGTACTCGTAAGCGCCAACATCCGGTTCATTGATCAATACTCTTGACTCGCTATCTGCGGGATGCACATATTGAGTTACGGGAAGTAAATCCACTCCGTCAGAGACCCCCGGCTGTGTCCCGGCATCAATTGCATCCGAATCCATTGTCAGCCTGTAATCATGGTCGTTCCTGTCAACAAATCCCGGGGCTTGTGGACTAGCCAGGTTGCTCACCAACTCTCCAGACCCCTGCAGAATTTCACCCGCACCAACAAAAATATTGTTAGCCAGCAGCGCATTGTCCGCGCTTTCTCCGACAACAACAAAAATACCGCTGCCCCGGTCGTTTACAAACGTGTTGTTGACCACAAAAAGTTCCTGCCGGTCGTACTCACCGCCTTCGGCTGCATATGAGAGGATTGCCCAGTTCTCCGACCTCTCGCCCTGCTGAATCAGGTTGCCGGTGACCACTGCAAATCCACCATTGGAAATATCGATGATGTAGCTCGAATTACCATCGTCCTCATCCATCAGTCGGTTGGACGCAATGATGTTTTCGGCCGCGCGGCTCTTTATCTGGTGACCGGTATCAGCATGGTGGAAGTAACTGTGTCGAACGGTCAGTTTCCTGATCCGGCCGATGTAAATATTGTGCGTATAGCCATCCCCGTAGCCGTTATAGGCAAACTCAGAGTTCTCGATCAGGATCTCACTGGAATCGTTTGGCCCGGCCAGTATTCCGTTTTCGTTATCATGGAAGAAAGAGTTTCGGACTATGAGATTCCGGCCCTCCTGGCGTATCCCCGCTCCGTTTTCGTCCGGTACCGTTGCCCCGGAGAATTCCACGTTTTCGACTACTGTATTGTCACCCTTGATAACCCAGATAGCCTTGCCTTGTGCCGCTTCCCCATCGGCTTTTAGGTGTGCACGACCACCGATGCCGCGCAGTGTCAGGTTATTCTGCCGCCAGACCGCCACGTCGCCGGCGTATACGCCTCGCTCAATGTTGACTGTATCCCCGTCCCGAGCCACCTTCGCAGCGTCACTCGGCTTTTCGAGCGGCATATCCGGTCCGACGATCAAATCGGCAGCATGGCCTATACATCCGACTGCCAGGGCCCCGGCCAACAGGAGAATCAGCGAACTCAGGACTTGCGGGCTGACAGGTAGACACTTATGCGAATTTTTCATGATGACATCGAGCCATACTCGTAACTGATATGACACAGATACAAAAAATGAGCGTGATGTGTAGCCGCTGATTGTTTTTGTGAATTCGGGCAAATCCGGCTGCTACAAAAACAAGATAATGTATTCCCGGGTCGCCGTCAGCAAGCCGTTTCACTTAATACCACCCGGGCGCCCAAACGGATACCAAAAGAGGTCCTGATCGACCCGGATTCGGGTATCCTGCCTGTCATCTTCAGCCACGTGCCAGCACAGCTTATTCTCGGTTCAAGATGCTGCCGGAACACCCAGCTCAGCGATTTTTGCTCGTCATTACCGGACTCGTCACCGCTATTGGCCTCGCCCTGATCGTTGCCTGGCAGCCCGAGTTCATTTCCCGCGATGGTGCCCAGTACCTCAGTATTGCGCAAAACCTCGCAACGGGAAACGGCAACTCGACCAGTGTTATTTTTTACGAGAAGCACTATCAGCAGAATCGGGTACCGGCACCACAAACGACGTTCCCACCGGGCTATCCTTTCGCAGTTGCCGCAATAGTTTCTCTGGGAATACCCGCGGATAACGCCGGCTTTGCTGTTTCGCTGTTCAGCTTTTCTGCGTCGGTTTTTCTGCTTTTCAGCCTGATGCGGCTTACCGATATCAACATCAAGGTTGCAGCTGGAATGTCCGTTGCCTGGGCCTTGCTCACTCTGAATTACTACATGGTGCTGGATACCATTAGTGAGAGTTTGTTTATCGCCCTGACTCTTGGATCCGTGCTCGCGTTCTGCAAAGCGTCAGCAATCAGTAGCGATTTGCGCCGGACCGTGCTGCTTGTGGTGGCAGGTGGCCTTGCCGCGGCCGCCTTTACAGTTCGCTACGCTGGTTTGTTTTTCGTTCTCGCGCTCGGCACTGTCGGTCTGCTGGAATGGTTCCGGCGCAAACAGTACATGAATTTCAAGGCAATTATCGCATTGCTGATAATGCCGGTAGTCGTGGTTGCCACTTTGTTTCTGCGCAATTATTTACTCGTCGGAGATTTGTTCGGCGGGCCACGCATTAACATTGTGCAACCGCTGTTGCTCGTCATCAAACAGTTCTACTGGTCCCTGGGGGGAATTTTCGGATTGTCAGCATCTGGACTACTCGCCGGGCAGCCGGCTGAGATTTTTCTCGCGCTGCTCATCCTGAGTTGTCTGGTGCTGTTCTTTCTGTTTCGTCACTCAATCCGGTTTGACGGGTCCCGTTTACGGTCCGTGTTGAGCCAGCGTGTGACGTTGATTTCCCTCGTCTACCTGGTAGTCGGAGTAGTGTTCCTGGCCTACATCGGTCTGACCAGCAAATCCGATCCCCCCAGTGCGCGTTTCGTGTTGCCCCTGGTACCATTTATGATGATTGTTGCAGCGGCTACCGTTCCCTCGGTGTCACACGACGGTCGGATGCCCCGATTCGTCAGACTAACACCGGTCGTTTTGCTGGCGGCTATGTATATCTTCGGCCAGCTTGCAGTGCTCCGCGACTTTTCGGACGATCTCGGACCCGGCTCCCCTGAACGTATTGTCCATGCTGCCCTGAACGAGCAGGCGCCTGGTGGCACTGTACGGACGTTGATTCTGAGTAATTACAAGCCGACCGGGAATCCGGTGCTCTCAAATGAATCACAGCTGCTTTCTGTCGCGTTAAAGGTGCCGACCCTGGGTCTTACTGCCGCTATTTACACAACCCGGATATGGGACCAGGACAATGTCGTGCAATTGCTGTGCGCGTACGACGTACGTGTCTTGCTATTGTTCCCGGAACTTCTCGACAATCAGGATGCGCTATGGTCAAACTACGTCTTTTTCCGCGAACTGCTTCACCAACCACTTCCGGAATGGCTCGAGCTCGACTATCAATCACCCACGGTGCGCGTTTATAGCGTCAAAAGAAGTCAAGACTCCGGATCGGGGCCATGTGCAAACTGACGGCCTCAGATACCCCCGGGACAGATGGGAGCTCGGATTCCGTTTCGAGTAAGCGGGAGAGTTGATACGCGCGTCAGTTACGATGCCCGCGCCGGTATACGCAGAAATGGAATCATCAAAGCCAGTAGCCAGGCATCTGCCGCCCCGCCGCCACCCGACGGTACAGCGCCACCGCCTGGACCACCGGCAGGGTTGACGGCTACCGCCGTCGTGCGGCTGTTTGATCCGCCGGCGCCGGCGCAGGTCAGTGTAAATGACGAATTGTTGCTCAAAGGTCCGACGGACTCATTGCCGGTCAACGCCTTGATGCCGGTCCAGCCACCCGATGCATTGCAGGAATTGGCACTGGTCGCCGCCCAGCTCATCGTGCTCCTGCCGCCCGCCAGTATCGTCTGCGGATTGGCCGACAGACTGATTGTCGGAATACCCGGCGGAACTACCTGAACGGCCGCCGATGCTGTGCCACTGCCGCCCGGACCGTTACACGTCAGAAAAAAACTCGAATCCGTAAATAAAGGCCCGACGCTTTCGCTGCCCTGTGTGGGCTTCAATCCGGTCCAGTCATCCGACGCATCGCAGGTGTTCGAGTTGGTCGCGGTCCAGTCGAGGGTCGAGAATCCACCCTCTGTTATTGAATCAGGGGTAGCCGTCAGCGAGGCGGTTGGCGCCGGTTGGGAGCCGGGGACAATGACTGTTACCGACGCGCTCGCGCTGCCGCCGGCGCTGTTGCTGCAACTCAGAATGAACTCACTATCCGAGGTCAGGGGACCGACTTCTTCGCTGCCGGATGTGTTCTTGTTGCCCGACCATGCCCCGGACGCTGCACAGGAATCGGCATTGGTACTGCTCCAGGTCAGCGTCGGGCGGCCCTGCGGTGGAACGGAGCTGGGGTTGGCACTAAGTTGGACCACCGGCTGGGGCACACCGGCTGCAGCCGACAGTTTGTAGAAATAGACATTCTCGTTGACGCGATTGACAAGCACATAAACGTTCTTGGACGGGATATAGCGAAAACGGCCAAAAGTCCCCCGCGCTTCAGCTGCAGTCGGTACCGTGGCATTCGTGGCGGCGGGTTCAATACGGGTCCAGACAGCGGTATTCAGATCAAGCGTGTAAACATCGGCACCACCGGCCCAGCCGACGATCTTGTCGATCGTCGGATCATATTGCAGCCCGGGGCTGTCTTCGTTGACTATCGGATCACCACCGGTCGTTTGCAGGAGCGTATGGCGCCTGGTGCCACCGCCCAGATTCCATACGTAAACGTTCCCCAATCCGACGGCAACAAACTGCTCTTCAACCGGGTGCACCACACCGGTGATTTCGTTGTCGATCCAGCGACCTTCGATGTCCCGGCTGCCGTGCGAGACCCAGCGATCCTGCACAGGTCTGTACTCGGTCAGATAGCCATTTTCCGTTGAGTGGTGCCAGGCATACCCTGTCGACGGGTCTACGTCAGAGGTCATGCCGTACGTATAGACCCCGATGAGATCGGCACGTCGTTCCCATTGCAGCGTGTCGAAGTTAAAACAATCAACGTTTGGGAAGTTATTAGCGTCCACATAGATCGCCGAGACACCGAGGGAACAGAACCGATCAATCGTGGGCAGATACTGGAGATAATCGTAGGAGTGACGACTGCGGGGCGAGCCGTCATTGTAGTAGGGAGCGCCGCCGCCGACGTCGTATGTAGGATCGGTTAGCCGGGTCCACGTCAACGTCTCGATGTCAAAAACGTACAATTCATTCCCGGAATAATCGGTGTGCCCACCGCCCCATACGATCAGGCGGTCGCGCTGAGTATCGTAAGCGCCGCCACTCCAGGCATCCATGATCGACGCAACTCCGGTAACGCCAGGCGGCACCGGAGTGGGCGTGACATCAAGCAATTGCGAATTGGGCGCTTCGTACCAGTGCCCGGGCTGCAGATCGTCAACAGGCGTAGCGTTAGCGGCGGCAAGGACACAACTCACCGCCACAAACACCAGTTTCGACAGGTCAATGATCTGATTCCGTTTCATGGCAGACGTCCGGCGCCGGGATTTTTTGCCCAGGAACGTACCCGCCCCAGGAACTGGCGCCCGACGCACACAATGGCGCTGACCACCCGATAGTTTTTTAAAACAGCCACGCCGATATGCGAGGGGCGGGCTTCTTCAGACCGGTGGTCATGCGTTCCCACAATCGATGGGCCCGTCGGTAACGGAGGCATCAGATCCGCCCGTTACCCGCAGGCTATACGAGCGCAGGTTCCCGGAGATATTCTGGGCCGAACGACGGGGTATGCAATGTCGGAAGTATTTACAGGTAGG
>CAZJFQ010000022.1:0-5911 GCA_964545335.1 uncultured Gammaproteobacteria bacterium | reverse complement strand
AGCGCTGTCGTACAGCAACAATGCGTCGTCAAAGTTTCCCCGCTTGTGCTCGTAGAGCCCGTATAACTGATAGGTCACCGACTCTTCGGGTTGGAACGCCAACGCACGTTGAAAATAACACTCGGCTCTGTAGTAGACAACATCCGGTGGACGCGGGTTTTCGAGTTGCCAGCGGGCCATGGCCCACAGTGCGCGCGAGTGGTTCGGGATATGTTTCAGGGTGTAGTGCAATTCGAAAGGCACCGGCTGTGTCGGCCCCGCCAGGAGTGCTTCCACCTCCGGCGTAAAATGATATTTCTCAACAATATAAATATTGTCGGCGTCCTGTGAATCGTTGAAATTCAGCGGGCGACCAAAACTGGTGTCATTCAGCGGGCCGCCACAAAGACCATGTGCCTGCGAACTGGCAAATGTCAGTGCAAATAGCAGGCTCAGAGTTTCGCAAAGTCGTCTCATGCTGAAAACGGTGCAGTCCGGACTGAACGTCGAATTTTACCACCGGCGCCGATAGACAACCAAAGGCACCGTGCCTGTGATCGAGTCCAGACCGTGCTTTAAGTCAAATACACCAATCTTTTCATATCGCGAGTTATTGGCCAGGATCGCAACCAGTACTGCCCTGAACTCTCCATAGGCTGCAGGCGTTCCAATGACGTCAGTCGCTTCGTATGCCACATAGTCAATTTCCTGATTTACAAGAAAATCATCGAGATCGGATGCCCGCTGAACCTGAACTGTCGCCCGAAATACTCGCGCACGGCGCTCGCTATCGATGCTTCTGAGATAAAAAACGAACGCGGCATCCTGGTGTCCTGAATACAAAATGGAGGGGTCGGAACTGGCTCCGAGCATGGCTGCGGCCGGTGCGCGCATCCCGGACAGGTACACATATTCAGGGCGGCTGCTGACTGCAACCACCTGAACAATCGCAAATGTAACTAGCAACAGGGGCAAAACAACTTTCTGACTGTGTTCCCATCGACCCGAAACAATCAGGCGGACCAGCTCTTTGTATCCGTAAACAGCCACGACGGACAGCGGGATCGCGATATACATGGCATAACGCGGATTCTTGGCCATTAACCAGCCAAAAGCGAGATAACTGACGATCGTGCAGGCAAAAAAGAACCATTCTGCAGACGCCGGTTTGCGCCAGCTTCTGATCCCAACCCAGAGGACAAAACCAACGATATGAAAGATGAACCGCTGATCCAGCATTTTCCAGTAGTAAGTCCAGTTTTCAAAGCTGAATCGGTTTTCGACCGCCGCAAAACGCATCCAATCTTGAGGTGCGCTGCCGACAATCGCCGCCAGGTTGTCCTGCCCGACAAACCAGGCCTGTGCCAGGAGAGGTATGGCTGCAATCATCGACGCCAACGCCGTCAAGATAAGGGCCTTGTCTTTCAGGATGGTTCGGCGTTCGACCACCACCAGGTGCAAGGCCATGGTTGCCAGCAGGACAATAGTGATTTGATAGGTATAGATCGAAACCAGGGAACACGTCGCTATTGCAACCAGGACGCCTGTTCGCCGGTCATTGCTGACCAGTCGCCGAGCGTAGAATGCGAGAGCCAGTAATGCCATCGCGAGGGCAGGAATGTCCGCCCACACTGAGCGAAAGTAGTCACTGATCGTTGGCACGCTGACCAGCATTAAGGCAGCCGCGAGTGCGAGTTTGCGGTCGCCCCACAAATTGCGACCCAGGAAATATGCGGCAATGGCAAATACCGTTGAAAACAGCAGGATGGTTAGTCGGGCACCAAACGGACCGATTCCCGTAAACAAATACACGACGCCGATGGTGGCTCCTAATACCGGTGGATGACGCCGCAGAGACAGCGCCGGGTATTGGTCGTAGTAACTCCACAGCCATTCCAGCGGCGCACGCAGAAAGTCAGATAACTCGGTATACAGGGTAAAAAACAGGGCGCCGTTCGCAGCATGCAGCGCAGCGTCAAACGGCGATATCCGATCCCGGAACAATTCAGGTCCGGCAATCACCGACACCCAAGCGATCAGAAGTGCCCAGCAACCGACAGTCCACCACCCGTTTGTGCGATTGTTAGAGTTCACCTGTGAGGTTGTTCACGCGCAATGCCGGCAACCATACCAGACGCCCCGGTTGTCGCCCAACGAAAACAGATGCCTATCAGCCGGCATGCGAGGAACGCGGGCACAGTTTACCGGAACAGAACGCGCGGTTTAATGATAGCGGATACTACGGCAGGACAGTCTTGTTCAGCGATCTCGGTACAATCGCAAACGTGGGGTCATAGTCGTAACCCTCGCCGCTACGAACCGGGTCGACACGGCCGGCCAGCGTATCGAAAGCCTGTTCGGCACCCGGATATCCGATATCTACGGCAGCCGACAGCGCACCGTACAGATTCGACGCGTAGCTATACGGCCAGTAATCCTGAACCATGGCGCCGGCCGCCAGGCCAACCGAGGTTCCCATCGCTGCACTGCCGCAGGGCAATCCCACGGCGGCGCTGTAACCGTTTTCAGAACTTTCAAGCGTCGGTTGGTAAATTTCCGAAAACGTACTGAAGTAATTGCCGCCAGTTCCCAGGACTTTTCGATACGCCGTCGCAAAAACATAGCAGTAACCCGGATCTGTCATGAGACCGACCGCATACCGCGCTTTATAAAACAGAAAGTCGCTGGATTGCGCAAAGCCTGCATCATAGAGCCCGCCCACAACCTGTGTCAGAAAATCATCCTCCCATGAGGACCAGACCGGATCATAAGCGCCGGTCGCCGCGTAACCGCTCATCCAGCCAAGCTGGTTGGCCGACGGGTTGTTGGTGAAGTTGACGTCATACCAGGCAATGGCATTGTTCAGGCGCTGAATGAAATAATTCTTCAGCGGATGAACGTCGGGGGTCGCATAAGCTGTGTGGCCCAGGTTTCTCAACACCCATGCATGACCACGAGTCTGGAGATTGCCGCCAAGGATCCCGTCACCGCGGTCGCGATCACCGGGCGCAGCGATTACCCAGTTCCAGGTGGTCCAGAATTGCATTTCCTCGAGATAATAATGATCACCGGTAACCAGATAAGGGACATACGCCAGTGAAGGCTGGTGGGCACGATCGGGTACCAGGGAACCTGTACCGGCCGATGTGCCCGGCAGATTATCCCAGAAAATATCCGGATAGGTTTCTATGGAGACGGGGAGGCCAGTATTGCGATCGCGAAGATGTATTGGCCAGCTGCCGGACAGGTCGCCCGAGCCCAGCGTCGATTCCCCGGCGCGTCTGTCCATGCTGAGCAGATATCTGGCGGCAAATCGCGGTAACGGACCGATGTCTTGCCGTCCACCAGGTTGAGGCATGAACGGTTCGAGCAAACCCGCTCCGCCGATATCGGTGTCTGCATTGAGCCAGTTCTGCTCTTCATCATTGAGGGCCGTAGCGGATACGACGACAGACTGATCGTAGTTGGGCACCGCACCGGTTGCGATGAGGTAGGAAGCGTCATGTGCGAGATGAATCTCGGGCTCGGAACCCCACCAGAAAACCCTGCGCCATCGAGCGTGATGATAGTGTTGAAAGGCGTTGCGAGCATAAACCTGATTGCCACCGACAGTGATCGTAACGTCGTAGTTCCGGTTCGCAGTCCCTGCGTCGAACGTCCAGTTGTTTTCCACGATGACGTCGACCCGAACCCGGTCGATGCCGGCATAGGCACGAATATAAAACTGAGCGGTCAGTTGTGGATGCTGCGCGCCGCTGCTCGTTGTCACCGGCCCGGACACGATCCACTCGGTAACCAGAGGCCCCTGAAGCCAGGTCCGACCGGAATCTGCAATCACCAGGTCACGAGCCGACGCTGAATAGACCATGCCGCCGACATTGAGACTCACTGTGGTATCAAACCCACTGGCGAGTAACTCGGCCACATCAACTGCGCCGCCACCACTTCCCGGGTTGGCTGAGACGAGCTCTATGGTCTCGACTCCGCCGGCTGGCAATACGGGAATTCTGGTTGTAATGACGCCATGGCGAAGTGAGCCGTCACTGTGCGTCGCCATCGCGTCGATCTGGACCGGCAAACCGGTACCGCCACCACCTGCTGTTCGTGCTGCAAGTGTTGCGCCAGCCGGAACGTGGCCCGGTGCGAAAACCTGGCCGAAGGTGACAGGAACATCACCTTGGCTATTTCCCGCCACACTCATCACATTCGCGCTGACTATCGTGCTGCCAATCGGCAACTGGACGTCGTCGGCGTCGATAGTGACTGAGCCAGGTCCACTGTTCAGGCGACCATCACTGACTACGAGACTAATCGCGTAATCACCTTCGACATCGGCACGAAAGCTGGTGGTAACCGTGTTGTTGCTGGCAAGAGCGGCGCCGCTGCCAGGCGGACGTGAATCAAGCGTCCACTGATAGGTCAGCGGGTCACCATCGGGATCACTGCTGCCCGATCCGTCGAGCATTACTAACGTACCGGTGGTTACGGTCCGGTCTGAGCCTGCGTCCGCTACGGGCGCCTGATTCTGAGCGGGTGGTGGCGGGGGTACGCTTGACGAACGATCGACGGCAGTGCCACCGCCACAGGCCGCCATCCAAAGACCGGCCAACACAATGGCAACCGCCCGTATTCCGGAAAGATGGCTATGTGCCGGCAAATATGGAATTACCGGCGACCGAATCCTCACGTTCGCCCTCGTATCATCCCTGTGTTTGTCGTCATCCGACAACAAACCGCCAAAACCCCGCGATGCCCGGGGACTTGGAAACAGCTGACTCAGTCGTGGAAAGATTGGCCGTCCGGGCCTGAGCGTCCATCGAAATTTTTGCTGCCTGTCCGGGTTACTGCAACCCGTCGATTTCGGCTCAAAAGAACTGGTCAGAATTCGTGTTTGTAACCCCGCTGTCATAGGTATCACCCGTAGACCGGTGGCTTTGCGTCCCCGCCTTTCGACGGGTTTGCCGTTCTCGACCGGAGCCCAGTATGCAAGATGGTGGCTCGCAACGCAATTGCGATAGTGTTGTGCACGGCAATAGAGCAAGAATGATTCTGCCTGCCGACATTGTTTTCACGGACTATAGCTAAATCGAGTGTAGGACCGGCAGATCAACGTCAGTATACTGCTCGCTGCACCTATCCTGCCCTGACCTGAGAGTTCGTCTTCGAAATACCATGGCCGAATCATTTTGCGGTTGGCTTGATGTCACAGGCAACGGTGAGTCACTTGTCAGCCGTCTGAAAACAATGGCCGCACAGTTGCACCCCGGGACTGTGCCGGGTTCGCCGGACATTCGGACCGGGCCCGGTTTCGGGATTGCGTTGACCGGCAACCGTGTCGACAAACGCTTCCATCAGGATGACGATCTGGTGGTTGCGATCAATGGACGCCCGGTCTGGCTTTTGGCTGAGAACAGGCAGGCCGCCGAGCGCGCTGGCCACGCTGCGACATTCGCGGCGCTTTATGCGAAACACGGCGCTGCCGTACTGGATCATGTCCGTGGTTCGTTTTCCGTTGCTGTTTTTGAGCGTGCCAGCCGCAAGGCCTTGTTGGCAGTCGATCGCCCGGGTATCTATCCACTCTGCTTTTCGCATCGCCCCGGCGCCGGGCTGGCTTTCGGTTCTACGGCTACCAGTATCGCTGCAAATCCCCGCTTTGCATCCGATCCGGATCCGCAGGCGATCCTCCACTACCTCTATTTCCACGTCGTGCCCGCGCCGGTGAGCATTTACCGCGGCCAGGCGAAACTTGGCCCGGCCCAATGTCTGCTGTACGACAGGTCTGAGATCAGACAACGGACGTATTGGTCACCACAGTTTGCCGAAACACCACCAGCAACCGTGCAAGAACTGCAGGATGAATTGCATCACCTTTTGCGCAGAGCCGTCATCAGAAGCGCTTATGAAAACGGCACCGGGACCTTTCTCAGCGGCG
>CAZJFQ010000021.1:27616-35463 GCA_964545335.1 uncultured Gammaproteobacteria bacterium | reverse complement strand
ATGTGAAAATCAGCATCGCCGCTCTCGTCCACGTAGATCACGCACCCTGACAAGCTCAACATGAGCATCAGACTCGCGACGACGGCATATCTCACGTTCATCTCTTTATCCTTTCCTGGTTACAGACCCAAAACTGAAGCCGGAAGCTTGCAACGACCGTATTAACTCTCGTCGCGATAACGACGCAGATAAATTGCGCCAGTCAAAAACAGTGCGCTGACAATGAACCCGACCCAGAGTTCCGGTGCGGCCAGGAATCCGCCCAGGTCGATAACACTGAGCAGGTTTTCCCGAATCGTTTCAGCGGCTGCCAGTTCCTCGGCATCGGTGGCACCGTGTTTGTCGATATTGTCAAACAGGCTGGTATCCCAGGCCGACCGAAAATATTCCAATTTCCACTCACCGAGCATGCTGAAGATCCGGTGAGTGCCATTGATCATGTATTCAAGCACCGTAATGCCCAGGGGCGGGAGCACAGCCCACAGGAACACCGTCTGCCGTGCCCAGGATGACACCAGGAGCAGCCAGCTGAAAAACGGCAGGAACCAGATGCCCAGCGTCAGCAGGAAATAACCCGTAATGACCCAACCCTTGAACAACGGGGCAGGACCCCAGATCAACTCCCAGGCGCTGCCGCCACGGATCCATGTAAAAACCGTACCGATGGCCAGGACCAGGATGTCAGTGACGGCAATCGCCGCAAGCGTGATCAGAGGTACCAGAATCACCGCGCTGGCCAGCTTCGAAAGCACGGTCTGCGTGTCGGAAACCGGGAGCGAGCGCCAGAACAGGATGCTGCGGTCTTTACGCTCCGCGTACAACGCATCGAGCAAGTAGAAAAACAACATGATCATCATCACCAGCGAAAACACGCAGGCGATAATTGACATTAGAATCGCTGTAATCGCGAAGGCCCCGGCCGTGCGCATTTCGCCGAGTTCCTCCATCTTGAGCATGACATGCTCAAAGCCGCCTGACGTCACGTCGTGCATCAGCGACAGAAATACGCCCAGCAGAAGGAGCGCGGCAACGGCGACCGGTGCATATACGAATGCGCGGTTTTCCCAGGCCTCGCGACGTATCAGGTAGGTAAAGGCAGTCATGCTGCCGCTCCTTTCACCTTGGCGACAAACAGATCAGCCACGCTTGGCGTCCGGGTATCGCCGAATTCTCTGAGCTTGTCGGGCCCGATTCCGTCGAAGAGGAGTATCTTGCGGCCGAAGGCGTCGCGCTCATAAATCGGCGTGTGTTGTCTCGCGGCATCGGTGTGATCCGGATTGACCAGCACTTCGACATAACTATCTGCGACCTCGTCCATGGATGCATCGAGCAGGATGCGGCCGCGGTCGATAAACAGGAGATCGGTCAATATGTGCTCGACTTCTTCGACCTGGTGTGTCGTCACGACAATCGTACGATCACCGTCGAAATAATCGTTGAGCAAGCTGGCATAAAATTCCTTGCGATAAAGAATATCCAGGCCGAGTGTCGGTTCGTCTAGGATCAGGAGCCTGGCGTCGATGGCCATGATGAGTGCCAGGTGAAGCTGGGTCACCATCCCCTTGGACAGTTCCTTGACCTTGCTCGACATATGGATGTCGGTCTTTGCAAGAAAGGATTCCGCGCGTTTGCGGTCGAATCGCGGGTGCACGCCTTCCACAAACTCGAGTGCCTGCCCGACCCGTATCCAGCGCGGGAGCACCGCAACGTCCGCAATAAAACACACGTTCTGCATCAATTGTGCCCGTTGCTGTCGCGGGTCAATTCCGAGTACGTCCAGGCTGCCCTCAAAACTGGTCAGGCCGAGAATTGCCTTGAGAGCCGTAGTTTTACCCGCGCCGTTCGGTCCGATCAGTCCGACGATGCGGCCTTCGCCCACATTAAAGTCGATGTGATCCAGCGCCTGCGTCTGCCCGTAGCGCTTTGCAAGCCCTGCGGCCGATATCAGCGTACTCATTTGTCGCCTCCTTCGTCCCCGGCATCTTCGGTTGCCGACTTCAAGAGATCTTTTGCGTTCAGCCCCAGACGTTTGATTGCGGCTGCTACCGCGGGCCACTGATCTTCGAGGAATCGCTGACGCTCGTCCTTCAGGAGGCGGCCGCGGGCGCCTTCGGTCACAAACATGCCGCGACCGCGGCGCTTTTCAACCAGCTCTTCATCGACGAGCTCCTGATATCCTTTGAGTACGGTCAGCGGATTGAGTCGGTATTCCGCCGCCACGTTTCGGACCGACGGCAACGCATCACCGTCCTTCAACACACTGTCCAGGATCATCGCGACGACTTTGTCGCGCAGCTGCCTGTAAATCGGCTGATTTTCGTTCCAGTTTTGATCCATACCACTTGAGCGGCCGGCATTCTCGAGAAGTGTCAGTGTACCGCCGCTCATAAATCCCCCGGGATGTTTCTGGCACCGACGGTGCTACAGACACCACTCGCTGTTTTTGTCGTCGATCACTTTTATCTCGGGGACCGTGAATTCCGGAAACCGGACCACCGCCTCACCGGCCAGCCGCGACGTGGAAAAATAAACCGGGTCTTCAACAACGGGGCGCACGGTCTTGGCGTTACCGATCTGCGGGCCCAGTTGGTTGGAAGCTACAGCAAGGCCAAACAAAATCAGCACAGCAATGCCGGTGTAGGCCCGTGTTTCGCCTGATGTCTCGTTGGTCATCATCTTGTTCCTGTATAAATATCCACACCCATAGGTGACTGGGTGTTATAGTTGACTATAACACTAAATCCGATGATTGCAAGCCTATTTGTTAACTTTTTTAACAAGCTTACATAAAGGCATCCAAATCAATAAGTTATAGCCACGCCCGGGGCCGGTTGGAGACCCGGTTGCGGTCCAACATGCGTTGCGCCGCCGCTGAACGCAATGAATCGCCAATCTCCCGGTTCAGGTAACCCTGCCCGCCTGCTGCGCTCGTTTATGCCCTTTACACGTACAAAGGAGCGAGTCCATGAGCCGACGAATCCTTTTCAGGAGGGCCGGATTGCTGATTCTGGGTACCGCAGCGGCCGCATTTGTCGCTTGCTCGGTCAGCCAAAAAGCAGCCAAAGATGAAGACTCGGATGCGTCCACAACCGGACCCGAGTCAACGACTGTGCCCGAGCTGCCGAGAGACGGCAGGCCGGAGCCCGCCATTTCCCGGGTCGAACCGATACCGGATAGCCCGGCTGTCGTTATGGACACTTCGGTGCAGACGCAACCTCCGGCACCGGCCGGAACCACACGTCAGGTAATGAGGGATAATTTTTCATCGCAGGGAGTTGCTGCTCTGAACCTCGTCAACAGCGCCTTTCTCGCCGGCGATGAAAAGAACGAGTCGGCGTACTTGGAAAGGTTCACCCAGGGCGTTCCGTCCCTTGATCCCCTGCGTGCGCCGTCAGAGCCGGTCAACCGTGAAAACTATGCTCACTTCGATGACAACCCGGTGCGGCTGGTATCCGAACACCCTGTCTCAACGTTCAGTGTCGATGTCGATACCGGTTCTTATGCCAACGTTCGCCGCATGCTCACTGGTGGCCAGCTACCCCCGTTTGATGCGGTTCGGGTCGAAGAGCTGATCAATTATTTCAGTTACGACTATGCCGTACCCGATGACACCGACATCCCGTTCAGCATCAACACTGAAGTTGCAACCACGCCCTGGAATCCCGCTACGCTTCTCCTGCGCATCGGTCTCAAGGGATTTGAAGTCCGGGACGAGGAACGCCCGGCAGCAAACCTCGTGTTCCTGATCGACGTGTCCGGCTCGATGAAAAGCGCGGACAAGCTGCCGTTGCTAAAAAGTTCGTTTCGTCTGTTGACGAACAATCTTGATGAGCGCGACAGCGTCGCCATAGTGGTTTACGCCGGCGCCACCGGCATGATTCTCGAGCCAACGCCGGGCGATGAGAAAGCCAGAATTCTAAGCGCGCTGGACCGGCTCAGTGCCGGCGGCAGAACTAACGGTGGCGCCGGAATTCGTCTCGCCTATTCGCTCGCCCAGGACGCCTTTGTCGACGGCGGGATCAACCGCGTCATCCTTGCCACCGACGGTGACTTCAATGTCGGCACGACGGATATTGAACAACTCACTAATCTGGTGAAAGAGCGGCGCAAGAGCGGGATCGCCCTTACGACTCTGGGATTCGGCACCGGCAACTACAATGATCATCTGCTTGAGCAACTCGCCGACGATGGTAATGGCAACTACGCGTATATCGACAGTCTCAACGAAGGCCGCAAAGTGCTGGTTGAGGAATTATCGTCGACGCTCATGACCATCGCCAAGGATGTCAAAATTCAGATCGAGTTCAATCCGGGGCTGATCGCCGAATACCGGTTGATCGGTTACGAGAACCGCATCCTGCGACGTGAAGATTTCAACAATGACAAGATCGACGCCGGAGAGATTGGCGCCGGTCATACCGTGACCGCGCTGTATGAACTTACGCTCGCGGACAGCAGCGCACGTCTGATCGATCCGCTGCGCTACAGCGACGCGGCTACCGCTGACGATGACGGCAACGGTAACGAACTCGCTTTTGTAAAGCTGCGCTACAAAGCACCAGATGAAGAAAACAGCCGTCTTATAGAGCAACCTGTTGACCGCCGTGACGTTCGCACCCTTGATGAAGCCAGCGAGGACCTGAGGTTTGCTGCTGCCGTCGCCGCGTTCGGACAGGCCTTGAGGGGCGGAGACTTTATCAACGGGTTCGATCTTAAGGACGTGCAGCAACTGGCAGAGGACGCACGCTCTCATGACCCATACGGATACCGTGGCGAATTCATTACCCTGGTGGAGCTTAGCCGTGGGCTCAGCACGCCCGACCGTCACGCTGCAAGGTGAGCCCGGCGGGGCGGAAAGGAAACCCGCCCCCGGCTTTTTTCCAGGGATCGCGAAGCGTATGCTCGGGCGCATGCCGGTGGAGCTCGACGACAAAGCATTAATGCTGCGCTATCGCGATGGTGACGTGACCGCTTTCGAGATGCTGTACGAGCGGCACCGTGGTCCGCTGTATCGGTATCTTTTGCGGAATGTGTACGACACCGGGGCAGCAGAAGATATTTTCCAGGAGGTCTGGAGCCGAATAGTTCGTAACCGCACTAGTTACAGACCGCTGGCGAAATTTACGACCTACATGTATCACATCGCACACAACTGCTTTATCGATCACTGCCGGAAAACCGGCAGGCAACCGGCTACCGTCGCTATCGACGATGAATCGGCCGCCGATACGTCGGCAGGAACCGACCCGGTGAGATCGGCAGCTGTCTACGATCTGGTTGCACAACTCAAGGTCGCTCTGGCTGAGTTGCCGGCCGCACAACGCGAAGCTTTCCTTCTCCACGAGGAGTCGGGCCTAAGCCTGGAGGAGATCGGCCAGGCTATGGGTGTCGGACGCGAGACAGTAAAGAGCCGGCTCCGTTACGCGCTCGCAAAACTGCGCAAGAGTCTGCCGCGTGACGAGATCGAATTCATGACAGGTACACACGATGACCGATGACATAAAGGATCAGGAACTTAAGGAATTCCTCGCCGGCCGGTCTGCGGTCTCCGAGGTTTACCGGACCATGGATACCCCGGAACCTCCACCGGCGCTTGATCGCGCCGTATTGGCCGAAGCACGAAACGCTGTGCGAAGCTCGTCACAGCGTGGCATTCGGTGGAATACGTGGTTTTTTTCCGCCACCGTAGCGGCAACCATCGCTCTGTCGATCACGCTCGTGCTCCAGGTAACGACCTACGCACCGGACCAGGGTATCGAGATTTTCAGTGCTGAGACGGTAACCGAAGCCCGGGCAGTTATCTTTGATACGCCGGCGGAAGCGCGATTGAACGAGGCCGGGGATGGAGAAGAGAACCTCCCTCCCGGCAGGGAAGTTGCTAGCGAGGCTTTCCGCAATGAGCAGCAGACAGGCCTCGAGCGAACCGGCGCACCGACCGGATATGCACAGGAACCTGCAGTAACAGAGCCGGAGGGCGACATTGCGAAGAGAGAGCGGAATGTCTCTTCTGTTTCGAGCCTCTCAACCGTTTCGCTGGAAGAAAGCGCTGTTTTTGAAGACGCTAAGTTAGTGGCAACACCAGAGGACGACGAGAAAACGGGCTCGCCGGCTGCGGCACTGTTAGCGACAAAGGATCGCGCCGCCCAGCTGGTTGATGCCGACGTGCAAGGCCTGGGTTCAGCGCCCAATGCCGCCGGAACAGATCGCCTATTGACGTCAGTAAAATTCAATGCGGGAGCTCCCGCTTTTGGCGCCAGCGTTGCTTCGTTATATGAACAGTGGCCGGCACCCGACGTCTGGCTGGCCGGTATACGGATCCTTGAAGAGCGTGGTGAAACCGAACGCGTCGCCGCCGAACTCAAAAAATTCCGAGCCATCTACCCAGATTACGAAGTACAGGTTGAACCGATCGAAACTCAGTAAGCCGGTCCTGGATGTAAGGCTAAGGCCTAAAAAAATGGTGACGCGTTAACCGATTGCCGACGCGTCAGCATTACTTCCCGCTTCCCGCTTCACTCTTCACCTGTACCACGCCAGTGGTATTATCGGCGACCCTTGCTGTAACGACATAAGAACTACAAAGGCACAGCTCAATGGCTTCATCAACCATCGTTACGATAACCGGCGGTGCCGGGCAGATCGGTTACCAGCTCGCATTCCGAATTGCCTCGGGTCAGCTGTTAGGCCCCGATACCCGCGTGACGCTCAATTTGCTCGAGATACCGCCGGCGCTCAATGCTCTTAAGGGCGTCGTGATGGAACTGAAAGACTGTGCATTTGGCACGCTCACTGATGTCGTTGCGACGACGGATCCGAATGAGGCTTTCGGTGATACGAATATCGCTCTGCTGGTCGGTGCCAGGCCGCGCGGTCCCGGCATGGAGAGAAAGGACCTTTTGCTGGCAAACGCGGAAATATTTTCCGTGCAGGGCAAGGCGATCAATGACAATGCGTCGCGCGATATTCGCGTACTTGTCGTTGGAAACCCGGCTAATACGAATGCGTTGATAACCGCGGCTAACGCGCCAGACATCGACCCGAAACATATCACCGCAATGACACGTCTGGATCACAACCGGGCTGTCGCACAGTTGGGTGAAAAGGTCGGTGCTCATGTCAGCGACATCCGGCGCATGATCATCTGGGGAAATCACTCGAGTACGCAGTATCCGGATGTAAGTCATGCGACGATCAACGACAGCCCGGCACACAAGCTGGTCGACCAATCGTGGCTCGCCGAAACGTTTATCCCCTCGGTACAGCAACGGGGTGCGGCGATTATCAAGGCCCGTGGTGCTTCATCGGCCGCGTCGGCAGCCAGCGCCGCCATTGACCACGTCCGGGACTGGTTGCTCGGCACTCGGGATGGTGACTGGACCAGCATGGCAGTCCCGGCAGATGGCAGTTACGGAATCGGCGACGGTGTCATCTATTCCTATCCGGTAGCCTGCCATAATGGCGAGTACACCATCGCGGATGGACTCGACATCGACGATTTCAGCCGGGAACGCATGGACGCCACCGACGCCGAACTCAGGGAAGAGCGGAACGGCGTCAAAGATCTCCTGTAAACAACGGATTGCTCCGTTCGCTCACGGGTTTTAGGTATAGTGTTTTGGGTGAACTCCCAGGACGGCGTGGTGAGTTCCCGTTTCTGGTGAGGGACTCAACAGGATGAGTGTAGTCTTCTGGATTCTGGTATTCGTAGGCGGCAGCATCTGGCTGGCGTATCGGCGATCCGATCTGAGAACCTTTACATTGGCACTCGCCATTGCTGTTGTTGTCTACACCATCTTCGGCGGCGGTGGTTGGTGGTGGTTGTGGAAACTCACGCTCCTCGCGCTGCT
>CAZJFQ010000021.1:26392-27516 GCA_964545335.1 uncultured Gammaproteobacteria bacterium | reverse complement strand
CTGGATGGCCCGACGGAAGAGTTGTGCCGGATGGTCGACGACTGGCAGATCACGCACGAACTCGCGGACATGCCTGCACACGTCTGGGACTTTATCAAAAAGCATGGCTTCTTTGCGATGATCATTCCCAAGAAGTATGGCGGACTGGAGTTCTCCGCTTATGCTCATTCCTGCGTTCTGGCCAAACTCTCCAGCCGTAGTTCGACCGTGGCTTCCACCATCGGCGTGCCGAATTCTCTGGGTCCGGCCGAACTGCTTTTGTACTACGGTACCGACGAGCAGAAAGACCAGTATCTGCCCGGACTCGCAAGCGGCAATGAGATTCCCTGTTTTGCATTGACCGGCCCCCGGGCCGGTTCAGACGCCGCATCGATTCCGGACAACGGTGTGGTTTGTAAAGGCGTTTTTGATGGCAGGACGATCATCGGCATGCGGCTCAACTGGGAAAAGCGTTACATCACGCTGGCGCCTGTAGCCACGGTGCTCGGCCTCGCATTCAAACTCTATGATCCGGAACACCTGATCGGGGACAAAGATGATTATGGTATTACCGCCGCGTTGATTCCCACTCATCTGCCGGGGATCACGATCGGCAGACGCCACTTTCCGCTGAACACCGCATTTCAGAACGGACCGACGCAGGGCAAGGACGTATTCGTGCCACTCGACTTCATTATCGGAGGCCTCGAGATGGCGGGTCAGGGCTGGCGCATGCTGGTGGAAGTTCTTTCGGTAGGCCGCAGTATATCCTTGCCATCCAACACGACCGGCGGTGCGAAAGCCGCCAGCTATGCTTGCGGCGCGTACGCGCGCTTGCGCAAGCAGTTCAATCTGCCGGTCGGCTATTTTGAGGGCGTACAGGAAGCGCTGGCGCGAATTGCGGGCCATACCTACATCATGGATGCGGCACGTTCGGTAACTACGGCGGCCGTAGACGCAGGCGAAAAACCGGCCGTTGCGTCCGCCATTCTCAAATATCATGTAACAGAAATGGGTCGCCTGGTGGCCAATGACGCCATGGACGTACATGGCGGCAAGGGCATCTGTCTGGGGCCGAAAAATTATCTGGGTCGGGGATACCAATCGGTACCGATCGCCATTACGGTCGAGGGTGCCAACATCCT
>CAZJFQ010000021.1:19240-26292 GCA_964545335.1 uncultured Gammaproteobacteria bacterium | reverse complement strand
TCAACAGGTTCAGCGCTGCATTCGCGCTGGCCTCCGATGCGGCAATGTTGACTCTCGGTGGCGAGCTCAAACAGCGGGAATTGCTGTCTGCACGACTCGGTGATGTTTTGAGTTCAATTTATCTGGCTTCCATGGTACTCAAGCATTATGAGAACCAGGGTCGCCACGAAGAGGATCTGCCGCTGGTCGAATGGGCGTGTCGCCATCTCCTCTATCGCGCCCAGGAACAACTGCATAGCCTGCTGCGGAATTTTCCCAACCGCGTCGTCGCGTATTTTCTGCGCCGTTTTATTTTTCCGCGCGGCATGACATATTACGCTCCAGCCGACCGTCTGGGTGCGAGAGTAGTCGAACTCATAATGAATCCGACGGCAACCAGGGAGAGGTTGTGTGCCTTTATCTACAAAACTCCCGATCCGAATAATCCGATTGGACTTTTACAGCAGGTGCTGGTGGAAGCCATTGAGCTGGAACCGCTGGAGAAGCGATTGCGTGCTGCCGTCAAGGCCGGAAAAATTCCCGACCGCGAACTACCGATTCAGCTCGACGCGGCAGTTCCGGCCCGGGTGCTGAAAAAAGCCGAAGCCGATCGGTTACGAGCGTTCGATCAGCGCGTTATGGAGCTGATGGCGGTTGATGATTTTGATCCGTCCGAGCTTGGCACCCGGACGCAACCGAAGGTGCAACCAGCAGTCCCTGTTCGCGAGCGACCGGTGCAGCAAAAGGCTGCCGCCAGAAAGAAAAAGACAGCTAAGAAAATTAGTAGCAAAAAGAAGAAATCACGCCGACCTTGACTGGCAGTCCGAAAAAATCCGGTGTCGTTTACGAGGTCAACCTCGGAATCGACGAGTCCATAGCTGAGGACTTTGATGCCTGGCTGACAGAGCACATCCAAGAAATGCTCGCTGTCGCGGGCTTCGTTTCTGCGAGTGTCTACCGCGACCAACCGCCTCCCGGAGCGGAGGCGGAAACCGGTTACGTCTATCGCAGTGTTCAATACAACGTGACCAACCGTGCCGCTCTGGAAAATTATTTTCGCGACGAAGCCGCGAGTATGCGCCAGCAGGCCATTGACCGGTTCGGCGATAAATTCACCGCAAGCCGTCGCATACTCGAGGACGGCCATGAAATATCCGGGGAAGGCGCAGGTGAACCCGACTATTGCCGCAACTGTGGTGCGCTGCTGACCGGCCAATACTGCGCATCATGCGGGCAGCGGGGGCGGACTCGTCTCATTACCCTGTGGGAGCTGCTCAAGGATGTGGTCGGTGATCTGTTCGAACTGGATTCGCGCCTGTGGCGCAGCCTCAAACCCCTGCTCCTGAGACCGGGCCACCTCACACGAGATTATCTTGCCGGCCGCCGTGTCCATTACGTGCCGCCATTCAGGATGTACCTGATTCTGAGCATCCTGTTTTTTGTTGTTGTCTCATTCGATGAAGACGGTCCGGCGATATTTGACGAAGCAGAGGTAAGTCTGGGGGAGACCCTGGAAACCGAGATCGAAAGTCTCAGGGGAGAAACAGAAAATCCCGAGCGGGCACTCGAAACTCATTCCGACACCAACGAGGCCATCAAAACATGTGAGAAAGCAGAAATTGACACAGGCATTGCATGGCTCGACAGCAAGGAAAACGTCGAGTTTTTGCGGCGCCTTTGTGTGCAGGTAGTCGAAAAAGTCACTGCTGATGAGGGGGCATTCGCGCGCGCATTGTACGACAACATCCCCAAGATGATGTTTATCTTTCTTCCGTTTCTGGCCCTGGTGCTAAAGCTCCTCTATATCGGTACCGGGCGCTACTACGTGGAGCACCTGTTGTTTTTTGTCCATTACCATGCATTCTTTTTCCTCATCGTCATGCTGAATGTCGGTTTTACCAATCTGGGCGAGTTCATCCATGAACCCGACTGGCTGATCGGGCTTGTAACGGCAACCGTCGTCCTGTACATCCCGGTGTATCTTTTTATTGCTATGCGCAAGGTGTACGGACAGCACTTCATCGTCACTTTTATCAAATACGGCATGCTCGGCATTACTTACTTCTGTGCACTGGTGGTGTTCGTCCTGATTACGGCCGCCATTACTGCATTGCAGTAAACTTCTTTGATGCTGGTCCACGACATCAACCTTGCTACACTTGAGCAGCCCAGGTTATACCGATAAAAAACATGAACACAGCATTGACCATCGCAGGGGTCGCTCTGGTCGCATTGGCTGCTGCCGGAATCGCAGAAACTCCGTCGCCCAAAGGAGCTGAGGTTTATATCATTGCCCCGGGCGACGGCGCGGTCGTATCCAGTCCCGTGCGGATTGTATTCGGCCTTAAGGGGATGGGTGTCGCGCCGGCCGGAGTGGAGCGAGCCGGTACCGGGCATCACCATCTGCTTGTCGACCGCGTTCTACCGGAATTCGGTCAGCCGATACCCGCAGACGCCCGAACCATCCATTTCGGTGGCGGTCAGACGGAGACGTCTGTGGAACTGGCCCCGGGCGAACACACACTACAGTTATTGCTCGGTGACTACCTCCACATACCCCACGAACCACCCGTCTACTCTGAAAAGATCACGATCACCGTCACACAGTGACGGTAGCCGCTACGCGATGCATCCACAGAGTAAACAGAGTTAAGAAAATCAATAAATAAGTAGGCCAACATTGCTGGCCGCATTTAATGTTGCCGGCATCTGCCGGCTTTTTATATTTCTATGCACTCTGTGTACTCTGTGCAGATCTACGTTCAATGTTATCCGTGAAGGTCTATTATTCAGGGATATGACTTTGCAGCGGACAATCATGCATGTGGATATGGATGCGTTTTACGCCTCCATAGAGCAGCAGGATAACTCGGAGCTGAGAGGGCAACCCGTTGTCGTCGGCGGCAGCGGTCCCCGGGGCGTCGTGGCAGCCGCGAGTTACGAAGTCCGGCGATTCGGCGTTTTCTCGGCGATGCCAATGCGCCGCGCACTGGCTCTCTGTCCTGCGGCCGTCTGTGTCCGACCACGGTTCGACCGTTATCGCGAGGTTTCGTGTTGTATTTTTACGATATTCGAGGAGTTCACGCCCTTGATCCAAGGATTATCACTGGACGAGGCGTTTCTTGACGTCACGAACAGCCTGGAGCTCTTTGGTGAACCAGAGACTCTGGGTCGCGAGATTAAAGACCGTATCCGGAAAGAAACCCGACTGACGGCATCTGTCGGGATCGCGCCAAACAAGCTTGTTGCCAAGATCGCCTCCGATCTCGACAAACCCGATGGCCTCGTCTGCATCCTGGAGGCAAGAATTGCGGAAACTCTGGATCCCCTGCCAGTACGGACATTGCCTGGCATTGGCCCGCGTACCGCCGAACAGCTCGTCGGCCACGGTATCGATACCCTGAAGGCTTTACGCCAGGCGCCGGATCGGATTCTGCAACCGCTGTTCGGACGTTTTGTCCAGCGCGTCCGACAACGTGCCGGCGGCATAGATGACCGGCCCGTGGAGGTCCACACGGAATCCAAATCCATCAGTTCCGAACAAACCTTTGACGAAGACATCGCAAATCCGACCGTGCTCAATGCCACACTGCATAAACTAGCGGACCAGACCGGGGCGCGGCTGCGCGACCAGGAGCTGGTCGCCGGTTCGGTTTATGTCAAATTGAGGACCGCGGACTTCAGGACATTTACCCGCCAGCGCAGCTTCAGTCCGCCCGGTCAGAGCAGTCACATGATCGGTAAAGTAGCCGGGGATTTGCTGGCCACCTGGCTGGAGGCCAATCGTGGCGCGCGTTTGCGACTGCTCGGGGTCGGCGTGGCGGGCCTTGCGCCGGCGTCCCAGCTCAGCCTGTTTGGCGAGCCGGATAAGGGTCTCAACGCCGACCGGGCCGTCGACGGCATCCATGACCGCTTTGGACGGTCCTCCCTAAAACGCGCCAGAGAGTTAGAATAAGGCCCATAAGAATTAGAGAGACCCTGTAGAGCGTAACAAGCGTTTAAAGCGTTAGGCCGCGGGCCCTGAGCTCCAGGTCACCAGCCAGGTGCGCTGACTGATCAGGCATCGAGGAGCAGGTCGGGACGATTGCGTCGTTTTGTGCCCAGCTTCTGAGTAATTCATGTACATCGAATTCTTTGGACTGTCGGAAAAACCTTTCTCAATAACGCCTGACCCGCGTTATTTGTACCTGAGTGAACGCCATGCCGAGGCCCTGGCACATCTGCTCTATGGCGTCACAGAAAGCGGCGGTTTTATTCAGCTTACCGGTGAAGTCGGAACCGGTAAGACCACTCTTGTACGCAGTCTTCTTGAGCAATTGCCGGAGCATGCGCGGGTCGCGCTCGTTCTGAATCCTCGCCTCTCGTCGACTGAATTTCTAGAGGCAATTTGCGAAGAACTGGGCATCAACATCTCGAAGATACGGGGCAGCGTCAAAGGACTGGTCGATGAACTCAATGCTTGCCTGCTCGATGCACATGCTGCCGGTGATCGTGTTGTTTTGATTGTCGATGAAGCTCAGAACCTGAGCCCGGATGTACTGGAACAGATTCGTCTGCTGACCAATCTTGAGACTGCAAAACAGAAACTGCTGCAGATTATTCTGATCGGACAACCCGAACTCCGTGAAGTCCTGGCCCGGGTCGAACTAAGACAACTGGCGCAAAGAATAACAGGCCGTTATCACCTGCAACCGCTCTCGTCACCCGAGACCTCAATGTACGTCCGTCATCGTCTGTCAATTGCCGGCTCGACAAGCGAGTTGTTTCCACCGCGCGCCTTGCGCGTGATACACAGGGCTTCTTCGGGTGTGCCGAGACTCATCAATGTAATCTGTGACCGCGCACTGCTCGGTGCGTATACGCGCGAACAGCGACAGGTCGACCACAAACTCGCCAGGCGGGCCGTACGCGAAGTTTTCGGTGCCGGGAAAACTCTCAGGCGCAATCCCTGGCTTATTACGGCCGGCGTAACCGCCGCTGCGGCTATTGTGGCTATTCTTCTGACCCGATTCGACAACGGTTTGCTGGCGACAACCGCCACGGGACGATCAATGTCTGAAGACGGCCAGCCTGTAACAGCTTCGGTTGTGACAGCGCCCGCGCAACAGCCCATAAGACTGGCCATTGCCGACGACACGTCAGAAGCTGCACCTGTTCGGCATCAACTGGCTGAAATTCTCTCCAGGCATACTGCCGAGACCGGAACCGATCAGGCATTTGCAACAATATTCGAACTGTGGAACGAACAAGCGTCCGAGGGCGACCGCCGCCCCTGCGAGCAGGCACCGGAAATCGGTTTGAGGTGTGTCATGCAACGCGGCTCCTGGGCACAGGTTCGTACCCTCGATCGACCGGCGATCCTGTCGCTGACAGACCTCCAGGGCGATAATCACCAGATCGTTGTCTCCGGCCTGTCAGACGATGCGGCGACGGTGCGTTTTGGTGCCACCGAGTACAGCGTCGCAATTACAGATTTATCGCGCTATTGGTTTGGCGACTACCTGATTCTCTGGCGTCCCCAGGCAGGGTCAGGCCGAATCCTCAACGTCGGCATGCGCGGCAGCAGCGTGCGCTGGTTGAAGGAGCAACTCGAAACGATGACAGGAAATCCGTTGAATTCGGACGACGACCTTTATGACGAGGAACTGGCACAGGCTGTTCGCGCATTCCAACGAAAGCGGCGACTGCATGTTGACGGAATTGCCGGTGTGCAGACTCAGATTCTGATCAATAACGAACTCGATATTCCGGCGACGCCGAGATTGAACGGGGAGCGCAGCTAGTGTCCTTTATTCTGGATGCCTTGAGAAAATCGGAAAGCGAACGGCAGCGTCGTGTGGGTCCCGGATTGGCGCAGGTTCCTGCTGCCGTCGCCCGGGACAACGCGCCGGTATGGCTGCCGGTGCTAATCGGGTTACTGGCAGTCAATGCTGTCGTTATGGCGAGTGTGTTTCTGTGGCCCGATCCGGTTGCGCAAAGGCCGGACGCAGAGCCGGTCAACCCGACTGTCAAGGCCAAACCATCGCCGCCAGCGGAAACAGATGCTTATACTGAAATTCCGCCGCCCAGCGTGAGTAAGTCTTCGGCGCCATTGATGTCACAACAGCGCGATGTTCGGCCATTGTCCGCCGAACTTTTGGAGCCTGTTGCTCTAAAGACTGCCACTGTCGAGACAATACCGCGGGTCACAGAGATCACGCCATCAAGTCTCGTGACACCGTCACCGGCGGAGATTGACACGACCAATTATCCAACGTTGACCGATCTGCGGCTGTCCGGCATGTTGTCGTTGCCGGATATACACGTTGACGTTCATGTGTTCAGCGCGAACCCGGCCGAGCGATTCGTATTTATCAACATGCGCAAATATCGGGAAGGCGAGGCCACCAATGAAGGGCCCGTGGTGCGGATCATTCGGCCCGATGGCGTGGTGTTCAATTATCGTGGGACGCTGTTTTTCCTGCCTCACGAATAGGCACGACGCGATTAACCCAGCCAGAAGCCCAGAATCAGCGCTGTTACCAGCGTCGCTGTGAATCGATGTCCCGCATCGATTAGCCAACCACCGAATGGTCTGTTGGAAAACTGTGCATCGGTTAGAGATGTACAGGCGGTAAACCCGAGCCACATCAGGAAACCGATCCAGATGGCGCCGGAGACCATGTCCGCCTTTGATAGGGCGGTGCCCATGGATGAACTGGTCAACCAGCCGAGAAACAAGGCAAACACCCAGGTCTGCATGAACATACAAATCAAGCCGATGGCGAAGGGCTTCGGGCCCGGCCCTTTTTGCACGACTTCCTCGGGAAAGGGATTGTATTTCATCCAGAGATTGCCAAACGCAATCGGAGAGTACCAGATCGCACCCACAGCAAAGCCCGCGATGGCTGCGACCAGCACGGCAATAAAATTGACACCAAAAAGTTCGTCTATGAACCCCATAAGAAATGCCTCCTCAGCGATGTATGTGCCGGACAAAGTGTAGTGTAGTTACTTATGGCGATGCGGCGAGTCAGACAGAGCACTTCGTGTCTGGGCGCGAGCTCCCCATAATGCGAGAATCCGGTTGAACC
>CAZJFQ010000021.1:12798-19140 GCA_964545335.1 uncultured Gammaproteobacteria bacterium | reverse complement strand
CAGTACGTTCCCGCGGTCCGGGACAGCGAGGGGCACAATGTACTCTCGCTGCTTCGCTGGGGCCTGGTGCCATTCTGGGCGAAAGACAAGGCGATCGGCAACCGGATGATCAATGCGCGGGCGGAAACTGTAGCGGAGAAGCCAGCCTATCGCGCTGCGTTTCGGCGCCGCCGCTGCCTTCTCCCGGCGACGGGTTTTTACGAGTGGAAAAGAGTTGCCGACGGCAAGCAGCCGATTTTCATCACTATGAAAGACGAACGCCCGTTCGCATTTGCCGGGCTGTGGGAATCATGGAAAGGTGAGGATCCCGACAATCCACTCGAATCCTGCACGATCGTGACGACAGAACCGAACAAGCTGCTGAGTGAAGTGCACAATCGAATGCCGGTTATTCTGCGTAACCAGGATCACGACGCCTGGCTGCGCGCACCCGCTGATGAAGCTGCAGAGCTGATGCGACCGTACCCGGATGACGACCTGAGATTTTTTCCTGTCAGCAAACGGGTCAACAGTCCGCAAAACGAAGGCCCGGAAAACATAGTTCCAGTGAAATAAGGCACTAGGCGTCAGGCCCTAGGGACCAAGCACGAAAATAGAGCATCGCCTGTGCGAATCTGAATCGCATCAGCGCTTCTTTACGCTTCCCGCTTTCCGCTTCACTCACTCTTCACTTGCGACTCGCACCTAATCTTTTATTCCTACCCCTCGTTTCAGCAGGTTTAGGCTGAGGGTATACAGCGCCACCATAAAGGCAATGATGATGATGTACGACGTGCCGATACCGATATCGGAAACGCCGAGAACCCCATATCGAAATGCATTGACCATGTAGAGTATCGGGTTTGCACGCGAGACCTGCTGCCAGAATTCAGGCAGCAGCGTGATGCTGTAAAAGATACCTCCCAGGTAAGTCAGCGGAGTCAGAACGAAAGTCGGAATAATGGAGATGTCGTCGAACTTGCGTGCGAATACAGCGTTGATAAATCCGGCCAGTGAAAAGACGATCGCCGTCAGGAGCACGATGCTGGCGGTTATCAACGGGTGGGCCACACTCAGGTCGGTGAAAAACAGTGCAACCATCGTAACAACCACGCCAACAAGGAGGCCTCTCGCGACGCCGCCGGTGACATGCCCGAGCAGGATCAGCGAATTCGGCAGTGGCGAGACAAGAAGCTCTTCAATGTGCTTGCCGAACTTAGCGCCGAAAAACGACGACACGACGTTGGCGTACGAGTTCGTAATGACGGACATCATGATCAAACCCGGCGCGATGTACTGCATGTAGTCGAAACCACCCATTTCGCCGATGCGCCGACCGATAAGATTGCCGAAGATAATGAAGTAGAGGGTCATGGTTATTGCTGGTGGCACGATGGTCTGTATCCAGATTCGAAGGATACGTGTGACCTCCTTGCGGACAAGCGTCATGAAACCGACCCAGTTTTCCCGGTAACGAGACACTATCCGGCCGCCTCATTGTTGCCGTTGCGGCTTTCCACCAGCCGCATGAACAACTCTTCGAGTCGGTTTACCTTGTTGCGCATGCTGATCACGAGGATATTTTTTTTCGATAACGCACTGAACAAATCGTTTAATGCCTGCTCCTTGCTGATGTCCACTTCGAGGGTATGACCATCGCGCAGCCGGAGATCGAACCCGTCGATCTGCGGCGGCTCAGCAAGACGTTCCTGCAGATTGAGAACAAAGGTTTCGATCTGCAGCTTTCTCAGCACGTTACGCATGCGATCATGCACGATGATCCGACCATCATCGATAATCGCGAGATCGCGGCACAGGTTTTCGGCCTCTTCCAGGTAGTGCGTTGTAAGAATTATGGTGGTGCCGGCCCGGTTGATCCGGAGCAGGTAATCCCACATTGAACGGCGGATTTCGATATCTACCCCGGCTGTTGGCTCATCCAGGATCAACAGACGCGGTTCGTGAACGAGCGCCCGGGCAATCATCAGGCGACGTTTCATGCCACCGGACAGGCTGCGGGAAATATCGTCTCGCTTTCCCCATAACTGCAGTTCCCGCAGGTACTTCTCTGTACGTTTATGCGCCTGGGGCCGAGGTAATCCATAGTAGCCCGCCTGATTGATGACAATGTCGTAGACCTTTTCAAACTGGTTGAAATTGATTTCCTGTGGAACCAGGCCAATACACGACTTGGCAAGCTCGATCTCAGTATCGATGTCATAATCGAATACCTGGACCTGTCCCGAAGTCTTGTTGACGAGGGACGTAACAATACCGATGGCCGTCGTCTTTCCTGCGCCGTTGGGACCGAGAAGAGCAAAAAAATCGCCCGCTTCGACATCGAGATCGATTCCCCTGAGCGCAATGATACCGTTGGCGTAGGTCTTCTTCAGGTCACGGAGACTAAGCGCCTTCACGGTTCACTTCTCACGATCAGGCCGAAAACTCAGGGCTGAGGCCTGAAGGAGCAGCCTTCGAGGTCCGGGGTCCGACTGGCGCCGGTGTCGGATACCCGCACTATTCTTTTCACCGTTCACCGTTCACCGTTCACTGCTCACTGGAATAGCCAAAATGCTTCACAAACGGTTCAAGTTTCGGCAACACATGCGCCAGGTGTTTTTCATATCGTTGCCACCGGCCCACTGCACTTGTGTAAACGGGTTTGCTCACCTGATGATAGCTGGGAGTATTTATTCGCCCACGTGAACGCGCATGTTTCGAGAATTCCAGTACCTTTTCGTCGAACGGAACCTCGAGAAACCCGAGCAACGCTCTGGTTTCTGCCTCCAGGTCGGCAACCAGCGATTCGTAGCGAACATAATGAATCTTTAGCGGCAAAAGGGATTCGAGCGTATTCCAGAGCGTCATCGCTTTGACGTAGAAATCGGCCGCAGCATCAAGACTCAGAAAATTGGACATGGCCGAATTCAGTTCGAATTCCTGCATGAAACAACTCAGAACCACGTCGTGAGGATGGCGCAGCGCAAATATCAGGCGAGCGCCGGGAAACACCCGATGTATCAGTCCGGCCCTGACGCTATTGAGCGGCAGTTTGTCAACGATTCGCGCTGGTTGATCTGTTCTTATGAACCGCCGGACCATTGCAAAATAGACCTCACGAAGTTTCCCGATCTGGTCAACCGTCAGCGAGACCATACCCTCCGGGTAACCGTCAGCTGATTGACTTATCTGTTCACGCATTGCAGCGACAGCCGGCCTTTCTTCCAGAACGGTGAATTCGTCGTGGCTGTCGAGGATCTGGTCGAGCAGCGTAGAACCTGACCTGGGAAATCCAAGCAGGAAAACCGGTGTCTCGTCGCCGTCAGGGGCCGGGGCCGACCAGGATGCCACCCAGTCACGGGTGAAAACCTTTTGCTGAATGTCGATGTAGGCTACGGAACTCGGTTCCTCGTCCTCCGTTTCCGACCACTTTTCTTCCTGCAGACGATTAGCGGTGACGAAACTCGCGAACGCTTCCTCGGTTTTCGACGCCATGTCATACAGGCGCCCCAACTCATGATGCAGACGGAAGTCGGTACGGCTCTCTTCATTTTGTTCGAGATGCGTCCTAAGCCTTTCTGTCGCCGCATCTGTTTTGCCGTCCCGCTTGTCGCAACGGGCCAGGACCAGGTTTAGAGTGGAATTATTTGGCTGACTCTCTATAAGTTGTTCGGCGAGTTCACGCGCCCGGGCTTCCTGGTTATGTTGTTCATAAAGAACAGCGAGACGCGCGGCAGCCTGATGGTCATTCGGGTCAGCATCGACAGCGCGCTGGAAAAAAGTTACGGCTTCTTCGGGCTGTCTCAGATTGAGCAGCGTTTCCGCCATGGCGTGGCAGGTTTGACTGTTATCGGGGGCAAGTTCCAGAGAACGCTGATATGAAGCAGCCGCAGCTGGAAATCTTTGCGCGGTGCGATAAGCGTTGCCCAGGTTGTAGTAAACCGCAGCCTCGCCCGGGCACAACTCGGCGGCACGGCCGAGCAGCTTGATCCCCGCCTCATTGTCGCCTGCCTTACAGGCGATCAGCCCCAGCATATGCAGTGCTTCCCCGTTGTTTGGTTCACGTGCGAGAACTCCATGCAGGGTCTTTACCGCCGCCTGCGCATCGCCGGACATCAGTTGCTGCGTGGCGGATGACAGCGGACTCATCCCCGCGGCGGTTTCCGATGGAGGTCGCCCGTTACCGCTCACCGCACATCCTCTGCGCCAGGGCATGTGAAATCCAGGGCTGCAGGCCACCGATCGGCAGGCACACAGAATCTTCCTGACAACTGCGGACTACGGACTTTCCTATTCATATCCGAACTGCTGCACAAACGGTTGTAATCTGGGCAAAACCGGTTCGAGGTATTCTCTATAACGCCGCCACCTCGCAACCGACGTCTTATAGATCGGACCGCTGACCTGTCGACAACCGGACGTGGTGATTCGCCCGCCGGTTCGGGCATGATCTGCGCACGCCAGCACCCGATCATCAAATGGCACGCTGAGAAAATCCAGCATGGCGCCCGTTTCCCGTTCCAGATCCTCCACCAGAGCCTCGTAGCGAATGAACTGCACGTCAAGAGGCAGCAGTTCTAAGAAACGGTTCCAGATTGACATTACCTTGACGTAATAATTGGCAGCAGACTCCAAATCAAGGAAATGTGCCATAGCAGTATTGATATCGAACTCCTGCATAAAACAGCTGAGGATGACATCGTGGGGATGGCGAAGTGCAAATATAAATTTGGCATTCGGGAAAACGCGATGTATCAGGCCCGCCTTGATGGTATTCAGCGGCAACTTATCCACAATGCGGGTAGTTCCGTTGCCATCAACCAGGCGCCGGGCGCTATCCATGTAGATATTGCGTAGCGTCCCGATCTGTTGCGCCGACAGATCGACAAGTCCACTAGGGTATCCCGTCGTGGACTCGATGATCCATTCGTCCACCGCATTAACCATGGGTTTTTGTTCGAGAACCCTGATGTCAGGATGCGCATCAAGAATCTGATCGAGCAGCGTAGTACCGGATCCTGGAAACCCGATCAGGAAAACCGGCGCCGGCCCCGGTTCCGGCGGCGGCGGCTCACTCCAGCGTGCCACCCATTCCGCTGTAAACGTCGCCAGATCGATATCGATGGTGTCGGATCGGATTGGACCATCGCCGCGGGTTTCCCGCCACCGTTCAAGCTGGATCGAATTGGCGCGCGAGAAATTTCTGAATGCTCTCTCGGGATCGTTGTCATGATCGTACAAACGACCGAGTTCGAAATAGAACCGGAAATCATCGGCCACGTAGAGATTTATTTCCAGGATATGCTCAAGACGGATGATCGCCGATCGGGTCTCGCCGCTCCGGTTCTCGCATCGCGCGAGCACAAGGTTGAGACTGGCGTTGTCCGGATCCCTGGTCAAAGCGTTTTCTGCAAGAGCCCGAGCTTTGTCCGCCTGATTGTGTTGCTCATAAAGTATGGCAAGCCTGTTGGAGGCGGCCATGTTATTCGGGTCGCTGTCGACGGCGCGTTCGTAATAGGAGAGCGCCTCTTTCATGCGACGCAGCTTTACCAGTATGTCAGCAAGAGCCTCCGCAGTCTGGCTATTACCAGGATCAAGTCCGAGGGAGCGCTGAAAGGACTCCCCTGCTTTGTCGAACTCCTGTGTGCCTTTGTAGGCATTGCCCAGATTGTAAAGACTGCCAGCGTCTTCAGGATTGAGGCTGACCGACCGCGACAGCAGCGTCACTCCGCTCCCGAAGTCGCCGGACTTACAGGCAAGCAACCCAAGCATGTGCAATGCCTCAGCATGGTTCGGGTCGCGGGCTACGATCTTTTTGAGTGCCGTCACGGCTTCGGCAAGCTTGCCTGCCATCAGGAGACGTACAGCGGACTGAAGGGCGTCGGCTGACGCATCCCCGTGTTGTCCTGTCGTGCTGCCGTGACCGCTCATAGAGGCCTGTTGCCGCCTGATGACGAAAAGAGCGGAATTCTATCAGGCGCCGGCACCCGGGCCGGAGAATATTTGGACAAACGATATCTAAGGTCGGGGGTCAGCCAGGATCAGACCGGTAACTACGCGCTGGAGACCCGACAGATGTGCAGCCGAAAGTTGCCGTGCCGTCCCTTCAGCCGCGAGGCCAATGAGATCAGTCCAGAAACGCCCCTGCCCGGCAAATCGAAACTTCAGGACATCTGATCGGGCAGCCGCTATGTCCGCCAGACCGGACAGTGGCATGTCGATGAGACGCTGGCGCTGCTCGAACGTCAATCCGAACCTGAGACACGCGGCCCGGGGATTTATGTGCACGAGCTGTCGCTGGTAGATGAGGGCCAACAGAGTGAACCGGACGACAGAATCGGCAGGTTCCGGGCCTTCACGTAA
>CAZJFQ010000021.1:0-12698 GCA_964545335.1 uncultured Gammaproteobacteria bacterium | reverse complement strand
CCGCGCATGGTTTTCTCCTTTTCGTACTGTAATCAGGCGGTGTATACGTGTTTGGTCGTATATGGTTTGAAATTACCATATACTTACACTTGGCTGAAAACAACAGCAAGAAATGGTCGCTGCCGACCATATATAGAAAAACAGCTATCTTCCAGGGAGCACAGCCATGCGTATCACAGACGACCGCTACCACCATCAGCGCGCGCAACTCGACCTGGCCTTGCGCATGATTCACCACCAGGCGCGCACCGGCACGATCCGGCACTGCACCGGTTTGTCCGATGACCGTATCCGAAAACTGTATGCAACCTATTGCAAGCCCGGGGAGGGGAGCCCCCACCGTCTGCGCGGCAAGACGCCCCAGCAGTCCTACTTTTTTGTGCGAAATCCGGTCCTGCAGAGCGAAGCGTCGACGCTTGCACTCCTGTTTTCGGTCTACGGCCTGATCCGATACCGGATGAACGCCGCCTGTGAACATAGGATTGCGACGGACCGGATGCTGTGCGGAAGCCGTTTCTGCAGCGCCTATGAGGCCTACCTGGCACTGCATCCCGCCGGTCGCATCACTTTCGAGCGTGCCTGGTGCCTGCTCACAGTGCTCGTCTGTGGTGACGAACTGCATCTGGCGCGATGCGTTGAGTGCGAAGGTCTGTATGTCAATGATGCGCTGGCTCTGAGCGATGGCCGCTGTCCGTGCTGCAAGCTGAGGAGTTTGAGGTGACCTCCCCGTTGTGGTGAAGTGCCGCCATGTCATCTCGAACGAACATCTTTTCCGGCCCTCACCTGGACCGGCAGGGACATCAGCGCGGTGACTCCAAGTGGCTGCATCAGCAATTTCAGAGCGATGAAACCCGGTTTATTCCGGTCTGGCGGTCGCGCAATCTCATTGCAGCCGGCGACAATCCGGCGGCGGTACTGCTAACACGCGACGAGATCGGGCCAAAGCTTCCGCCACCGGATCGAGTGGTCTATCTCGGTCGTTTTCGTGAGGAGCCCTGTTTTGCTTTCGAACTCACCGGGGAGGAAGAGTCCGAACACTGGCCCGAAGGCCGCTTTCACGATCTTCAGCGCATCGGCCATGAGCTGCCGAATGACGAAGCGTCGCTGCTTGCCTATGCGCGCGGCATGGTCCTCTGGCATCGGAATCACGGTCATTGCGGGCGATGCGGCGCGCCGAGCCATAGTTACGAAGCCGGCCATGTCCGTCAATGCACCAATCCGGACTGTGCCCACCAGACTTTCCCACGGGTCGACCCGGCCATAATTGCCCTGGTCACCGACGGTCATCGTTGTCTCCTCGGGCGCCAGAAAGACTGGCCGAAAGGGCGCTACTCGGCCATCGCCGGATTCGTCGAGCCAGGTGAAAGTCTCGAGGACGCCGTGGCAAGGGAAGTCATGGAGGAAACCGGTGTCGACGTTGACTGTGTCGGTTACTACTCGTCGCAACCGTGGCCTTTTCCGGCATCGCTGATGCTGGGGTTTACTGCCCGGGCCCGATCGTTTGATATCGACCTCAAGGACGGCGAACTCGAGGACGCACGCTGGTTTGAGCCGGAAGACTTTGCATTGGGCGGCTATCGCCTGCCGAACCCCGTTTCAATTGCATGCCGGCTGGTAGAATCCTGGCTGGAGCAGCACAGTAGAGCCAACAAGAAATAACCAAGGGTCACTGGGCCGACACCCGACACTTTTTGACGAAATGCAGACTATCGAGATCCCCCTCTGGCTGGCGGTACTGGGCGGCCTACTGGCGCTCTGGGCTTTTTTTGCGCGGATCCTTGCGCCCGGTATGCGCTGGTATCTGAAACGCCGGCTCAACCGTTTCATCGACAGCCTCAACGACCGCCTTGATCTGAAACTACCGCCGTTCACGCTGACACGTCGACAGTCGCTTGTCGATCGATTGACGTATGACCCCGAGGTTCTGCAACAGGCCGAGATTTTCTGTCGTGAAAATGACGCACCCCGCGACGTAGCCATGGCAAAGATCGATCGCTACGCCAACGAAATCGTTCCGGCGTTCAAGCCGTATGTCTATTTTCGCGCCGCCAGCTGGCTGGCACGGCGGGTATTGCGAACGTTGTATCGCGTACGTGTGGGTCTTGGCGACAGGCAATCACCGCTGAAATCCTTGAGCGCCGATGCGAGCATCGTGTTCATCATGAATCATCGCAGCAATATGGACTACATACTTGTTGCCCATCTCGCGCGATCAAGGACGG
This sequence comes from uncultured Gammaproteobacteria bacterium, assembly GCA_964545335.1. GTDB lineage: Bacteria > Pseudomonadota > Gammaproteobacteria > Steroidobacterales > CAZJFQ01 > CAZJFQ01. The sequence continues at coordinate 10,476 of CAZJFQ010000021.1, read as the reverse complement.
CATTGAGTTTTGCAGCCGGCGAGTGGGCACGAGTCTGGCCGATCCAGCAACTGGTCAAGGCGCTTGGTGCTTATTTCGTACGCCGAAATTCCGGCAATCCGCTGTACCGGAAAGTCCTTGAGCGGTATGTGCAAATGGCCGTGGAGGGCGGTGTCGTACAGGCTGTATTCCCGGAAGGCGGCTTGAGTCGTGACGGTCTTCTTCGCGAGCCTCGAATCGGTCTGCTCGATTACATGCTGAGGACTTTCGACCCCGACGGCGAACGGGACATCGTGTTCGTTCCTGTCGCCATCAACTACGACCGAGTGCTCGAGGACCGCAGCTTGTTGCTCGATACGGACCCGGATGCGGAGCGGCGCAGCGGCCGAAACGCGGTGCGGCGCTTTTTCGGATTCTTGTTCAAACATATCTGGATGGGGCTGCGTCGACGGTGGTATCGATTCGGGTACGCCGGCGCTAACTTTGGTGTGCCCATCTCGATGAAAAAGCGCCTGCGCGAGGAGGGATGGGACCCGCGACGATTGGATCGTGATCAGCGCATTCTGCGGGTAAAGACGTTGGCCGCTGACCTGATGAAGGGTATCGGTGCGGCCATCCCCGTCCTGCCGGTGGCTCTTGTCGCGACGGTATTCGCCCGCGACCCGCGCGCCGTCTTGTCTGTGGATGAACTGAATCACCGGGCCGATAAATTGCGGAATCAGCTTACCGAGTCCCGGGCACAACTTTATACACCTCGCGAAGACACTGTGTACGCCACCGAAGTCGGCCTACGCACACTGACATTGAGACGACTAGTTCTCGAGCTAGGCGGCAGCTACCAGGCAAAAGACGAAGAGTTGCGCGTCATAAACTATTACGCCAATTCAATTCGTCACTTACTGGAGGACGACGCCTAGCGTCTGTCGGTGAACCGTTAACCGATCTGCTGACTCGAGGAGATAACCCCGAAGAACACAAAGATGAAATTTTACTAAAAAACCGGCGGCTGCCCGGTATTACGCAGTATTACATAGCAGCGAGCATTGCTGGCATTATCATCATCAATACTCTTCGTGTTCGTCGTGATTATCTTGGTTAAATTTAGCTGCTTGCGATCTTTGGTCTGACCTTATGTGTCTGCTCGTTTTCGCCTGGAATTGTCACACGGACTATCGGCTCATCCTGGCCGGCAACCGCGATGAGTTCTATGCACGTCCGACACGACCAGCCCAGTGGTGGCAACATCCGCCCGACGTGCTTGCCGGCCGTGATCTCAGTTCGGGCGGCACCTGGCTCGGCGTTTCCCGCATGGGACGATTCGGCGTCGTGACAAACTTCCGCGATTATGCCGGGGGGGGATCGGAGGGGCCGTCGCGAGGCAGCCTGATTCCTGATTTCGCCACGACTGATGCTAGTGTTGAGTCGTATTGTGAACGTGTTGTAGCTCACGCCGACAAGTATGCACCGTTCAGCTTTATATTTGGCGACATAACTACAATGCATTACTTGTCTAACCGTGCGGAAGCACTAAGTCCGCTGCCGCCTGGGATTCACGGGTTGAGTAATCAAGCATTGGACTCTAACTGGCCGAAACTCCGCCGGACCAAGGCGCGCTTCAAGGCGTTCCTGGATCGGGACAGTATCGATCCGTCCGCCTTGCTGGAAATGCTTGCTGACCGCGAGCCGGCGAGCGATGAAGCGTTACCTGATTCAGACCTGAGTCCGGAACTGGAAAAACGCTTGTCGGCGCCGTTTGTCGTAACACCGAGGTATGGGACACGTTCCTCGACTGTTCTGACTATTCGCAACGACGGTGAGGTCAGATTTGTCGAGCACAGTTTCGAATCGGATGGCAGTTTTGGTGGTAACCGTTCGTTTGAATTTGCTTGTGAGCGGTGAGACAACGCCCGACATGATGTTCAGAACAGGTGGAACACGCAATGCTCCCTATGGTAGCTGGGCCTCACCGATCACGTCGGATTTGGTAACAGCGGGGGTTATCGGGTTGGGGCAGCCGCGCGTCGCCGGCAAAAATCTGTACTGGATCGAAGACAGGCCGGCGGAACAGGGTCGCAGTGTCCTCGTTTGTCACGTCGCCGACGGCGGCTGCCACGACATCACGCCACCACCCTACAGTGTCCGCAGCCGGGTGCACGAATATGGGGGCGGCTCCTATACCGTATCAGGTGACATGGTCTGGTTCGTCAATGACAGCGATCAGTGCATTTATCGTGTTGCAGCGGGACAAAAACCCGAGCAACTGACTCCACCCGAGGCGTGCCGTTTCGCCGACTTTATTGTCGACTTGCGTCATAACCGCCTCATCGCTATCTGCGAGGATCACCGGTATCCACACGATATACAGAACTCCATTGTCAGTGTGGAGCTCGATTCCGGGACCGTCACCCCGTTGATCAGCGGTGACGATTTCTACAGTTCACCCGGTCTGTCGGCGGATGGGAGCAGGGTGCTCTGGCTCTCCTGGAACCACCCAAACCTGCCCTGGGAGAGCACGACACTGAAAGTTGCCAAGCTTGACAGCAAGGGTCAGCCGACAGAGATCGAAACTGTGGTCGACTCCGCCGCGGAATCGGTGTTTCAACCGCAGTTCGGACCGGATGACTCGATCTATTTTGTGTCCGACCGCGACAACTGGTGGCACGTCTATCGTTACGACGGTGAGGAGACACAACAAATTACGCACGGTGAAGCCGAGTTTGGAATGCCGCAATGGTTGTTTGGGATGTCGACCTACGGCTTCACCGACGACAGGCACCTGATCAGTTCCGTCACGCGTGACGGCGAATGGGAGATCCGACGAATCAGTCTGGATACCGGCCAGTCTGAAACTCTTGATCTTCCCTATTCGGCGATCGATCACGTTACTGTTGTCGGGGACACGATTGCGATGGTTGCCGGCGGCCCGGAACAGGCCATGGCAATAGTCCTGTACGACCTCAAGATGAACAGTACTTCAGTTGTTCAAAGATCCTCGCAAACAGACATCCCGCGCGAATTCATATCGCGACCGCAGACAATCACTTTTTCTACCGCCGACAGCGATGTCGCCCACGCGTTTCTGTATCTTCCCTGCAACCCGGGCTACGAAACACCGGCCAGTGAAAAACCACCACTCATCGTCAAGTGTCACGGTGGCCCGACATCGGCCACACGCAGTCTTTTCGATCTTCGAATCCAGTACTGGACCAGTCGCGGTTTTGCGATCCTCGACGTAAATTACCGTGGCAGTACGGGTTACGGCAGGGACTACCGGAGAAAACTCTATGGCCGCTGGGGGGTCGCAGATGTCGAGGACTGTGTCAGTGGCGCCCTTTACGCTGCCGCCCGAGGCCGGGCCGATCCGGATCGCATGGCCATAAAAGGTGGCAGCGCTGGAGGTTACACTGTGCTTTGTGCGCTGTGCTTTCACGACATATTTCGTGCCGGTGCCAGCTATTTCGGTGTCGGCGAGCTGGAGGAGATGTTTAAGACGACCCATAAATTTGAGTCACGTTACGGAGATTGGCTGCTCGGTCCCTATGCAGAGGCAAAAGATCTCTACCGGGAACGCTCTCCGGTTCACCACGCGGACAAACTCAACTGCCCGGTAATCTTTCTGCAGGGTCTCGATGATAAAGTGGTGCCGCCGGCGCAATCTGAACGCATGGTTCAGGCACTCAGGGCCAAGGGTTTGCCGGTCAGTTATCTCGCATTTGAGGGCGAGGCACACGGCTTTCGAAAGGCCAGCACGATCCGGCGGTGTATCGAAGCTGAACTCTATTTCTATTCGAAGATCTTCGGCTTTGAACCGGCTGATCAACTTGAAGCCGTCGAAATCGAAAACTTCGACGCCGACATGAAGGAATGACCACGAAGAACACGAAGCAAATATCAATTTAATATTCGGCTACCTGGCGCGGTGTGGTGCTAACGCCGGAATTCACCACGAGGGACATAAAAAACACGAAGAAATTATGATTTGAATAGTTAGTCAGCATACGCCGGCAGATACACGATTGTGTCCAACAGTCAGCAATGCTGGCCTTCTTTTTTATTTTTTATTTGTGTTCTTCGTGCGCCCCGAATAAATCTACAGCTGAATGAGGTAGTGTCCGCAGGGCGACTTCGTGGTTAGTATTTCGCGGTAGCGGCTTACAGAATTCGTTGCAGCCAGTCGCGCAAGGCTGCGATTTCTTCGGTGCAGATCTGGTGGGCCATTGGGTAAGTACGCCATTCGACTTCGTAGCCGAGCCCGGCGAGTTCGGCGCGAGCCGTTTCGCCCAGGTCCGGCGAAACGACCGGATCAAACGTGCCATGAGCCATAAATACTTCCGTCGCACGATTGGCCTCGCTGATTTCATCCGGAAGCTGCGCCGCCAGAGGAAGATAACAGGACAGGCCAATGATTCCCGCGAGGCGCTCCGGATATCGAAGCGCCGTATGCAGCGCGAGTGCCCCGCCCTGCGAGAAACCCGCTAACACGATACGGTCTGCCGAAAAGCCGTTGGCCAGCTCATCCGCGATCAGCCGTTCCACCTGGAGCTGGCCGTCGTGGATTCCGTCTTCATCCTGCCGGGCCATACGGTCCAGGCCCAGGATATCGAACCATGCCCGCATCGCGACACCCATGTTGATGGTCACCGGTCGCACCGGCGCATGCGGAAAGATAAATCGCAGCGCACGACCCGCGCCAAGATCCAGTTGGGGCACGATGGGCTCGAAATCGTGGCCATCCGCACCCAATCCGTGCAACCAGACAATACTTGCCACAGGATCAGAGCCGGTCTCGGCAACAACACATTCCAGACGTTCAGACACCGGATTCACGTTCAAAAAAGGCCAGCGATTCTAACAGCCCGGACTGCAGGCTTCAGGCTTCAGGCAGAAAGGGTACCCGGAGTCCATAGCACGAACCCCAAAGCAGGTGTTTCCCGCCGGGCCGGCACTCACCTATACTGCCCGTGGCCCGAAACAGAAATCTACAACATGCGGCTTACCTTCAGTTTTCTGATCATTCCGATCGCAATGGCGACGTCATTTGTCGGGTGCGGATTACGCGGCGACCTCTATATGCCAGGCGAGCCGGAACAGCCGACAGCGATTATTACCAATGATGACGAACTGGCGGTCGATGTCGAGACGCAAGCCGAGGACCCGGAAGAACTCGCCGAGGACGAAGCGAAACGAGAGGTCGGCGAACAGCAATAAGTTTCTCAACAGCCGATGACAAACTCTAAACCCTTTGTACTGGTCGACGGATCATCGTACCTGTTTCGTGCGTACTACGCGCTGCCGCCCTTGAGTAACTCCACCGGCGAACCCACTGGTGCGGTACTCGGTGTAACCAACATGTTGCTCAAGCTCATCGAGGAGTATGACCCAGACTACGTTGCCGTCGTATTCGACGCCGGTGGCAAGACATTCCGCGATGAGTTATTCGAAGAATATAAAGCGCATCGACCGCCAATGCCCGACGAGTTGCGGGCGCAGATCGAACCGTTGATGGAAATCGTGCCGGCTCTCGGCCTGCCGATGCTGCGCGTGTCCGGCGTCGAAGCGGACGATGTTATCGGCACGCTTGTTACCCGGGCGGGCGCAAAGGACATGGCCAGCCTGATCTCTACCGGCGACAAGGATATGGCGCAGCTCGTCGGCGATAGTGTCAAGCTGGTTAACACGATGACCAACAAGACAATGGATCGTGTCGGAGTAAAAGATAAGTTTGACGTCACCCCGGACCAGATTATCGATTACCTGGCGTTGGTCGGTGACACGTCCGACAACATTCCCGGCGTACCAAAGGTGGGACCCAAGACCGCAGCCCGGTGGCTGAATCAGTACGGCAGCCTAGATGAGATTGTCGGTCATGCGGAAGAGATCCCGGGCAAGGTGGGTGAGAGTCTGCGCGACAACCTCACACAGCTGGAATTGTCACGCAAGCTGGCGACAATCCATTGCGACGTCGATCTCGAAGAACAGATCGATGATCTGAGGCGCGGTGAGCCTGACGTGGTCAGGCTCCGCGAGATTTATACCCGGCTGGAGCTCAAATCGCTGTTGCGCCAGTTGCCGGATGATAAATCGGGCATATCTGCGTCCACACCGGATGCCGATTACCAGATTGTGCTGAACAAAAAAGCGTTGTCCGGTTGGCTTAAGAAAATCAAGGGATCCGATCTGTTTGCGTTCGATACCGAGACGACCAGTCTCAACTACATGCAGGCTGAACTCGTCGGACTGTCGCTGGCGGTATCCCCGAATGAAGCCGCATACGTACCGGTTGGGCATGATTATCCCGGCGCTCCGGACCAGCTCGATCGGGAGTTCGTGTTGAAGGAGCTCAAACCGATCCTCGAAGACCAGAAACAGTCAAAAGTTGGTCACCACCTGAAATATGACGCTCATATCCTGGCCAACTACGGAATCGCTCTGAAGGGCATCCGATTCGACACAATGCTGGAGTCCTATGTATTAAACAGCACTGCGATCCGGCATGACATGGATTCGGCGGCGGAAAAATATCTTGGCCGCAGGACGATTCATTACGAAGATGTGGCCGGCAAAGGAGCAAAGCAGCTGACGTTTAACGAGGTTTCGATCGACCAGGCGGCACCGTATGACGCCGAGGATGCGGATATCACGTTGCAGCTGCATCAGGTTCTCTGGTCACAACTCAACGATGAGCCTGAACTAAAAAAGCTCTACGAAGATATTGAGCGGCCGCTGGTACCGGTGCTTTTCGATATGGAGCACATCGGTGTCCTGATCGATACCAGGATGCTCGGCAAACAGAGTCGCGAAATCGAGAAAAAGCTCGGTGAACTCGAGAAATCTGCATATGCGGCGAGCGGCCAACCGTTCAATCTCGGATCACCAAAGCAGTTACAGGAGATCCTGTTTGAAAAGCTCAAGTTGCCAATCATTCGCAAGACCCCGAAAGGTCAGCCATCAACGGCGGAAGATGTGCTGCAGGAACTTGCTGAAGAATATGAATTGCCCGGAATTATCCTCGAACATCGAACGCTGAGTAAACTGAAATCCACGTATACCGACAAGCTACCGGAACAGGTCGATCCGGATACCGGGCGAGTCCACACGTCCTATCATCAGGCTGTCGCCGCCACCGGCCGGCTGTCATCTTCTGATCCGAATCTGCAGAATATCCCGGTACGCACACCGGAGGGACGGCGCATTCGCCAGGCGTTTGTAGCCCCACCCGGATACAAACTTCTTGCCGCTGACTATTCCCAGATCGAGCTTCGCATCATGGCGCATCTGTCCGGCGATTCCGGTCTGCTCGATGCCTTCGAAAAGGAACTTGATATTCACCAGGCCACGGCTGCCGAAGTATTCGGCACTGCGCTCGACGATGTCACTCCCGATCAGCGCCGTTCAGCCAAGGCAATCAATTTCGGACTCATTTACGGCATGTCGGCCTTCGGTCTTGCGCGGCAGTTGGGTATCGAACGCAGTGAAGCACAGGAGTATGTCGACCTGTATTTCAGTCGCTACCCCAGCGTCAAGGAATTCATGTCCGACATACGACACCGTGCGCATGAGAAAGGATTCGTCGAAACGGTCTACGGCCGCCGACTGTATCTGCCTGAAATCAATTCGCGTAACGTGCAGCGACGCCAGTACGCTGAACGGAGTGCGATTAACGCCCCGATGCAGGGCTCAGCAGCCGACATTATCAAACGCGCGATGATCGATATCCATGGCTGGCTTCAGGACAGCAGTCGTGATGCGCGAATCATCATGCAGGTTCACGATGAACTTGTGTTCGAAGTCGCCGAAGATCAGATTGACGAAGTTGAAGCCGAAGTCGTACAACGGATGAACAATGCCGCTGAAATAAATGTACCGTCCAAAGTGGACGTGGGCGTGGGGGACAACTGGGATGAGGCACACTGAAAAAAGACCCTGGGCTCCAGGCCCTAGACGCTAGGTGATCGTGTGCGGCAGCGATGGTTAAGACCTAGAGCCTAAGGCCCAGAGTCTAGAGCCTAAGCACTCGCCAAAAAGAAAGCCTCGGATGTTAAGGGGGAAAACATCCGAGGCAGGTTTTAGCCGAACTGTTACCAGTCAGGCTGCTGACCCGCTCTGGGAGGAAAGCGGGCGAGCGTCTTTTAGGCGCTCAGAAAGTTAGAGCCGGACCGGGCCCAAAAAGTTCAACCAGTCGCTCCGCAGACTGACGTCCGCGCGCTTCAGGCTCTAGACGCTAGGCCCTAGGCGCTACGGATTTGGCGCCATGCGCCAAACTTACTTCCCGCTTCCCGCTTCCCGCTTCCCGCCGCGGGAGCCCCTTGCAGGGGCTTCGGCGCCAAGCATCTCCGCAAGCCGCTGTTGCGCCTCATCGAGGCCAAGTTTCTTGGTGGCGGAGAACAGCTGGACGGTATAGTTCTTGTCGAGGCGTTTCCGGACTTTCTGCAGCGTCTGAGCGCCGGCGCCACGGCTCAGTTTGTCGGCCTTGGTGAGCAATACATGCGTCGGACACCGGCTGGCACCGGCCCAGGTGAGCATCTGCTCGTCGAATGCGGTCAGCGGCAAGCGGATGTCCATCATCAGTATCAGCCCTTTTAGCGAACGCCGGTCCGTGAAATAGGAATCCATGAGGTTTCCCCAATGCTCCTGTACCTTCCGCGGCACCCGCGCATAGCCGTACCCCGGCAAATCGACCACCCTCAGTTGATCTCCAACCTCAAAAAAATTGATCAGCTGCGTACGGCCGGGTGTCTTGCTGGTGCGGGCCAGCCCGCGCCGATTCAGGATTGCGTTGATCGCGCTGGATTTCCCGGAATTGCTGCGACCGGCGAACGCGACTTCTGAACCCCGGTCCCGGATAAACTGCTCCGGTTCGTGGGCGCTTTTCACAAAATTTGCGTTCGCGAACAGCAACATAGCCGGATTCCGGGTGCCGAAGTGAAGGGCGGGTAGTGTACAATCTCCCGCCTGATATCGTGAGCCATTAGAAAAATCATTGCCCCGGCATTCGGGCCCACGTATTCAAGGCAGGATAAATGCTCGAAAAATTGGTCAGAATTCTATGTGTACCGCTGGCACTGTATGTCGCAACCAGTGCACAGGCGGGCGACGCAGCTCGGGGCGAGAGCAAGGCCATCGTATGTTCAGCCTGTCACGGTCCGGAAGGTAACAGTCTCAATCCGGAATGGCCGAGTCTCGCAGGACAAAACGAAGCATATATCGTGGCTGCACTCAAGGCTTTCAAGGAAGGCAAGCGCGAGAATGTCCTTATGTCGAGTCAGGCGATCGGACTAACCGATCAGGAAATGGCCGACCTCGGCGCGTACTACGCAAGCAAGAAGATGGCGCCGAAGGAAGCGGACCCGGCGATCGTCGCTATTGGCGAAAGAATTTACCGGGGGGGCATCAAGGAAAAGGAAGTCGCAGCCTGTATCGCCTGTCACGGGCCTACCGGCCACGGTAATGCACCGGCAGGTTATCCGGCGGTGGGTGGCCAGTACGCCACGTATACGGCAATGCAGCTGGCAGCCTATGCCGATGGTTCGCGGGACTCGGATCCGAACGGAGTGATGCGAAGCATCGCCGGGTCGCTGACTGAGAACGAAACGCGGGCGGTGGCGTCTTACATACAGGGGTTGAGGGATGAATAAAGGGAGCATAAGGAAATGAATATACGGACGCTGGCACTGATAGCCTTGCTGGTGCCGCTCGCAGCGTGCAGCCAGGAAGATCAGGCACAACAGCCGGCGACGCTGATCGGTGAGGCGCAGACAACGGGCAATGACAGCGGCGCCGAAACTCCGGCGGCGTCGGAGAATGCCGCGGAGGATCAGCAGCTTAGTGAAGACGAGCTGGCCGCCCAGACTGAACCCGAACTACGTGTTACACAGGCAGAAGAGGAGGCCTCGTCACAAAGCCAGCCAACTCAGCAATCGCTGCCAGAACCGGCGTTTCAGCAGGGTGTTCATTACCGGCTGCTGACACCCACGCAACCGACCAGTACCTCGCCTTCCAAAGTCGAAGTTGTCGAAATTTTTTCCTACGGCTGTCCGCACTGTTTCAGCTTCGACCCTTACGTGAAGTACTGGCTGGAAAACAAGCCGGACAACACAGAGTTTGTGCGTATGGCACCGATGTTTCGCCCCGAATGGAATGTCTATGCTCGAGCATACTACACAGCTGAAGTTCTGGATGTTGTCGACGACATACACAGCGATCTTTTTAACGAGATCCATGTCAACCGTAATTTCCTGCAGACAGAAGACGCCATGGCAAAATTTTTTGCCGATCACGGTGTCGATGAGCAGACGTTTCGCGATGCCTATAACTCGTATGCGGTAAACACCCGACTAAGAAAAGCCACTACCATGGCGGGTCGCTACAGCGCCCACAGTGTCCCGACCGTTGTCATCAATGGCAAATACGTGTCCGGCCCTGAACTGACCGGTGGCTACGAGGGCCTGATGCAGGTAATGAATTACCTGGTGCAAAAAGAACTGGATCGGAATTAAT
>CAZJFQ010000020.1:0-38934 GCA_964545335.1 uncultured Gammaproteobacteria bacterium | reverse complement strand
AAGCTGCGTGGCTGCAACGGTGGTTGTCACGGCGAGGGATCGCGTGGCCAGGTTTTCTTTGAGCTGCCAGGCGGATCCCAGGTTGTCGCTCCCAATGTCGTTCGCGCGGCCCAGAATTACCCGATTGAGGATCTCGAACGACTGGTTCGCCACGGCATGAGACCGGACGGTACCAGTGTCATGCTGGCCATGCCCTCCGCAATGTTCTACAACCTGACGGATGAGGATTTCGGTGCGATCGTCGCGTTTCTGAGATCTCTGGATCCCGGTAGCGAGGAGATGGCAGTAACGAATCTCAATGTGATAGGACGCTTGATGATGTTTTATTACAAACTGCTGGTGGACAGCCTCCTTTCTGCGGAATTGGTTGACCATGACGCGGCGCGGATCAATCCGGCCGGTCCCGTCGCAGAGGCCCGGGGTCACTATCTCGCCAGCACCGTATGCTCTGAATGTCACGGGCGTGACTTACGCGGTACGCCCGGCTTCGATATACCCGACCTTGCAGTGGCGGCTGCCTACCCGCTTGAAGATTTTCGCAGGCTGATGCGCACCGGTGTACCCCCGGACGGTCGTGATCTGGATACGATGCCGGACGTCGCGGAGGGCCGATTTGCGTTTTTCACTGATGATGAAATCGACGCCGTGCACGCGTATCTTAAGACGCTACCGTCGGTACCCATCGATCGCTGAGTCGTTACTGAATCAGTCGCCGGGCGCCAACGAAGTGCTCACGATAGTAGTCGTCACTTAGACTGTTGAAAGTTACGTCGTGTCCGGTTGACGGTGCGTGTACGAATCGTTGATTGCCGATGTAGATGCCGACGTGGGAGACTTTGCCGTCGATGCGGAAGAACAGCAGGTCGCCTGCCTGAATGTTGCTCATGTTGACCGGTGAGGCCGCCCGAAACTGTTCCGCCGAGGTTCTCGGCACTGAAATTCCTGTCTCGCCGTAGGTATAAAAGACGAGACCACTGCAGTCGAAGCCTTGCGGTGTATGTCCGCCGTAGCGATATGGCGTGCCCACCATCTGCATGGCATGAAACGCGATCTGATCCCGTGTGTCGGAGTGATTGGCTTGCGATTCAGCCTGACTTTCCAGGTAAGCTGGCCGCACCTCCGGTCCCCAGCTGCACGCACCGAGCAGCGGGAGCAGGGCAACAACGGGAGAAAAACTACGCAGGCGGATCATTACCGTGATTATTCACCCGTGACCAGGATTTGAAGCACGATTCCGTCACAAATCGGGCGGCTGCCACGGCCAAAATCCCGAGACCGATGGGAAAGGGCAAGTGCTGACAGCCTGGCCCTTTTTGAGCTGACACTGGCCCCTTATGTGGTCGCGGGCCGCTACGCAAGACTCCGGCTATACTTGGTCGGAAATGTAACAACACGAGGGTCATGACATGGACCCCAAAGTTATCAAGCTGTACGACGAGTACATCCACGGCGATATGCCACGGCGGGTTTTTCTGCGACGGGTTGTTGAAATCGCGGGTGGTGCGGCGGCAGCCAGTGTGATGCTGGCATTGGTGGAACCCAACTGGGCCTTCGGACAGCAGGTGGACCCGGAGGACGACAGGCTGGAAGGCCGGTACGTTACTTACCCTGGCAGCACCGGCGATGTTAAGGGCTATCTTGCGATGCCGGCTAATGCCGAACATGCATTGCCAGGTGTCCTGGTCATTCATGAGAACCGTGGCCTCAACGCCCATATAGAAGATGTTGCACGTCGTGCCGCTCTGGCGGGCTACGTGGCGCTGGCGCCGGATGGTCTTACTTACGCAGGTGGCGGGCTGGTTGATCAGGAAGCGGCCAGAGATCGGTTCCGGGAAGCCGATCGTGAAAAAATCACAGCGGATGTAATCGCGGGCGTGCCGTACCTTGCTGCTCGTGATGACTGCACAGGCAAAGTGGGCACGGTAGGATTCTGCTACGGAGGCGGTGTCTCGTTGCGGTGCGCAGTCGGCCACGAAGAAACAACCGCATCGGTCAGCTTCTATGGTCGTGCTTTGTCGGCAGAAGATGTCGCGTCGGTTACGGTACCACTCATGATGCATTACGCCGGCAACGATCAGCGAATTAATGCGATGATTCCCGATTTTCGTGCAGCGCTTGATGCGAACAACGTAGCGTACAGCCTCAACATGTATCCGGGAACTGGCCACGGCTTCCACAACGACACCAGCCAGGCCCGTTATGACGCTGATGCCGCGACCCTCGCCTGGCAACGAACCCTACGGTTCTTCGACAATTATCTTTCATAACAAGTGATGTCAAAACAGGCGACAGGATCGGCATTTTTCGTCGTTTGCAGATAACTTTTTTTGGTGTGCTTCGTGGTTATTGTAGTCAGGTTTAGCCGCTTGGGTTTGTTGTCAGCTGATACCGCCCGACTCAGGACTCAGGTGTGGCGCCGTCGGCTTATCCTGTTTCTACCACCGGCTGGGCAAGGATCCACAGGCTGATCATCGTATAGCCCACCATCAGGAACAGCATCGGGATCTGACTGATCAGCGCGGCGCGGTTATGGCGGAAGGACCGCAGTGCCATTACGTGAGCCAGGTAGACCGCGATGATGTGGCCGACGACGATTGCAATCACAGACGTAATCCAGACGAAGCGGGCATTGACCACGCTGATGTCCACCATGTACACGCTGGTGCCGAACAGATTCCAACCCATACCGAAAGGATCCGATGCCAACGGAATCATGTACTGTCCGACGATGAGCAGGAAGGATATGTAGTGAGCGAGGTGATAGGCGAGGGCGATGGGGACCAGGCTAAACACAAAGATCCGCGCTATTTCGCTGATCGACAAGTCGCCGCGGGCTGCTGACGGTGTAACCGAACGCATCAATGCACTGAATAACAGGAACATGAGCTGGAATAGCACCACGAATGCGATCAGCGCGATGGTAGAAACCGCCGCGATGGCGTTGCCGGTAACATCCTGAAGCAAAAGCACAAGCGGGCGCAGTTCTTCAGAAAGGATCATCCACCTCGCCACATCACCCCAGAGTGGTGTTGCCAGGAGTCCGTCAAAAGTAACGCTGGCAAGCATCACGACCACGAATACCATCCGCGATAAGGGGATCGGTCCATCGGTCAGCAGCCCCACGGCCCAGGGGCGCAAGTTCCATTCGCGTTCGCTCAGTGCGGCTTGTTCGAAACATTCATAGCAGTTCACGCATGCAGTATGCTGCTCGTGACATTCGCGTGTACTGCACGTTGCGCACAATGCACGATTTGTAATGCGAACTTCGGTGGGCGAAAAACGGGCCAGCAGCCCGAATACCAGCGTAAATGCCTCGCCTTGACGTAACCAGACGTGTTTGCCAAACACGATCATGCCCAGCCAGGTAATGATGCTGTAGTTCGTTGCCGCCTGGGCCAGGCTGGCCGGCGAATCGCTCGATGGCCAGATCAATTCCGCCCAGACAAACCAGAAGAACAAAACGACGGCCGGCCAGTTCCCAAGCCAGCGCGGGTATGCAATACCAAGACTCAGCCGGGCACCGGGACGAATCAGTCTGATGGCGCGCTCGACAAAACCGAACACCGCTTTCCACGGATTGATGAGTGCCCACAGATCGCCGAGTAATCCGGATACGTAGGCCAGCCCAACCCACCAGATGACCCAGACAGTAGTCGGCGCGATGTTCTTGAACGGGTTGGTGTCACCAATAAAGCCCGCAACGATGACTAAACCTAAAACAAGGACTCCGAGTAACCGCAACAAGGCAAGCAATAACGGATGAGCGCACAAGCGGCCGATTTTTGTCGTCAGCAGATTGAAATGCGGATAGTGCTCGACGGTGCGATGCCCGCGTACAAAAAAGGCAACAACTACAAATGACAAAGCGACCGCCGCCGCAGCACCGGTGATGTAGAGTTCCAGGGGTACCGGAAGGTCGTAACGCTGTGCGAAGCCATGCGCCTGGGCCGCTAACGGCATGGCGCAAGTAAACAGTGCCAGGAACCAGCGGGTCACGCCGGCACCGGGATATTGGCTTGCGATTGAAGCGGATCAGGCACCGGCCGGGTTACCTGGGATACACCTCGAGATAGAGCAGCGTGTCGTGCCCATGGTGATCATCACCGAAGCCGTGGCTGGTAACCGGGAACCGGCCTGTCGCGTGAGCCCTGAATGCCATCACGGTGGGTTCTTCCGGTTCGAGTTTCACCTCAATGTCGTAGCCGTGCAGATGCAGACTGACGGCTTCGTCTGTGCTCCAGACTAACTCTAAGTTGTCCCCCTGGGTGACCCGGACGACATTGTTGTCCAGCACAACCTTTCGGTCCTTGATATTGATTTCGATGCGCCGGACTTCGCCGGTGAATTCGGATTCCGGCTCGGCGACGAGATTTGTCAAAGGCCCCGTGATAAGCAGCAGCGCGACGCCAATCTGTCCTGGTCCTTGTAACTGCTTGAGCCAGCGCACTATTTTTCATTTCCGGCAACAGAGCGGTAAGTATAGTCTACAATTAGCGCATTCCCGACGGGCTCCCTGCTAGATAATAAAAGAAGAGGAAATGGCAATGAGATTTTTTCGAACCTTTCTCGTCTGTTGCGTCGCTTTGGTACCGCTGGTCAGCACGGCCGAGATCCTCGCGATGCTCAACTACGAGTCCCGACCGGACGATTCCCTGAAAGATCTCAAAATGCCTTTCGGCACGATGGGCCGTAAGGAAGGTATTGCGATCATTGACGTCGATCCGGAATCAGCGGCCTATGGTGAAATCCTCCTGGACATTCCGTTACCGCCGGACCTGGTGGCGCATCACGTGTTTTACAACCGGGATTCGACCAAAATTTACCTCACGGCGCTGGGTAAGCCCGAGTTGCGGGTCATCGATATGACGCAGAATCCGTACCGAGTCAAAGTGATCGACGTACCGGATTGCCAGGTTGGCGAGGACGTGGTGTTTTCCGCCGATAACAAGATTTGGTACGAGACCTGCATGGGCTCAAATGTGATCATCGTCGGCGACGCGGTAAATGACACTTATACGAAGACCTACCAGTCGCCGGTGAAATACCCGCATGGGATTGCGGTACATGAAGAGTTGGATCTCATGCTGGTAAGCAGCACCGTCAATGCCGCCGATCTCGGGGATCCGGGTGAGGTGATCGGTGTTCTGAAAGCAAGCACGGGTGAGCACATCTCCACCCACAAAGTCTCCAACAAAGAATCACCTGCCGGCGAGGCTCCGGTAGAAATTCTATTTGTACCGAACTCGAACCCGCCGGTTGCTTACATAACCAATATGTTCGGCAATAGTTTGTGGACAGCAACCTGGAATCCGGACAAAGGGGATTTCGATGTTGCCGAGGCTTACGATTTTGCGGCCGAGGAGGTCGGAATACCGCTGGAATTGTATTTTACGGACGACGGTAGCCGGATGTACGTGACCACGGCCAACCCGGGTCGGATGCATATTTATGATCTGGGCGACAACCCTGCCGAGGCTACGCATGTGAAAACTCTGTTGGCCGGCCAGGGTGCACACCACGTCGCCTTCACCAAGGATGGTCAGTACGCTTACGTGCAGAACTCGTTTATCAATTTACCGGGGATGAGCGAGGGGACCATTACCGTCGTCGATTTCGAGAACCTGGAAGTGATCGACACCATCAACACGTTTGTCGACAACGGCTTCAATCCCAACTGCATCGTGCTGTTGCCCGAATGGAATGATCCGATGGGGCATTGAGCAAGCGCTGGCGCGAAAAAATAACCACAAAGGCGCCCCAGGGTACTCCCTCATTCAGTAGCAACTGCACCTGGGGCGCACAAAAACACGAAGATAAAAATACATCAGATTGACCGGCAGCTGCCGGGAATCACGCAGTACTATTCAAGGGCCGGCATCGCTGGCCCTTGCTACTGTTTGTGCACTTCGTGCCCATGCTGGCCAGGTTCAACCACTTTGGTCTGTTGCATGCCGATGCCCTGGAGCGCTTTGCCTGGCGCCGCCCCGCTTGCGGGGGCGGCTGCCGGGAGTAATTTTTGTGATTCCTTGCATCCAATCGCATCCGTGGAGGTATCTATTCCCTGTGAGGCGGGGATTTCGCCCGCCATTGGAGGATGTATTGATGAATGTTGAATTGGTACCTATCGCGATGTTTATTGCGATCGCGGTGATTCTTTCCTTTTTCATTTTCTATCGTTACCAGATCCGCAAGGAGGTCCAGTTGACAGTGCGGTCGGCGATCGACCGTGGACAGGACCTATCGCCGGAACTCCTGGAACGGCTCAGTGAATCGTTGCGGCCGAGAAATATCGATCTGCGTCGCGGAATTATCTCGGTCGCGCTGGCATTCAGTTTTGCCGGCTTCGCGTTGATCCTCGGTGAAGAGGATGCCGTTCGGCCGTTCCTTGCGTTCGCTGTCTTTCCATTTCTCGTGGGTATTGCATACTTGGGTCTGTGGAAATTCAGTGGGAAGTAGATATCGAGCAATCCATCTCAGTACGGGTGCCGGGTGGGACCGAGTGATCAAGAACTTGTCGCCCGGGTTGTCGCCTTGCGCGACCCGGATGCATTCGGCCAGCTCGTACAGCGGTATCAATCGCAGGTACGCGGCTGGCTGCGGCAGCTGACCCATGACCCAATGCTCGCGGATGATCTTGCTCAGGACACTTTCATACGCGCCTGGGACAAATTGCATACGTTTGCGGGCACCGGCCGTTTCAGTGCCTGGTTGATGAAACTGGCCTACAGTATGTTTCTGCAGTTTCAACGCAAGTCGAAAAGTAACCAGCGATTGCTGGAGCGACTCAGACTGGAACAGGCGGCCAGTGAGTTTGACGGTGACGAGGCCTGGGGATCGCAGAATAATGAATGGCCCGATTTACCCCGATTTATGAACATCCTTAACCCTGAGGAAATGACAGTGCTGGTCCTAAACTATGCCTATGGATTAAGTCACAGGGAAATCGGCGAAGTGATCGACATGCCGGTCGGCACAATAAAATCACACATTCGCCGAGGCAAGGACCGGATCCGCGATCACTTTGGTCTCGCGGAGGTCGTCAATGAATAGACACGTATATCGTGATGAAGACGATTGGTTGCGAGCCTGGTTTTCGCGACAGGTTTCGCAGACCCCGGACAGTGGCTTCAGCGGCATAGTGGTCCGTAAACTCCGGCGCCGAATCTGGTTGCGGCGCGGTATCCTCTCTGCAGCCATTGCAGCCGGAGTATTTTTTGCCTGGCTGCCCCTGAGTCAGCTGGCGATCTTTATGGGTCACGGCCTTTTGGCCCTGGACTACCAGTTCCCGCTACCCGCCGTGGAACTCGAGTTGACGCTAATGTACGTCCTGGCGATCCTCGCATTGCTGACGCCACTGGCGATTCCCCTGCTGGAAGATTGAAAAGTGAAAAGCGGGAAGCGGGAAGAATCGCTGACGCGCAACTACTGCCAGGCCAGTTCAGTGAGGGATCCCTGCAGCGGATAGACATTGAACCGGGCTAGTGACTTGAGTTCGTCACTACGTTCGCTGCTGGATGGGTGCGTTGAAAGATATATTAGGAGGTCGCTGTTTTCTCCCTCTTCTTCGATCAGTCGATAAAAAAATCGCCATGATTCGTTAACGTGCCCGTACTCTTCGTAAACGATGTCGAGGCCGAAGGCATCAGCATCGCTTTCCTGCTCTCGGCTGAAGCTGCGAAACGTCAGGTCGGTTACTAACAACCCAAAGTCCGCACTGCCCTCACTACTACCGATGACGGCGAACAGCAGCGCCATCGCGATGCCACGCCCTAAATGGCGGATGTGGTCGCGATTTCGGAAATGCCCGAGTTCATGACCCAGGACAAAGGCAAGTTCATTTTCCGAATCGACTCGGTCAAGCAGTCCGGTCGTGACGATGATCAGCCCGCCGGGCATCGCCATAGCATTCGGCGTTTCCGAATCACTTACACGCAGGCGAAACATGTACGGAGCATCGGTCCAGTGGCTTGCCAGTCGCGCCAGCAATTCCTCTGTTTTGACGGCGCGCTCGTCATCGGCTGCAACAGGCGCCAGATCAGAGGGTGTCCAGGTGCTTAGAACCCTGGCTTCGGCATCGGGCGGCACCAGCCATACGACAAGCTCGACCAGAAAGATAAGAATCGCCGTGACAGCAATAAAAATGGCACTGAGCGCGAGAAGCAGGGTGCCGGCTTCAACAAGCGGGTGCTCTTTGCTGACATTGATTCCTTCGCGCGGTGTCCGGGGGATGTACTTCATTTCGCCAGGGGCAGGCTTTTAACGTCGCGCCAGCGTCACAGCGGTACCAAATGCGAGCATCTCCACCCCGGCTGTGCCCTGGCCGTTTCTGCCGGCATTGGCCAAACGAGACGTTTCGAGGCGGACATTTATGATCGCATGGTAGCCACGAATCCGGGCATCTTCGATCATGCGCAGCATGGCTTCGCGCCGTGCACGATCGAGCAGGGGCTCGTAAGTCTTGATGCGACCGCCAATGAGGCCACGCAAACCGGCGATGACCCGCTTGAAGTAGTCCAGCGAAATAACCACGTTGCCCTGGATCAACTCCGCTGACGTTACTTGCCAGTCTTCCGGCAATGTCTCAAAAGTAACTACCGGAAAAGCGCGTTGTCGCTTTTCACGGGCCCGGATATCCTTGAAATGCCTGCGCTCAATCGCCGAACCAACGAAATAGGCAATCATCAGAATGAGCAGCGGCAGGCCAAAGTTGAGGAACTGATCGATATGTGCGGGCATGACAGCGTCTCTTCAAGTGACGCGCACGGCGGTTCCGTAGGCAAACAGCTCTGCCGCACCCTGTGATACCGAGCTGGTAGCATAACGCACATTGACGACGGCGTTAGCACCCATTGACTGAGCCTGTTCAATCATTCTTGCAGTGGCTTCAGCGCGTGATTCGTTCAGAAGCTCGGTGTAACCTTTGAGTTCCCCGCCGACGATGTTCTTCAGGCCTGCCATGATGTCACGTCCAACGTGTTTGGCTCGCACCGTGTTGCCAGTCACCACGCCGAAGAACTCCACGATCTGCCGGCCCGGCACTGTTTCTGTATTGCTGATGATAATGGGGTATCTGTTTGCTGGACTCATGTATCCTCCAGGCCGGGTCAGGAATCGGGGCCCCATTATGGGTTCGATTGAGAGTCTAGCATCTGGCGAGCCGGTGGACCGATGAGAACAGGTCTTGCATTACGACATTGTGGGCTTCAATGTGCATGTCATGACCCATGGCCGGTGAGCGTATGAATTCCGGATGCGACTTCGCGGGGCGTGCCTGCCTGGTGCTGGCCGCTTTGCTCTGCGCTACAGCGTCTTGGGCGCAAACCGGCGTCCGGGAAGAAGCCTTCGACATGTTCATGTCGGAAGCGATCTGGCGGTCCGAGCAACTGATGTTCAACGCGGACTTCGACGAAGCGCAAAACTACCTGAACGTCGAATTCTTTCAGCAGTTCAGCACCTTCAGCGACCGCCACAAAGCTGCATTAGTTTCGCAGCAGGCAAGAATTCAGATCATCGGCAATGTCGTTCGACACAGGCCGGAACAGCAGCAGAAGGTTCTGCAACTACTGCTGAGCATTTCGGATTCCGCCGATGCGATCCGGGACAAATCTATTCAGGCCCGTTACCTGGCGACACTTGCATGGGCCCAACTCCACAACTCCGAGGTGGATCTGGCCGAGGAAAACTTTCGCGAATCGCTCAGGTTGTTTGAGGAGATGGGTGATCAGAAAGGTGCCGCCGGTTCAAGGGCCTTCCTGGTATTGATAACGCATAACCGCCTAAAGCGTGAAGGGAATACGGATAAGTTGCTAGCTCATATTCCGGCTTATGAAGAGGAGATCGCATTTTCCGAAGCGTCCGGGAATCGTATGGCGCTCGGCTACAACCTGCGGCACCTGGCGTTGATTTATTTGGATCAGGTCAAGGATTTCGATCGGGCGCTCGAACTCTATGAAGCTTCCCTGGCGGCACGAGGGCAGATCGGATTCAAGCCCTTTATGCCGGCGTCCTATTCATCGATTGGCGATGTCCTAAGGCAAAAGGAAGAATACGAGCGTGCTATTGCCGTGTATCAGCGGTCAATCGAGCTTGCCGATGAAATCGATTTCGTCCGGTATCGTGTGCATCCGCGCATCCGGATCGGCGACATTTATCAACGCATGCGTAACGAGGCACAAGCGCAAGTGCATTATGAGCGAGCCCTCGAAGTCGCAACCGCCAGCCGGTATCAAGCCGGTATGGACGAAGCGTCAGCCCGACTCTCCGGCGACCGATAAGCGTTAAGGCCAGCTATAAGAAAATATTGGGATCGCGGTTATCGTTACTGATTGGCGGTGGCCAAGATGCGATCTTCTTCCATGGCGTCGTAATTCCTTCTTAAGAGCTTCTTCACGAAGTCCGGTCGTGCATGCTCGTCGTGCGGAGTGCAGCCGGTGAACAGACTCGTCGACATCTGGTCGGACGCGGTGTAGGTAACGAGTTCCTTTCGTTTGTGGTCCAGGCCACGGGCGAGACGTCGCCTATCGGACAGGGAGTGTTGTAAGCAAGCTGTAAGCCGCAACGAGGCTGTATTCTGTTAGCCTTTCGGGTGTGGGGAGCAGCGCCGGAGCCGACCGGAAATGGAATGTCCGACCCCAGACCGATTGCTATACTTCAAAACCGAGCCGAAGCGGTCCATCACTAAAACAGTGGCGGCCGTACGGGCCACAACGAATGAATAAAAGAGCTCCCAGACTGGCCAAAGTAAGCCGGCCTAACGTAGCCGGCGTATTGTCGCGCGAGAGGCTGTTCTCGCGGCTCGACGATTGCCGGAACAAATCCGTGGTCTGGCTTACCGGTCCGCCAGGATCCGGCAAGACGACATTGATCGCAGACTACCTGGACACCTGGGCGCTGGATTATGTCTGGTACCAGGTCGATCAGGGGGACGCCGACGTCGCGACGTTTTTCTATTATCTGGGTCAGTCCCTGAGAAACGATTCAGACTCCGGCAAGAAGCCACTGCCGGTCCTGTCACCGGAGTATCTTGGCAATCTGCCTTCGTTTACACGGTCTTTTTTCCGCGACTTGTTCAGTCGTCTGACCGCGCCCTTCGCCCTGGTATTCGATAACTACCAGGAGGTGCCGGCACAATCCAAGCTGCACGAAGTCATTCGCGACGCTCTTGCCGAAGTGCCGCAAGATGGCTGCGTGTTCTTCATCAGCCGCGGCGAACCCGTTTCAACGCTGGCCCGTTATCAGGCCAACCAGTCCATGGAAGTCGTCGGCTGGGAGGAACTCTGTCTGACCCGTGAGGAGTCAGACGCTATTGTTACGTTACGTGGTCATGAACTGACAGAGGACGCAAGGAATCAGCTTTACGAAAAGACTCAGGGTTGGGCTGCCGGCCTCGTACTGATGTTGGAGCAGCTGGGCAAAGACAAGTCGGTTGCCGAAATGCCGTCAACTTTCACGCCGCAAATCATATTCGATTACCTCGCAGGCGAGATGTTCAAAGACTTTGATCCGGCAACGCAATATTTTTTGTTGCGCACCGCGTGCTTGCCACAACTTACAGCGTCCCTGGCAAAAGATCTGACGGGTGACGATTCGGCAGCCGCTACGTTGTCGCGAATGGCGACACACGATTACTTCATTGCTGTCAAGCACGGCTATCCCGAGCCCGTCTACCAGTATCACCCTCTCCTGCGGGAGTTCCTGTTAACCAAGGCGAAGGAATCTCTTAATGCGGAGGAACGATCGCAGCTGCAACATCGTGCTGCCGAACTGCTGGAACAAGCCGGTCAGATCGAAGACACAGTCGCATTGCTGATCGAGTCCCGGGATTGGTCTGGATTGCAGCGTGTAATCCGGGGACACGCGGCAGTCATGCTGGAGCAGGGGCGCGGCGAAACGCTCGAACAATGGCTCAATGAATTGCCCGGAGAAATACTCGATCAGGACCCCTGGATGCTTTACTGGCTTGGCGCGTGTCGGTTTCCATATGTGCCGCGCGAAGCCCGGCACGCGTATGAGAAAGCCTATCAGCGTTTTAAGGAGCAGGACCCGTCGGACATTGAGGGACCTTTGTCGGCAATCGTCGGCGTAATGGATGCGATCCTGTTTGATGTCGATGACCTGACATTGCTCGATCCCTGGATCGAGGAAGTCGAAAAACTGGACAAGGACGGCGGCGAGATACCGTCCGAAGAGTTGGCTGCCCGCATGACCTGCAATATGTACCTGGCACTGGCCTTCCGGCAGCCGTTCCACACGGAAATCGACGAATGGGCCGATCGCACCTACACGATATTTCAGAAATGCACGGACCCGCGGCTGAAAATGACGGTCGGTCTCGCCCTGGCAACCGGATTCATCTGGGCCGGCCACTTCACGGTGGCCGAAGGCACCATCGAGGCGATGCGGCAGGTTGCCGATACGCCCGATATGTCACCGATGGCCCAATCGACGCTACGCAATATCGAATCGATGTACTACATGGTGGTGGGCCGGTTCGATGAGTGCATGAAGGCGGTTGAAGACGGGCTGGCGATCGTAGACTCCAGTGGCGTTACGTTGTGGAAGAATAGCCTGCTTATCAACGGGATCTCCGCCGCTCTCGGCATCGGTGATCTGGAAACGGCCGAGCGTTTGCTCGAGCAGATCGACAACAAGACTTTGTTGAGTCGCCGCTTCGATCAGTGTCTGAGTTACGGTTGCCACGCCTGGCTCGCGTTGATGAAGAACGACCTGCTGACGGCATATCAGCATCAGAAAGATGCCTATCGGATTGCAACAGAAATGGGAATGCCGTTTTTCGAGGTTTTGTGCGGGCTCCCGCTGGCACAGATTCTCTATGCCTGCGGCGACGAGCGTAAATCGGCCGCGCAGATGCGAAAAGTGCGCAGTATCGCGAAAACCATCAAGAACCGCTTGCTGGAGTTCATGAGTCTCACGGTTTACGCCCAGCTCGCGTTAGAACACGGCAGACGTGTGTCAGCCTTGAAGGCGCTTCGCTACGCATTCGGCCTCGGGCGCGAAAAGGGATTTACCAATGTGCTCTGGTGGCAGCCTTCGGTCATGGCAAAACTGTGCGCGCGTGCGCTCGAAGAAAACATCGAGGTCGATTTCGTAAAAGGTCTGATCAAACAACGCCGCCTGATTCCCGACGAACCGCCGCTCGAGTTGGCCAATTGGCCGTGGAAATATCGCATCTATACGTTGGGTCAGTTCGATGTCCGACAAGCAGACGACGTCAGTCTTCTTGACGGCAAGCATCACGGACGGCCCATCGAACTGCTCAAGGCGATCGTTGCTTTCGGAGGCCGGGATGTCAGTGTCGGTAAAATTGCGGATGCGCTGTGGCCGCGGATCGACAGCGATTATGCGCACCGCTCTCTCAACACGACCTTGCATAGGTTACGCAAGTTTCTCGGCGACGATCAGGCCGTTACGCTCAATTCGGGACAGCTGAACCTGAACCCGCGTTTGTTCTGGATTGATGTCTGGGCATTCGAGCGCGCTGTTGCCGACATCAGCAAAGCCTGCAAGATCGACAGCGAACAGCAGGCCGATACTGTAATTCAGGAAGCGGAACGTGTCATGACGTTGTACCAGGGGCCGTTTCTCGGCGATGCTGACGATCAATCCTGGGCCATCGGTGCACGGGATCAACTGCGGGTGAAATATCTCCGCTTCATAGGCGAGTTCGGGCATCTGCTCGAGCAGGTCGGTGACCTCAATCAGGCGGTGGAGGCGTTTCAGAAAGGTCTCGAGGTTGATGAGCTGGCCGAGGGCCTCTACCGGCAGCTTATGCTCTGCTACAAGGAGCTCGGTCGAAAAGCAGAAGCGATCGAGGTCTACAACCGCTGCTGCAAAACACTGGAAACCAATCTCCAGGTCAAGCCGTCGCCCGAAACCCGTAGCATCTACGAAAGTCTGGTCGCCTGACAGACGCCTGCACTATTCATCTTACGGCGGCGTCATAACGGCTAACGGCGGCCGACTATCCGGAAGGTGGGGAATGACGGATTGTTCAAAACGCCTGACGTCCCTGATCTTGAAATTGCAATTGCAAAATCGTACGAGCCAGCTCAACGAGCCGATCCCATTCGTTCAAACGGCGCGCGCTACTTCGATTTCGACGGCGAGCTCGCGGCGGCAGATATCCGCCTGGATGAAGGTCGCCGCACTGTCGTTGCCAATTGCCCGGCGAAAAAATTGTCGGGCTGATGCTAAATAGTCAGGTTGTCTGAGATAGATGCGGAAGACCGACTCAGATCCGAAAGACCGGGGTATAAAAGGCGTCCGGCCATTTGCGGCCATGTTCATGGAGCACAGATTGGTTATGGTCTCATCCAGCTGCGCGAGCATGTTGTCTTCATGCATCGACTGGTGTCCTTTTATGCTGGCTGTCCCGGAGGTGAGCATGATCGAGCCGTTGTCCGGCAGGGTCACCACTGTGGCGCGGGCGAATGACGGGCTCCGGGGCCCATACTCCGGCGGATACTCGTAGGCGCTGACCTGTCGCGGGTTCTCCAGGTGTGTGCCGGGCTCAACGCTGGCCAGGATCACCACAACCATTTCCAAATCCCGGTCGATGCCCACGCAGGTGGCGGCAGGCCATTGTTCAGACTCTAATCCTCGGGCATCGAGTACTTTGCCGCGGCCAAGACAAAATTGTTGATAGCGTTCCTGTTTGCCCTCGCCGCAGTTGATGTCTGGTATGAAATTCCAGGTTCGAAGCTGGTACGGATATCCGTGCGATTCCGTGCATGCCATCAACCGGCGGTACAAATCTTCGGTTGCCGTTGCGGTGTTTTCATCTTTGTCTATCTTGCAACGTGCATGAACGACGAGATAACGATCTGATCTTACTACCGAAATGTCGCCCTCTTTCCTTGCAGTAACAGTACCCGGGCAACGCCAGGTCTCGTCGATAACATCACTATCGAGTGGTTTGAGGCCGGTGCAGATAATTGCAGCTCCGCATGCTGCGAGTGGTGTTTTTGAAATACGAAACGTCACCAGATCACTGGTCTCTGAAGACGCCGTTCCCGGGAGCCCGACCGTCAGGACTTTGTGGTGACTTGCATCCAAGCTGCTTGATCCAACCGGTTCACACAAGAGGGTGAGTTCGACCGGCAATGATAAGATAGTTAACCCGGTCAGGTCTCCTTTGTCGATAAAATGCAGCCCGACCGTGCGTCGATGGATGAAGGCCAGGGCGCAAACCGGCAACAGCCGGAGGAGAACGATAATGACTCGCACGAACTCTCTCAGGCGCGTCCCATTGCCAATGTCCGGCGTTTTGTTTGTAGCCTTCGGAGCGCTGGCCCAGGCTTCGGATGTAAAGACCTCGGACGATCTGGTCGCGGAGGCGAAAGCGACCATCACGGAAATCAGCGTCCCGGCTGCCAGCGCACTGGATCAGGACGATGCGATTGTTATAGATGTGCGTGAACCAGCTGAATTTGCAGATGGCCACGTACCCGGCGCGATCAATATTCCGAGGGGTTTGCTGGAATTCCGCATCGGACGTATTGAGCCATTCGAAGATCTGTCCGCAGCAGAGCAACGCGCACAACCAATAGTCCTGTATTGCCGCAGCGGCGGTCGCTCTGCCCTGGCCGCAGCCACACTGGGAGAAATGGGCTTCGCAGACGTGAAGTCGATCCAAGGTGGCTACAAAGCCTGGCAAGCTGCAGCCCTGCCGACTGAGCAATAAGAATGACGCCGTCGAATGGCCGTTGTGCCGAAACGTCGATGGTTGGGATCAGGTTTCTTCTTGGAGCAGTGTCAGTTCGATGTGACTGGTCGAGCAGGACTTCGCGGCAGCAAGGACGAATCGGTCGCCACGTTTTACGTTGCTGCGGTGGGGTACGACGAGCTTGGTAACCACGGGTTTGCCGCCCTGTCGCTCGATGTCCATTACGATCACACTGTAGACGTCGCCGAGTTTGCCGCACGCCGGTGCGGAGCCTTCCGAGTTGCTGGTGACAATCAGTGTGCGGCCGACGTACGGGCCGGCATCGGGCAGGATGCCGACGATCTGATCGGCAGCAGATATGCCGGTAAGCAGCGTCAATACAGAGGCTGCAAGTAAGCCCACAAAAAACTTACTCATTATGTCGCTCTTGTGTACCGAACACGGCACCCTGGTGTTTGATGGCTATCTCGCTGCGAGATCAGGTCACAGAAGATCCAAAGCTTCTCGACCCGGGCCCAGGGCATGCCTGTGTCGGATTATTGTTATCTGCCAAGTATACTGGCCCCGGCGCAGCCGTACCTAGAGGTTTTACATAAATCGGGGCTTGATAAGCGCGGACGCAGTGAAACGCCGGGCTCGTGCAGCGACCCCAGTACCTCAACTGCCGCCAAACAGCACGCCCGGTAAGAGTATTGCGCCATGTACCAGTGCCGGCGTCACGACGGCGCCGGATTTTTCACGCAGGAACCCGAAAATCAGCCCGCCCATAGCAGTCCAAAATGCCCAGGCCCACGGCGTCCCGTTTGTTACCGTCAGCGGGTGAAACAGCCCGAATATAACGGCGGCCAGAATCAGCCCCGCTCCGTAGCTGACGTTGAACAGCGAATACGGCCGCCCAAAAACTTCGTTGAGGCGGGTTTGCAGATACCCGCGGAAAAAAAATTCCTCTAAAAAAGCGATAAAAATTAACGCGATGATAATTCGCGTGATCAACTCGGATAGGGGTCGAAACAAATAGCACAGACCGACGCCGGCAATCAGCAGCCCGATATAACCCAAAAAACCATTGAGCGAGGGCTGTGTTTCGGCATTATTTTCGGTGCGTCGTGTATGTCGCAGCATGACGACGCCTGCGGCAGCGAATCCGAGGGCCAGTATGGATGCTCCGACCCAGTGCTTGTGATCCGTTCCCAGCATGTCAATCACTGGAAACAGGATTGTTGCAGGCAAGACAACCGCAATCGCTTGCAAGGCCAGCCGCGCGTGGCGTCTGAGATTGTCAATTGTCAGACCATAGACGCCTGGATTGCGGTGCGTCAGGACCAGGGAAGTCAGCGGCAGCACAAAAAACAGCAAGCAACTGGACAGTATCGCTGCACCAAACATCAGTTCCTGCCAATCGCTGAATCCCGAACTCTTGAGGACCCCCCTGAGGTAGAAAAACAGAATAAGGATCAGGGATACCTCAGTGACGATCAGTATTTTTCTAACCATTTGTAATCCGGTGATTCAATCAATCCCGAGGTCTTTGTAGCCGGTCTGCGACCAAAATCAACGATCCTGGTAGTTTTCCTTCAAGTACCGAACGATATCTTTTGACTCCGGCATCCACCGCTCGTTGCCGTCGGGCGGTGTAATCCGCAGAACGGGCACGGTGGCTCGACTACGCGCAGCGATGAGATCTTCACGGTGTTGCGATTCCGTGATATCGCGCAGTTCAACATCGATACCAAGGCGATCGATCGCCTGCTGTACGTATTGGCAGAACGGACAGGTCGGCAGGTAGTACAATGTCAGCTTGTCCTTCGCCGGCGTTTCTGTCGGGGCATAGCGCTCTACAAACTGGCCGGCATAGTATGTTGCCCAGTCAGCATCGGGCGCGCTGACCTCGCGTTCAAACTCGGCGTCCATCAGACAGTAAATCAACTGACTGCGAGTAAACGGCGTGTCGAGCATCCGACCCAGTGGTTTGTGCAGGTAATCCGCGTACCAGATCGGCCACTCCGGGTCATCACCAGCAGTCGCGAGAAATGCCTGGTGATGCGCCTTGCCGGTGTCCGACATGAGTTCGGCAACGGATCGATCTAATTCTGTGGTTGTCATTTTTT
Source organism: uncultured Gammaproteobacteria bacterium (assembly GCA_964545335.1). Classification (GTDB taxonomy): domain Bacteria; phylum Pseudomonadota; class Gammaproteobacteria; order Steroidobacterales; family CAZJFQ01; genus CAZJFQ01. Next base: position 21,141 of record CAZJFQ010000020.1, on the reverse strand, counting down.
GTCTCCTGGCCGGGTGTGCCTGTGTGTAAGGTGCCGAATCGTCAAGTTGTAGTCTAGACTAAGCGTAGTTGAGACCAGGGGGGCCGTTATGGGTGGATTGGGAGTGATCAGCGAGCTCAGGCGCCGCCGAGTATTCGGCGCGGTGGCGTTATATGTCGTGGCCGCATGGGTGGTACTGCAGGTCGCCGAGCTGGCCCTATCAGGCCTCGCAATTCCGGAAACTGCGATTCGCTACGTGTGGATCGGTGCTTTTTTTGGATTTCCATTGGCGGTTTTCTTCAGCTGGCGCTACAACATAACCGCGCAGGGTATATTGCGCACCCGACCCGCCGAATCGGGCTCTGCACCCGATCTCGCGCTCCAAAAGTCCGACTATGTGATCCTGACTGCCTTGCTTGCGGTCGCTGCTGTTGTGACGTTTCAGCTTGTCGGCGAGATTCGCGAAGTCGAGGTGACGGACTCATCGCTGTCGTTGGAGATCCAGCCCAACTCGATCGCTGTATTGCCATTCGACAATCTGACCGGCGATAAGGAACAGGAATATTTTGTGGCGGGCATGCACGATGCGTTGATTACAAGCCTTTCGAAGATCACCGCGCTAAGGGTGACTTCCAGAACATCGGCCGTGCGCGTCGACAAGGATCTGTTGATGCCAAACATCGGTGCCATGCTCGGTGTTGCCCGTCTCGTCGAGGGTTCGGTGACGCGAGAAGGAGACCGCATCCGCATCATCGTGCAGTTGATCGACGCAGCAACGGACCAACATCTCTGGGCAGAAAGCTACGAGCGGAGATTCACCGGAATTTTGTCATTGCAGAGCGAGATGGCACGGTCGATTGCCGATGCCATCGAAATCCGGTTGACACCCGATGAAGAACGACGCCTGTCCGTTAATCGCACAGTCAGCCCGGAAACTTACGAAGCCTACCTGAAAGGTATGTTTCAAATGCACAAAGAAACGCCGCGTAGTTACCGTCGCGGTATCGAAATATTGACCGAGGCGGTCGAGAATGACCCGACCAGTGCGCTGGCTTATGCCGGTCTGGCGTACGGCTACAGCAAGCTTGGCCACAGTCCGTTTCCCGAAGACGCCTATCCCAAAGCGCGGGACGCGGCTCTGAAAGCCCTGGAACTGGACGACACGCTGGCCGAGGCTCATCTCGCAGTCGCAATGTACAAGCTTTACTACGAATGGAACTGGGAAGCCGCCGAGCGGGGTTTCGAGCGCGCCTTGGAGCTCAATCCAAGCCTGGTCCTGGCTAATTATCATTACGCCTGGATGCTGGAATTGCTCAACCGGAAGGACGAAGCCCTGGTGTACGGCCAACGTACAAAGGTATTGAGTCCGTTGTCGCCATTCATGACCGGATGGCTGGCTGACCAATATCGCAGTTCCGGGCTGTACGAGCGGGCCATCGAGGAAGCCAACTATACCTTCGAACTTAGCGAAAATTATCCGGTTGCCTGGCTTGTGCTCGGGGCGACCTATGCCGAAATGGGAAAATTCGACGAGGCCATCGCCGCACACGAGCACCTGCGTGACAGTTATTTCTGGTCGTTTGCACTTGGTTCTACTTATGCCATGGCGGGTTACACGGAGAACGCGCAAGCGATCCTAAATACCATCGAGGCGAAACCAGAGAACTCGGTTCCGCTGGTGCTGATCAATGCCGCCATGGGGAACGTAGAAGAGACTTTTCGCTGGCTGGACGCTGCGAGATCGATCAGAGTGCCCTGGTATCCGTGGCTGGTGGCGTGGTTCCCGCATACCGCGGCGATGAAAAACGATCCCCGAATGCAGGAACTTGCGCAACGCCTGAAGCTTCAGGTGCCCCCGATAAGCACCTGAACAGGCAGAATCACGGTTCAAGGACATCGTAGTGCGCCTGGATTTGCCACAGCAGGAGATGTGCACAGGTCAGTCGAACGTAACGATCTTTGCTTTCTTCTTGCCCGCTTTGATCTTGTCCCAGGTTTCGTCGGCAGTTTCCAACATTTTCTGTTCGCCTTTTTCCGCCGCTTGATTCAAGCCTAAACGCTCATGACGGCCTATCAGAACTCCTTTTACACTTTGTTAACACGGCGCGTGTACGTGTTTTCTACAATAAGCCGGCTTGCGAAACACGTACGCCGGAGAACTTGTCATGCGAGCTGTAAAAATATTCCTGATTTGTCTGCCTGGATTGCTGTTTATTGACTCTGCAATCGCGGGCAATGTGCTGATAGTTGATGCGGGTAACGACCAAGCACCGCCGGAGATCGTGCAGTTTGGCCAATTCGAAGGCAGCTGGTCGTGCAAAGGATTCAACCCGCAGGAAGACGGCAGCTGGCAGGCAAACCCCTGGGTATCCGAGTGGGTCTGGTACTACGTTCTCGACGGTTATGCTGTGCAGGATGTCTGGATTCCGGGCGAAGGGGCACCGTCGGGGGCAGCGACGGGGACTAATCTGCGCATCTTCAACCCTGAGCAGGAGCGATGGCACATGGTGTGGACCACGCATGGTCAGAACGAGTTCGATTCCTTCAACGCCGAGTTTGTCGATGGCGTAATCGTGATGCACGGTGAGATGCCTCAGCGTGGCCAGCGCAACCCGCATCTTGCCCAGATCACCTTCTACAACATCAGTGTGGAGCACTTCGACTGGAAGTATGAGTTTTCTCCGTTAGCTGATGGTCAGAACTGGACAGAAGCAGCCAGGCTCGCGTGTGAACGATCCTGATATCATGCTAGCCTGGCGCGACAGGTGTCTTGCCTGAACAGAACGGTACAAGAAACATCCCGGAAATGAATCGCGTTCGCCGGCTGGTAGGTTGCGTTCTCTGGCTATTCGCCGCCGTCATGACTCCGGTAGCGGCAAACAGCCAGACAAGCGCCAGAAGCGAAATCATTCTGTTGGGAACCGGTACGCCGTTTCCGGATCCGGATCGAACGGGCGCCGCGGTAATGATCCGGGTTGACGGTGTGCCGTACCTCGTCGATGCCGGGACTGGTGTGGTAAGGCGAGCTGCAGCGGCGTTCAGCACAGACGACAAACGCAGAATGCGGGCTGGCGTGCAGCAACTACACGTGGCCTTTATTACCCATCTGCATTCAGATCACACACTGGGGCTGGATGATCTCATTCTGACGCCGTGGATCATTGGTCGAAAGAAACCGCTCGACTTGTATGGGCCGACAGGGCTCGATGCCATGGTGCAGAATTTGCAGGCAGCGTACAGCGAAGATATCGATATCCGGATCAACGGTCTTGAAAAAGGCAACACGACCGGCCATAAAGTCATCGTTCATGAAATCGAGCCGGGTGTCGTGTTTGAGGACGACCGTGTGACCGTAACAGCGTTCGAGGTCATTCACGGTTCCTGGAAACAAGCCTTTGGCTATCGGTTCGATGCTCCGGACCGGTCGATCGTGATTTCAGGTGATCTCGTACCGAGCGAGAGCATTGTCGAGCACTGCAACGGGTGCGATGTCCTTGTGCACGGGGCCTATCCCGTGGCCGGCTACGAAAGATCGCTTGAGAATGATCAGGTCTATCTCAGGGCCTTCCATACCTCCACTTTCGAATTGGCGGAGCTTGCGAACCGGGCAGGGGCGAAAACACTGCTTGTCTATCACCACCTCTTTTTCGGCCGGTCCACTGAGGAAGAACTGATCGAGGAGCTCGGGGAGCGGTTCGAGGGTCAGCTAATTTCTGGCCGGGACCTGGGCGTCTACTAGGCGCCTTCAGCACTTGAATCCGGGCGTGAAAGCCCCTACTAATAAGAGACAGCCGTAATTCGCCTATGCGGCGGTGCGTCAATACAAGACAGTCGGACTTGTGAGGATTCCATGAAGCGAATTGCCCTGTTTCTGGCGACCAATATCGCCATCCTGGTGGTCCTTGCCATCGTGTTGCGACTGATCGGTGTCGATCAGATACTCGATGAGCAGGGTATCAATCTGAATTATAAAGCCCTGCTGATTTTCTCAGCGGTCTTTGGTATGGGCGGTTCCTTTATTTCGCTGGCGATATCCAAATGGATCGCAAAGAAGTCCACCGGTGCCCGTGTCATAGAAACGCCGGCGAATCCCACCGAAGCCTGGTTGGTCAACACGGTTCAGCGACAGGCACAGCAGGCCGGCATTGGTATGCCGGAGGTTGCCATCTACCCGGCGCCCGAGATCAATGCCTTTGCGACCGGCATGAAAAGGAATAGTGCGCTGGTTGCTGTCAGTGAAGGCTTGTTGCAAAACATGCGACAGGACGAAGCGGAAGCTGTGCTGGGTCACGAGATCAGCCACATCGCCAACGGTGACATGATCACGTTGACGCTGGTACAGGGTGTCCTTAATACGTTTGTTATTTTCCTCTCGCGCGTACTCGGATTTGTCATCGATCGGGTCGTGTTCAAAGTCGAACGCGGAATCGGCCCGGCCTATTTCATCACGGTAATCGTTCTGCAGATCCTGTTCGGGATTCTCGCCAGCATGATCGTGATGGCATTTTCGCGTCGCCGGGAGTTCCGAGCCGATGCCGGCGGCGCTCGCCTGGCGGGCCGGGGCAAGATGATCGCAGCCCTGGAGCGTCTCAAGCTCAATCACGGTCAACCGGCCCAACTGCCGAAGCAAATGTCCGCTTTCGGGATCTCGGGTGGCATCGGCTCCGGCTTCAAACGCCTGTTCATGAGTCATCCGCCGCTGGATGAGCGCATCAGGGTGCTGCAAACACCGACGCTGGTCTGACGATCCGAATACCGGGCACTGGTGTCGGTCAATGTTGTGTCGTCGGCTGAACCAGCCGTGTTGCTCGGTTCACAACTCAACAAAGCCAGGGTGGTAATGAAGCAGATGGCGCTGATCGCTGATGCTCTGGATTTGTTGATCTCCATTGGATTCTTCCTTTGTTGCCCTATGGTGACGGAGCCGCGCCGCTGGTGTTTTCTGCACCGCAATAGTCAAGATCAAACGGTTCGAATGGCTATGGCCCCAAGACTACTTTCCTCTGACCGGCGCCAGATATCCTGAGCGAAACGACATTTTTTCCTTCGGAATCCTGCGCCGGGTCCAAAAATGGCCAAAAAAGTGGTAAAAATACCGGCAAGTCGAACAACGAGGGGGAGCGACACCGTGGACGCTTACAGAGCCGGAGTCACCGCTATCTTGCTAGCTTTGCTGCCCGGCCTGGCGGAGGCTCAAGAGGCGCCTGAACGAGGTATCACGCAGGTCAGCGGCGATCTCTATCGCTGGCAGAACGGGGCTCATTACGGTGTGGTCTATGTGACGGCAGCGGGCCTGATCGTGGGCGATACGGTCAATGCGGAAGCTTCAGCATGGCTTGCGGGGCAGATCGCACAACGCTGGGACCTGCCGGTCCGATATGTGGTTTACAGCCATCACCATGCCGATCATGCCTCGGGCGGCTCGGCATTCGAGGCAACAGCCACTTTTGTCGGGCACCGCAACAGCGTGGCACATTTCGAGCAGGGGGGTTATGCGCCGGTGCCGACTGTCACGTTTGAGGATCGGAAAGAGGTAACCCTTGGCGGCAAGACCGTCGATCTCATCTATCCAGGCCCCAGCCATTCGGACAGCCTGATCGTCATGCATTTTCCGGCGGAGCGTGCGTTGTTCGTAGTCGATGTCGCGTCGGTGGAGCGATTGCCGTACCGCAATTTCCCCGGGTTCTTTTTTGCTCAAGCCTTTGATTCGTTCAAAACCATGGAAGCGATCGACTTCGATATCTTTGTCGGCGGTCACGGCAACATCGGCACCAAGCAGGACATGCTCGATCATTTTGACTATGTGCGTAAGCTCTATGCGGAAGTCGAACAAGCGGTGGAACAGGGATTGACGCTCGAGGCGGCGCAAGAAAAAATCAGCATGGATGACTATGCCGAGTGGGGGCGCTATGAAGAGTGGCGGGCTCTGAACGTGGCAGGCGTTTACAATTACCTGACCAGCGATTGAACGCGGTTCTCAGCAAGGATCCGGCTGATCAGACGGCTGCGGAATGTCGCAGGACTTCGTTACGCCCGTAATTATTTCGACATTGATCGCTGCGTCAAATTCAAAAACACCACTGTTGCTGCCATTCGGATCAAAATCCTCATCACTGTCGCTGTCATCGGCGCCAGCAGAACAGGTAAAGGCGATCGTGTACTGATCCGGCAGCAAGAACATCAGGTTGTATCTGTACTGTCCAGTGGCCGGATCGAGTTCGACCATGTCGCTGGTGATCGGGCCGGGGACCTGGTCGGTTTCGGTTGCCGCTACGTCATCCGCCTGCGCGTTCATTCCCTGGAAGACATACACAGCATTACCCTGATCTACGGGATCGAGTGCCGAGCAGCGTGGATTATTCAGATCGACAAGGGCCTGGTCGACCACACCCATTACGCCTCCGGTATCAGCGACATTCATGATTCGCATCGCCGGGCGCAGGTAGAAAACACGCGGTTCCCCATTCGGGCCTGTCTGCCCCACCGGTTCGGTAACCACTTTGCGCAGATCGAAATCGATCAGATACGCCACCGGTCGATTGACAGGTACCTCCAGGGTGCTGACCAGCTTCAGTTCGCTCTTGTTGCCTGGTATCAGCAACGGGTATTGACCACCGTCGGCCTCGAGTCGGATAAAAGAAGTCGCCTCGGCAACGTGAATTGCCAGCCACGAATATCCGCCCGCGGGAACTTCCTCGTTGAGAATCAGGGGGGCGGCCATGCCGTTTGCGAAATCGGTCAGGTCCAGTTGCCGGGCGTCATCTGCAACGTCGACAAAAAACGCAGGTCCGTTTTCGGTTTGAACTCGAATCTCACCATGTCGATTACGACAGCATCTGCCTCGTCGACGGGCGCGTCGGTTACGCTGATCGAAATTGTACCGGTCGGCGCGTTGTCGACCCCGCCACCACCGCCACAACCGGTCAAACAAAGCGCAAAAAGAATTCCGGACGCTGCAAATACACGCGCTGCTTTATTAGTTGACATAACGCACACCAAAAGACTTACCCCGACCCCAACACTCGCACAAATAAAAAGCTGTCTCAACTGTAGCCGATTGCCGACATCGGCGGCCCCGTGTCAACGTCATCCATCGCCAGCGCTGTTCGCGTCGCGGTGAAAATATGCGGACAACCCGACCGGCGTCACAGTGTCGGGTCGCCGGATCGGCTAACGTGCTGACCTGATAACCAGACCTGGTTCGGGGGAAATATAATGAATGTCCTGGCGGTAATTACCTTCGCCTTGTTGCTCGGCCTTGCTGCCCCGTCGTCCGTACTCGCGAAAGACAAGCCCGGCAAAGGTAAGGGTCCCAGCGAATCGGCCTACGAGCATGCCAATGAGAACGCGAGTTTCAAGCGTGACGGGGACTGGTCTAACTCTAATAAGAAAGGAAGGAAGGATAAATCCGGTACCGATAGGCATCATGACGACGAGGACAGCAGACACTCCGAGTCCGACGCAATCTCGTCGACAAAGGATGAACAGCAGGTTGCATCGGACAAAACGGATGCTGGTGTCGCCGACGACAATCCGGTACAAAAATCGCCCGAACGGCCACGCGTCTACGAGGAAGAGCCGGGACGTAACGATGAAAGAATAACCCGCCACTGATCCGGCCACGATCTCAAAACACACAAGTAGCAGGCTATTTCGCTGCCGTATCGATTAACCGGCAGACGGGCTTCTGTTGTCGGGCAAATGTCCGGATGGTCGTCTACACTTGACGTAGCGTTGTCCGGGCGCAGGCTTTCCTTAGCTCAATGACAAAAAATCAGGTCGGCCAAACCCCGGCTCATGGCACATTTTGGGGGAGGTTAACCATGGATCGCAGAAATTTTTGTAAAGCGGCGTTAGCTGCCGGCGCGGCCGCATCATTTCCATTCAGCCGGTCCATCGGATCCGGTCTGGCGGCGCTCCAGCAAGCGTCCTTCGATATTCCGGCAACGAATGTGAGCAGCCGTGAGATTCTGCTTGAAAAAGCAACTGTCGACGAGCTGAGAAATGAGTTGCGTGGCTCGTTGCTGACCCCGGGCAGCGGTGCATACGATACCGCTCGGATGTTGTGGAACGGGATGATCGATAAGCATCCGGCGCTCATAGCCCGTTGCATGGGTGCCGCCGACGTGGCTCATGCAGTCAATTTTGCGCGCGGGCGTGACATGCTCGTAGCCGTCAAAGGCGGGGGCCACAGCTTTGCCGGAAAATCGTCCTGCGACGGCGGCATGATGATTGATCTGTCCGGTATGGACAGCGTACGCGTGGATCCCAACGGCAAGACCGCACGAATTGAACCCGGCGTGCTCGGGGGTTCTCTGGATCGTGAAGCCCAGACCTATGGGCTTATGACGCCGATGGGCACGGTTTCTCACACTGGCGCCGCGGGCCTGACACTGGGTGGCGGCTTCGGCAGAACAAGTCGGTTGCACGGACTGGCCTGCGACAATCTGATGTCGGTCGACATCGTCACTGCGGATGGGCGCTTCCTCAAGGCGAGTGAGGACGAGAACGCGGATCTGTTCTGGGGCATTCGCGGCGGCGGCGGCAACTTCGGTGTCGTGACCTCGTTTGAGTATCGCCTGCATCGTGCCGGCCCGATGATGCTGGGGGGATCAATTATTTATCCGGTAGAACAAGCTCGTGACGCCATGCATTTCTATGTAGATTTTATAGAGAATGCGCCGAGAGAACTGCTGGTGGAACCGTTCTGGATGACACTGCCCGAAACAAACGGTGTTTTCGGTTTTGAGATCTGCTGGTCCGCCGATATGCAAGAGGGTATGCGTGTCCTGGAACCGTTGCGTAAATTCGGGACGCCCATCGACAATCAGCTCGGACCCAAGCGGTACTTTGTGCTGCAGACCGGCGCCGACGAGACGCTGCGCCACGGCCAGCAGAACTACATCAAGTCCGGGTTTATCAACGGCATTCCGGAAGGCCTCATCGATGCAATGGTCGCAGGTTACGATCGCAACCCGGCGATGTGGATCTTCATCATGCATACTGGTGGAGCCATATCGGATGTGCCGCAGGATGCAACAGCGTTTGCTCATCGTGCCGCTACCGGCAATATCCTGGTCGGCGGTACCTGGCAGGATCCTTCACTGAATGACGAGAACATTGCCGCAATTCGGGCCTACTGGAAGGCGGTCGAGGGCTACACCGGCGGCTACTACGTCAATCTCAATGAGGAGGACGACGACAAAAAAATCACCGGTAACTATGGCCCGAACCACGACCGCCTGGTGACATTGAAGAACAAATACGATCCGGGGAACCTGTTCCGGCTCAACTCCAACGTAAGACCGACGGTCTAGGCTGGCAGCTATTCCCTGAGCATGCTGAAGGCAAGACCCGGGTCGAAGCCCTGGTTGAGGAAGTGCACGATCCAGGCCATGGCCATCGGCTCGAGGTAGCGTGAGATTTCAATACCGCTCAGGTCGACCGGGGACGGCCAACCGAGTTCATCAATCCGACTGCCTGCCGTCAGTTTCGCATCCGATTCGTTGCCACAGACAAACATGAGGGGCTGATCGTCAGGAAAGTCGGGATCGACCCGATGGGGGTTCCCGACCATATTGAACGCCTTTTACGACCCGCGCGTCGGGGAGCCCGCGCTCGGCCAACTCGACCGACCTCGCAGGTCCCCAGCACGCCGATTTTCATGTTGTGTCCTTGTGGCCGATCGATGGGATCGATTTTTCGCCAATCATAACGGTCGGATTCAGTCGGAGGTTGCGCGTTTTTGCTTGCGCCTGGCGAAGTTTTGAGCAGCTGTCAGCGCGAATCGCGCGAATTTACGCACGACTGTCATAAGCTGACCGAAGCGAAAAACATTTTTCCCTGGTCAGCGAATAAAAAGATCAACAACTTAGCGATGTGAAAACGGGTGTTTTTGGAGTCTCGGCGCAGGGTTACAGGTATTTGCCAGAAATTCTTTCAGTTGTGTTTCCAACTCCTTGCGCAAAAAAGAGATTTTTATTTACCGGCTTTTCAAAAGGATTTCCACAACATTTCCACTGGCAATCGATTTCGGCTTTGGTAGTCTTTTTCCCCGGCGATGATGAAAACGGTGAGTTTGCCGGCGGAAACAACGAAGGAGTCGCCAACCCCCGGGGCAACCTGGGAGTTTCTGGACAGAACCGGCTGGAAGAGAAATCGGAAGGTCGGGGAAGAAAAGAAGAATACACCGGTAGCGCAGCCTGTCTTTGATGGGCTGCGTTTTTTTGTGCCCCGGTTTTGAAAACGCAATTCTCACGGCGTTCGAATCGGTCGGCGGGGTGCCATGAGTCTTGAAAACCGTGACCGATGTCTCGCAACCTGCATGCCTGATAGGTTTACCCTGATATATATCGAACCTTAGGAGTAGGCCCTGGGGGGTGCGAACCATGCACCGTCTGCTTTGTGCAACCATCGTAGCCGCCGCGCTGAACCTGGCGCTGGCCAGTGCGGCCAATGCCGACCTGGCAAGCGGTGTTGAGCTATTTGACGCCGGCCAGATCGAGCAGGCCCATCCGATCTTCGCTGCCGCCGTTCAGAACGATCCCACAAATGCTGAAGCACTGTTCTACCTGGGGCAGGTAGAGCTTATGACCGGCGAATTTGACGCAGCCATCCAGCATCTCAAACTGGCGGTCGATATCGATGATCAGAAATCGGTTTATTACCAGAAATTAGGCGAAGCCTATGGGTCCAAGGCCGGCGAGGCGAACTTTATAAGACAAGTGGGTCTGGCCGGTAACATAAAGGATGCTTTCGAACGCGCCGTCGAGCTCGATCCGGAAAACATCGACGCCCGGCTTGGATTGGTCACTTATTACGTCAATGCGGTCAGCATTACCGGTGGCGGCAACAAAAAGGCTCGCAAGCAGGCCACCGAGATCCGGAATCGCGACACGCTCCTTGGCCATTATGCGTTTGCCCAGGTCTACGCGTCAGAGGGCGAATCGTTTCGCGTGGAACAGGAATACCGTGCAGCCATGGAGGCAGTTCCGGATGACAATGACCCGGTGCTTGCATTGGGAGTCTACTTGACCGACGCGGAGCTCTATCGCGAGGCGATGATCGTTTACGACGAGTGGCTCGCGATGCAACCCGACGATATGCGGGTGACCTACCAGGTCGGACGCACCGCATCGGTTTCGGGTGAATATCTGGAGCAGGGCGAGTTCGCGCTGGAGACCTACCTTCAATACCAACCGGCACCGGACGAGCCTGGTCTCGATTGGGCGCACTACCGGTTGGGCCTTGTTTACCAGCATCAGGGTCGCACCGCCGGTGCCCGGCTCGAGTACGAGGCCGCCCTCGGTTTGAACCCTGAGCACGACGAAGCCAGAAAGGCCCTTAAAAAGCTGTAGATCGACCGGTACCCGGGTCGACCGACACATCGCCAGGTTCGTTACCTGGCTCAACATACCCACCACCATAATCCGCAGATCACGCCCAAAACGGCTCGTCCACTGGGGTCAGACCCCGGGATGCCCGGTCGAGAGCCGATGTTTCCTGATATCTTTGAGAGGGTCTTCTGTAGGCGTCGTCTTCAAAGTCCAAGGTGACGCGCGGTAAGATCCCCCCAGGGGACTGTCCTCAAATAGTAAGCGAGGGTGGGGATGCGATAGTGTCGTCCCGGCGCGTACTTGCGACGTATTTCACGATAGCCGGGCTCTACACGCTCGCAGCGGCGCTGATATGGGGTGTGAATACGCTGTTTCTGCTCGCTGCCGGGCTGGATATCTTTGAAGTCTTTCTCGCTAATGCGGCTTTTACTGCGGGCTCCGTTTTGTTCGAATTACCGACCGGCGTGCTGGCGGATTCACGTGGCCGGCGTGCGTCTTTCCTTTTAAGTGCCGGGGTTCTCGCCGTGACAACGCTGGCGTATGTCGCCGTCGCTCACTACGGTGGCGGACTGTGTGCATTTGCCGCTGTGTCGGTCGTCATGGGTCTCGGCTTCACTTTTTATTCCGGGGCCGTTGAAGCCTGGCTGGTCGATGCGCTTAACGACACCGGCTTTGAGGGTTCTCTCGATAGTGTTTTCGCGCGCGGTTCGATGGTTACCGGTGTTGCCATGTTGATCGGAACGGTGGGTGGTGGAGTGATCGGTCAAGTCGACTTGTCGCTTCCGTACATCGTCCGCGCCGTAATGTTACTCGCGGTCCTGATCGTAGCCTTCTTTTATATGCACGACCTGGGATTCACGCCGCGTACGGTAAGCATTGGTGAGTTACCGCGTGCGATGAAACGAATCGCGCGTGCCAGCATCACGTTCGGATGGCAAAAACGTTCGGTACGTTTGCTGATGCTTTACACGTTTGTACCCTGGGGATTTCTTACCTGGGGGTTTTATGCCTGGCAGCCCTACTTTCTGGAGTTGCTCGGCCGGGATGCCGTCTGGGTGGCCGGTGTCATCGCGTCACTGGTGGCCTTGTCGACAGTGGCCGGCAATGCGCTGGTTGACCGGATCAGTCAATACTGTGGCCGCCGGTCAACAATGTTGCTGTGGGCGGCCGGTATTCAGACTATTGCCGCGGTCGGTATCGGGCTTACCGATTCTTTCTGGCTCGCGGTCGTCTTGCTGTTGATTGTCACCGGTGCGATGGGTATAGCCGGACCGGTTAAACAGGCCTTCCTGCATCAGTTGATCCCCTCTGAGCAACGCGCATCGGTCATCTCATTCGACGCCATGATCGGCAGCGGTGGCGGAATTCTGGGTCAGACCTCGCTGGGATATCTGTCCCGTTCAAAATCCATTGCGGACGCTTATTTTTACGGTGGTCTTGCCACAGTCATGGCGTTACCGGTTTTGATGATCCTCAGGCGCTCGGCTGATCCGGCTGATGCGTTTGCGGGTCAAAAGGCCGGCACTGCACAGACTTGCGCACCACAAGGCATTCCACCGATTAGCCAGGTGGACGCTACTGCTGTAGATGATGACTTGCAGAATCAGTCGGAGTTCTTTGAATAGAACGGCTATTACGGCAAAGTGACAGTGTCAAGCTGCGATTTTTCCCAGACCAGACGATAGCCAATGTAGTAACGATAAACGTTGCTGACGTATTGCACGGTTTCACGCCCGACCTCTCGTGCGGTGATGATCTCCACGTTTTGAAACCAGACATCGGGATCGTGTCCCTCGCGGCCGGCTGCTGCTCTGAGTCGCCGTACCCGTGCGGGTCCGGCGTTATACGCGGCCAGCGAAAACAGCCATTGATTCACATCGTCGATGTCGTCTGACTCGAAGTACCGGTCCGACAGAAACCGCATGTATTTGGTGCCCGCGTGAATGTTGTTTTCGACCAGGTGGATATCCGCGATGCTGACGTTCCGATCCGCGGCGGTTGCCGGCCGAATCTGCATGACGCCGATGGCGCCCGCCGTGCTGCGCCTGGATTGCTGCAATTGTGATTCCTGGTAACCCTGAGCTGCTAGCATCAGCCAGTCGAAAGCATAGCGATCGCCGTATACCTGAAAATGTCCTGACAGACCATGCAGATCAGTCATGTTGTCACCCGACTTTGCTGCCTTCAGCCAGGATCTCCCTTCGATATAACGATTGAAAACTACATTGCCAAACAGCGTACCCTGACCGTGTGCCCTGATGTACTTGTTGACCGCATTCGCCAACAGGGGGCTGTCTTTGCGAATAGCCCACGCAATATCTCCTTCGATGCTGATTGCGACATTTTCATGAATCGTAATTTCAGGCAGCACATCAGACCAGACCTCGGCGCGATACTTGTCCATTACAGTCGCGGGTATAACTCCCGAGTTGACCAATTCGAGCAATTGTTCCGACTCAAGTAGTTCACTGACGGTTTGAATATTGATTGGCGGAAAATCCCGCTCAGCGAACTGCTGGTTAAGTTGTTCGAGATGCTCGTAATAACTGCTGGTCGGTCGTACAAAGATTTCGCGTCCGGACAAATCATCAACGGATTTCAAAGGCAGCGTGCCAGGGCCGGTAATAACAACTTCCCGCACTCCGGTGGCCAGCGGATAAGTAAAATCAACTTGTGCACTGCGGCCGGGGGTAACGGTGAGATCAGCCGCGACCAGATCGACGTGACCGTCTTTCAGGGCGGGCAGGAACCGCTCACGTGACATGGGAATAGCCACAACGAATACCCTGAGCGTGCGGCGCTTGAGATCTTTGTTGAGCTCTGTTTCAAACTTACGCAGGTGCTCTTCGATGATGCCTCGTGGACGACCGTTGTCGTAAAAGAACAACGGCAGGCTGTGCGGCACAGCGACGCGAATAATCCGGCGCTCGATGAGTCCGTCGAGGTCGCCGAGCCAGGGCTCGTGTAACGCCTGGAAGTCCTTTGCGAATGCTGTGGGCTCAGGCTCCGGAAGCGCTGCCTCCGGCTCGGGGGCGGAGGGCTCCGGGTCAACGCTGTGAGGCGACGTCTCCGTTGTCGGTGACGGAGCCTCAACCTCCGGGGGCTTGTCCGAACAACCTGCAAGCAGCGCGAAGGCGGCGCTGACCAGGCTTTCCCGGGTAATACGCAATGCTGCAGCGTTCATTCAGCAATGGCCATGTCGGTGGTTTGATTTTCTTCCGGGAGACGATTCGTGGTATGAGTCAGAGCCCAGTCGGACACAGCCGTTAGAAATTCCGGCCGCATCTCGCGGCTGTCGGGATCCATCAGCCCATGGCCGACATCGTCGAGAATCATGATTTTCGTGTCGGGTCGATTCATCAATTTTTGCAGTCGTCGCACACTTTCCTGGACAGCAACATTGTCGTGTTCATCTTCGCGACCATAAATCACCAGCGCGGGCACTGTTGTCGCGCTCCAATCACGCATCGGATCGTAGTTTCCGTTCTTCTCCCACCAGACCGGACGCCGGCGCTTGGCAATCGCTACAGCATAAGGGTGCATAAAAAAATTCGGGAACGACGGGACCCCCATCATGCGAAGATTCTGGATCGTTTCATGCGCCAGCGCCTTGTTCATGGTAGCGGTTGAGCCCGATATATTGACGATAAACGGAAGATCGCCAACCAAAGTGGCGGCCGCAGGAGCGATCTTTCCGCCCTGGCTGATTCCGACGAGGCCGATACGGGATAGCGGCACGCCTGAAATTCTCGATAACTCGCTGCGGCCACTGAGCACGTCGCGCACGAGATCGGCAACACTTGCCACTCGCCAATCGCCGCCGGATTTACCGTTGCCGCGTTTGTCCGGTAGCAAGACCGCGACGTTGTTGTGCGCAAGCTGCAGAACGATATGCAGGTACCAAAGGTTGTCGCGATCACTGTCGCCGGAACCGTGGATTATCACGGCGCCGGTGCGAGCGCCGGCATTTGGAACAAAAGCCGTGCCGCCGAGACGAATATCGCCATTGTCCCAGCGAATATCCTCTTGTCGATAGATGTCGTTTAGACGTTCCGCTCTCAAGTCGTTGTCGTTCTCGTCCCGAAATTCAAACCCGGTCACGCGGCCGTCAGTATCCGCAAACTGAATCGTCCTTTCCGTTTCGCCATCGAACAGAAGCCAGCTAAATACGCCGTCGGTATCCGGTGCTATGCGTCGGGACAGATAGTCATCCGGGGAAAATCGGGCGTTGTCGAGCGCGTACAGACGCAGCCCGCCGCGGGCGGAGAATGTAAGCAGAACGCGGCGGCCGTCGGGCAACCGGTACTCACCCACTTTCCCGTTCAAGTCGTATGCAGAGTAATCGGGGATCGGTTCACGGACAGGCAACAGGTCGGCCTGGCCCATGACGAAATACATGATAGCCATCCCGGCCGCCGCCAAAGCCAGGACCACTCCTGCTGTTTTCAGTATGCGCCAGATCCAGTGCACGATTTGGGGCGATTCGGAGGTGGGTATGTGGCCTGAAAACCTCCTGTCACAGCAACATCATAATGATTCGCGGCGCTATTGCCACGCCATATGATTCTGGTGACAATCTTGACACGGGCCAGGAGTGTTGTTCAGCGCGAGGTTCGACGGCTCTTCCATCGCGGGGATAAAGCTCATCCGGTGTGTTCGTGTCGTCTCCCACACGCCCGTTGCCAGCTTGGTGATGATCTTTGGCATGTGGCAGTCATAACAGAAAGACCCGGCCGTGCCCGTCTTATGACGGGTGTGTTCCGCGATCTGTTGTCCGAGTTCTCTGTGGCAGCCAAGACAGTAGTTGTTGCTGGCGTCTGTGGCGGCAAGGATTCCGGGTACTGCCGGTTGTTTGTTGTCATGCGGGTTGTGGCAGTCAAAGCAGCGAACTTCTGCCTGCTGATAGCATTCCGATTCGATCAGGGAACGGAACAGCATGCCGATTCCTTTGGGTTCGCCATCTGCATAGGTCTCGAGCGTAAAAACGTCCCGGTTCGGCACCAGCGGCGTCTGCTGAAACCACGGTGACAGGTCATTGATTCGGCCCTCGCGGCTGAAGCCCGGTTCATAGATCCGGTAGATGTCCGTATTCGCCATCAGAATATCTGCGCCGTGACATCGTGCACAGACACTCATCGCGCGTTGCTTGTCCAGTTTCCTTGCATTTGCCATGTAGGCTGCGGGTTGGTCGCGAAACTTGTCATCGATCCAGTTGACGAAGCGATTGACGTAGTTGCCCCCGAAATAGCGGACGTGGAGACTGCCGGGGCCGTGGCAGGCTTCACAGGCGATGCCGTTATCCAACCACTCCGTCTTTGCACGTGTATGTGCTGCGTCCTTGTCGTGTATGAGCAAATTCGTCGTGTGGCAACGCGCACAAAACAGGTTCCAGGCCGAATTCATCGATTGCATCTGCGCCCACAGATCAGGCACCGAGGGGGTGCTCTGCTCCTGCAGATTCCAGTATGGGAAAAACTCCTGCCGTTTGACCGACCATTGCAGCGGCAGGCGACGCAAGACACCGTTGGCCTCACGTGTGAGATACACCTGCCGGTATTGATAGCCGACGACGTACTCGATCGGAAACGCAACGTAGGCGTCCTGCTCGGGCGACAAAAGCGCCATGTAGTATTTGTCACCTTGTCGCGCCATTCGCGCGGCAGGTTCGCCACTGCTACCGGCTTGCGTGGCTGCCCTGGGCAAGGCCCAACTCGTGTCACTGAAGTCACCGACAACCGACTCCGGTGTCGCCTCACGTACCATATTTTCATGTGGCGACGGCTGCCATTCCGGATAGATCTGAGTGTGACAGTCGCCACAGACGCTAGCCCCGACATAGTCCGCATCGAACTGCGGGGAATACTGTTCGTATGTCGCAAACGCCATTGCCACGATTGCGAGGCTGAGGGCGATGGCAATAACGGCACGTTTGTTCATTAGATCGAATAGTACGGGTTCATTTGGCCTGAATCGATACTGGTGGTCTCACGCCCCGCGCGTATGCGATCTGTAAGACATCTGTGCCGTGCAGACGTGGTGGTTCAGGTTATTCTGGAGTCCGGATTCCCCGGTCAGGTTCCGGAGTGAGCCTGGCTGCATGCTAGAGTCGGATCAAAATATCGAGTCTTCATTACTGCTGCGCGCACATGGACAAACGGCCTGACGCCATCCAGACGCAACCATTTGAGCCGGTTAGCGGTTTCAGGCTGCTCGGCGTGCGTCGTTTTCGCCCGTTTTTCGTAACCCAGTTTCTCGGTGCGTTGAACGACAACGTCTATCGCAACGCGTTGATCGGCTTGTTGACATTTCAGGCTGCCACGCTGGCGGCCGGTGAATTGGATACTTATACACTCATCAATATTTCAGCCGGGTTGTTTATTCTGCCATTCTTCTTGTTTTCTGCGCTGGCCGGACAGCTTGCCGACAAGTATGAAAAATCCATCCTGATCCGCCGGGTAAAGATAGTCGAGATCGCCATCATGGTAATCGGCGCGATTGCGTTGACTCAAAGAAGTTTGACGCTGCTGCTGGTGGTCGTATTTCTCATGGGCACGCAGTCGGCATTTTTCGGTCCGGTCAAATACAGCATTCTGCCCCAGCATCTGCATTTTGACGAAATCGTCGGTGGCAATGCATTTGTGGAAATGGGGACATTCATCGCGATTCTCGTGGGAACCATTGCGGGCGGGCTCCTGATCGATCTTCAGCCGCAGGGCGACTGGATAGTTACTATCGTTATTATCGCCCTGGCCGTTTCAGGTTATCTCAGCAGTCGCTCTGTGCCGGTGGCAACACCGGCAGCACCTGACCTCAGGATCAACTGGAATGTTTTTACCAGTACCTGGCGCATTCTGACATCGGTACGCGACAACCGTCCCGTCCTCCTGTCCGTGATGGGCATCTCCTGGTTCTGGTTTTTCGGCTTCCTTATCCTCGCGCAGATCCCGGCATATGTTCGTGACATCATCGGCGGCGATCAGCGGGAAACGACGGTAATGCTGGCCGTATTTACATTGGGCATCGGTCTCGGTTCACTTCTCTGCGAACGATGGTCAGGCCGCCGGGTGGAGATCGGTCTCGTGCCGCTGGGCGCAATCGGGATGGCTATCTTTGCAATCCATCTTTCGATGATTGATCCATTGCCGGCCTACGTCGAAGCGGTTGCTGCCGGCGGTTTCTGGTCCGAGCGGACCAGTTGGACAGTAATCCTCGATCTGCTTGGCCTTGCCGTCTGCGGTGGTCTTTACATCGTGCCCCTGTATGCACTTATTCAAACGCGTTCCGACATTGCAGAAGTTTCCCGGGTGATTGCACTGAACAACGTCGTCAATGCCATGTTCATGGTTGCCGCGTCGGTGACGGCAATTCTGATGTTTAACGCCGGGCTGACGATTCCACAGCTGTTTCTGGCTGTGGCCCTGATGCATATCGCTATCGCCGTATTTATTTTCTCCCTGGTGCCGGAGTTTTGCCTGCGGCTGGTAGTCTGGGTCATGACACGTACGCTTTACCGGATCAGCCACGAAGGTATGCATCATGTCCCGGACTCGGGGCCGGCTGTCATCGTTTGTAATCACGTCAGCCTGGTGGACGCGCTGATAATCGGCGCAGCCAGCCGCCGGCCGGTTCGCTTTGTTATGTATTACAAGATATTTGATACACCACTGGTGAAACACTTGTTCCGTATCGGCAAGGCCATTCCGATTGCATCCCGAAAAGAAAATCCTGAATTGCTGGATCGGGCCATGGACGAGGTCGCACGCGAGCTGGGGGCAGGGCATGTAGTGGGCATATTTCCGGAGGGTCGCCTTACCGGTGACGGCGAAATACATGAATTTCGATCCGGCATCGAACGGATCATTGAGCGGACTCAGGTCCCGGTTGTGCCGATGGCGTTGCGGGGGTTGTGGGGTACATTTTTCAGTCGTTACGGCGGCCGGGCCATGAGCCGCCTGCCGCGACATTGGATGTCGCACATCCATCTCATCGCTGCCGCGCCCGTATCTCCGGTTGAGGTCTCCGCTACCGGCCTTTGTGAGCAGGTAAAGGCGCTGCGTGGCGACAAAGCCTAGATCTGCACGGTCGAGTCCGGTCTGTTGGTCGTGCCAAGCACCAGTCAGGATGCGAGTTCCTTGCATATTCTGAAAACCGCCCTATAGTGTGCGCCCAGTGGCCTGGCCTCGGAATTCCGATGCCGCTTGAGGGCCGCCAAGGCCGGTGGAGAATTCGCGAATTCCTGATCCGGTTTAAGAGAGTTCGATTCGCAAGATAGTTTTGGTAATTTCAGTAGTTCCTTCCGGTATCTCCTGCATCACCTCGATTATTAGCAATTGAACACGATATTTATCTATTTGAGGTAATTTTCATGAGCATAGGTACAGTAAAGTGGTTCAATAACTCCAAGGGTTTTGGATTCATTGCTCCCGCCGACGGCGGCAAGGACGTTTTCGTTCATATTTCTATCCTTGAAGCATGCGGTCTGAGCACGCTGCAAGAGAACCAGGAAGTTAATATTGAAACCGAAATGGGTCAGAAAGGTCCGCAGGTGACAAAGATCGCCGTTGCCGGCTAATCAGACCTTTTATTTGGTTTGACTCTGGAACCCCGTGCCGCATGGCTCGGGGTTCTTTTTTGGGCGCGGCATTTATTGCCGCATTTTCATGGTGACACTCGATTACAGGAATGCCCGCCTCGCCCTCATCGGCACCTGGCTAGCCTATGTGTTGTTCGCGGCGCTAACCGACGGGACCGACTTCGGGCTAACGGCAACCAAAGACGAATACACCAGACACTTCGCTGTCCGTGTTGCCACGGTTAGCTTCTGGTTACTAATCGCCACGGTTCTACTACAGCTCCGCCGTCGGTTCGTGAACCCAGGCGGCGCTGTAGCGGGCGCTGCTACCGCTTTTCTTGCGGCGATTTTTTCCGCCTCGATACTGGTTGTCGAGGGCGCTAACCTGCTCGTCGCAACTGTAAGCTTTTCTTTCTACTCACTGATTGCCGGACTGGTATGCATGACCATTCGGAATCGCATCCTTGCCGTAATCTCGGGACTTGTGCTTTACATTTTGCAGTTGTCCCTCGATGCCATCGCCCATTTCGCCACCGGCATGTTCGCGCTTCACTAGCAGCGAGCGTTTCCGGGTCAGGCACTCTCGGGTACAAGCTTTTCTGCGACAAGGCCCAGTACGGCTCCACCGGCGGGGTACATCAGGGCGGACTCCGCGATCCACCAGCCCCAGATTACATCGGGCAGGTTGAAAACGCCCGAGTAACCGGCCATCACCGAAGCCGAAATGAGAAAAAGCGTCACGCCATACATTAGCCCTTTCTGCCAGCCGGGACCGCTGTAAGCCGATCTGATCCAGCCATAGACACCGGCCATGATGAACGAAGTGACCAGACCGACCGTAATCCAGCGGGGCATCAGGGCCGCCATATCCGGTGGCTCCTGGTTGAGCTCGGGTCGCCAGAATTGGGCATTCGCCTTGTAGAGCTCGTCGAGCACGCCTTCGTGAATCAACGGTCCCATGCCCATGCTGATAACAAACATCGTCGCGTAAAAGGCGACACCACCAATCAAGATGATTTTCCAGTTCATATTCCCCCCAACAAGCGCTGTAGGTTGTCATTGGGCCCGTTGTTCCCAGGCCCGTGCCCAGCCGATCGCTAATCTCAAACCGGGTCTCGCCGACGATAGCGGATTCTGCGCCGGTGTGTGTTAAGCCGTAGTTAACGAGCAGCCGGGGTCAGACCCCGTTTGCTTATCAGAGACTATAATTCAGCAACTTAGGTATTGTTTGCAAGCAATGGGGTCAGACCCCAG
>CAZJFQ010000019.1:23350-39048 GCA_964545335.1 uncultured Gammaproteobacteria bacterium | reverse complement strand
GCGTTGTGCCCGGCACGCGGAACGGATTTATGAGTCAGGGCTTATCCCTGTCCACAGCGGCAACCCGGAACCGGGCCGTGTTGCCGCGTCGATTGTTCGCCGGAATATCGTACAACTCACCGTTGACCTCCAGCCGAACGCCATCCGCATAGCCGAGAAGTATCCTGAGCGGACCGGCACCAGCGACGTGGGTTTCTGTGTCTTGTTTACCGAGAGCGAAGTAAATTCGATTTTCCTCAACATCATAGATTTCGACCCAGGAATCCTCAGAAAACTCAAGACGCAATGCGACAGTTGGTGCCGGTAGTACGTTGATTCCGCCGACCCGAAGGCTGTCAGCTACTGGTGCCCCTGGTACTGGCGTGCTGTCGGTGATTTCAATTATCGACCCGGCACTGACTTCGGTTTGCGGCATGGGCAGTTCATCTATGAGCACTACTGTGTCCGTCACCGCATTCGCAACTGCCGTATCTTCGAACGCAGTTGACACCGTTGTCTGTAGTACGGCCTGCGGACCAACTTTCGAGAGCACTCCGTTGTCTGAGAGCAGCAGCCAGGTTACCAGTGAGCCGGCCAGGAGGAGAAGAAAAGTCAGCGCGGCAAGAACGACAAACCGTATGTCTGGCCCGCTATCCTCACGCCGCTTCAAAACATCCGCGATTACCGGCTGCTCCACTGGTGTTTCCCGCGTCTGATAGTAACCAATCATGAGCTCATCGGGTTCCATGCCGAGCAACCCGGCATATTGCCGTAGATGCCCTTTCGCAAATACGGGCGCACCCAACGCAGCGTAGTCATCGGCCTCGAGCGCCTCGATCACCCAGCCATCGAGATGCAGGTCCTGGGCGGCCTGCTGGATGGTCATCTCCTGCCGCAGGCGCTCACTCTGAAGTCGGCTGCCCGGAGTGCGGGTTGAATTACCGGCCGCCTGGATACCCTTGTCAGGTTCGTTCGCCATCGACTTCGCCCGCCAGGATTTGCAGGAGTTGCTGTGCTTCGGACGAGTTCGGATGCAGGTTCCGCAGATCGCTCGCACAGATATTCTCAGTCTGTCTATCACCCAGCTCTCGTTCGATCCGGACACACAACAGCAACGCATCTGCTGTTGGCCGCGTGGTCTCGTTGTAACGCTGGAGAAAACCACGTGCCCCCAGATAATTGCCTGCGTTGAAACCCAGGCGTGCAAGCTGCAGGAGGGACTCCGAATACCTCGGGTTGTACTGGACAGCCTTGCGATAGTTTGTTTCCGCGAACGCCAGGCGGGTCCCGGCCCGTTCATGATCGCCAGCGGCCGTCGCCGCCTCGCTGTCTCGCCGTGCGCAGTTACCGGCATTCGTAAAAGCAACCCATGGTGTTTGGTATCTAGAATTGTTGGCAGCTTTCAGCAAGTAACGCTCCCCTTTTTTGAATTCACCGTTCACGCACAGGAAGACGCCGTAGTAATTCTGGGATTCTGCACTGTTGGGGTCGAGATCGAGCGCTTCACGAAAGTGCTGATCTGCCCTTTGATTTTCTCCCGTGCGCCAGTACAGCAGTCCAAGACCAGTGTGCGCTTCCGGTAATGACGGATCCAGTTCAACCGCCCGCAGTAGTTTTGCCCGTGCCAGGTCGACGCGGCCGTCGTTAAGATATGAATTGCCCATTCGGACATTAGCTATCGCGGCATCTTTGATGGAGATCGGCATTTCTTCGAAGCCGCCTTCCGTTATGCAACCAAAAAGGGAACTCGCACCTGCCAGGATCAGGAAAAGCCGTGAGAACCTCATGAATGCACCGCCAGTCCGAACGATCGGTCACCGAGGCGAATCCGGGTTCTGTCCGTAACCCGCCCTTTCAGTTGTCCACAGGCTGCACTGATGTCTTCGCCGCGGGTTTTGCGCATGGTGGTTACCAGGCCCCTTGACCGCAGAGCATATTGAAAGTCCTGCATTACTGCTTTGGACGGCCGCAGAAAATCGGCCCCCGGATACGGGTTGAATGGAATCAGATTTATCTTCGCTGGTCGATTGACGAGAAGTCCTGCAAGAGCATCAGCGTGTTCGAGTGAGTCGTTCACGTCACGCATGAGCGCATACTCGAAGGTGACTTCGCGATCGCCGTCGCGGGCTGAATACCGCCAGCATGTGGCCAGCAATTTTGCGATATTGTACTTGCGGTTGATCGGCACGAGGCGATTCCTCAGCTCGTCGTTCGGCGCGTGTAACGAAACGGCCAGAGCGACCGGGCAATCCACACTCAACCTGTCAATCTGCGGCACCAGACCAGACGTACTCAACGTGATGCGGTGCCGTGACAGACCAGGACCGAAATCATCCATCATTATCCTGGCGGCAGCGACGACGTTGCGGTAGTTGAGCAGCGGCTCACCCATCCCCATCAGTACGACGTTCGTTATTATACGATGACCACCACGGACATAACCCAGTTCCCGGCGAACCAGCCGGAACTGGGCCACAATCTCCGAAGCCCGCAGATTGCGACTGAACCCCTCGCGGCCGGTAGCGCAAAAGGCGCAGTCGAGGACACAGCCAACCTGGCTCGAGACGCATAAAGTGCCTCGGTCCCGTTCTGGGATATATACCGTTTCGATCGCCTCGCCGTCGTGCAGTCTCAGTAACCATTTGACAGTACCGTCGCGCGAATGACAGGTATCGAGGATCTCGGGCATCGAGATCTCCGCCTCTCGCTTCAGCAGCTCCCGGACGTTTCTGCTTATGTTCGCCATGCAACCGAAATCGTCGGCGTCTTCATGGTAGAGCCATTTCATGACCTGGCTGGCCCGACACGATTTCTCGCCCGCCAGAGCAAACCAGCTTTCGAGCTCGTCCCGGGTGAGCCCGAGCAAGTTGACGCGGGATGTCTGCATTAGTCGGTCCGCTTCAGGCACTACGCTCACAGATGTCGGCCGATTCAAAAAAAAACCCGATCTCCCGCGCAGCGGTATCCGGTGCATCCGACCCGTGCACAATATTCGCATCGATGCTGTCGGCAAAATCGGCACGAATCGTACCCGGTGCCGCTTCTTTCGGATCAGTAGCCCCCATGATGCCACGATTGCCCGCTATAGCATTCTCACCTTCGAGCACCTGAACCATGACCGGCCCCGAAGTCATGTATTTCACCAGATCGGCAAAAAACGGGCGGTCCTTGTGTATGCCGTAAAAATCCTCGGCCTGTTTCTGTGTCAGTTGCATCATCCGCGCCGCCACGATCCTGAGTCCGGCCCGCTCGAAACGACCACAGATTTCACCGATAAGGTCACGGGCCACCCCGTCGGGTTTGATGATCGATAACGTCCTCTCCACTAACGTCTCCGGTCAGCTGTTTCCGTCCTTGTCGCGCCTCGTTCACCGGCCTCGCCGGCTGCCGCGGCTGGAGGGACTGGAGCGGCGGAGTCTACTCCGCCGAACACCCCTGCTGCAATGCAGCAACAGCGACGGACAGAACCGCTGGAAGGTACGGCGGTCAGATGCTGAAGCTCTCGCCGCAGCCACATTCCCCCTTTACGTTGGGATTGCGGAATTTGAAGGCCTGATTGAGACCGTGCTGTACAAAATCGACCTCGGTACCTTCCAGAAAAGGCAGGCTCGACCGATCGATGACAATCCGCACACCACGGTCTTCGAAGACATTGTCGCTGTCACGAATTTCGTCGGCATAATTGATGACATACGCAAAACCCGAACAGCCCGTTTTCTTGACGCCAAGCCGAAGACCCACACCGGAGCCGCGTTTCTCGATATAGTTCCTGATGCGATCCGCCGCCGCCGCGGTCAGAGTTACGCCCATGTCACCACCTCCCTGTTCAATCCTGCAGCGTATTGCTGCGCCAGTAATTCTCAATACATGCTTTCAGAGCATCTTCGGCAACCAGTATACGTCCCAGCTTGTTGTCGGGTAATTCGAGTTCGTGGGCAATCCGCTGCGGATCTATGGCAGGCATTGCGGTAATTTTTTGCCCGCTGATACTGCGTGCCAACAATGACGCCGCCGCGATCGTATGCGGACAGCCGTAAGCGCGAAACCGCACATCGACGATCTCGTCGTTATCTACGCGCATCTGGAATTGAACACGCGTACCTTGACGAGTTTCACCGGCAACCCCGGTAATCACCCGACCGGCACCCTTGCTCACATCGCCGGCATTCAATGGTTGCTCGAAACAATCGCGAACCAAACGACTATAGTGTGGGTATGGCAATGTCATCACTGGTCAGCTTGCTGTCGTACAGTCCGGTGCCAGCGCGCGCAGTCGTTCCACCTGCTCGGTCACCGTTGCGATGGTGAAATCAATATCTGTTTCGGTCGTGAAACGGCCGACGCTGAAACGAATCGAACTTTGCGCAAGCTGGTCACGGCAGCCGAGAGCGCGGAGAACATAAGAGGGCTCTGCGGTTGCCGAAGTGCAGGCTGAACCGCTCGACACAGCCAGATCGCGAAGCGCAAACAACAAACTCTCACCTTCCACAGCATCAAAACCAACATTCAGGATTCCAGCGACCTGCTGTTCCACATGCCCGTTCAGATGCAGCCCACCGAGTTTTGATAACCCCTGCCAGAGTTTGTTCCGCAGTGCCGCTATTCGCAAGGATTCTTCCTCAAGTTCAGCAGCGGCAAGCCTGAATGCTTCGCCCATGCCGACGATTTGATGGGTAGGCAACGTACCGGAACGCAGTCCACCTTCATGACCGCCACCATGAAGGATCGGTTCAAGCTGACAGCGCGGATCCTTGCAGACGTAAAGGGCCCCGATGCCCTTTGGTCCGTAAATCTTGTGTGCCGAAAACGACATCATGTGGACCTTCAGGGTCGAGATGTCGATCGGAATCTTACCGGCGCTCTGAGCCGCATCCACATGAAACATCACGCCTTTGTCGCAACAGACGGCACCAATAGCCTGAATATCGTTGACAGTCCCAATTTCGTTATTCACATGCATGAGCGATACCAGAACGGTATCTTTACGAATGGCATCGGCCACCTGGCCAAAACTGATCAGCCCGTCGGCACGCGGCTTGAGAAACGTCACATCGAATTCCTCTCGCTCCAGCTGGCGGCAGGTATCCAGGACCGCCTTGTGTTCGATACGGCTGGTCACGATATGACGACCTTTGTCCCGAAGTGCGTGCGCGGCCCCCTTGATGGCAAGATTGTCGGATTCGGTTGCGCCCGAGGTCCAGATTATTTCACGCGGGTCCGCATTGATCAGCGAGGCAACCTGCGCACGCGCCTCTTCCACGCGGGCACGTGCCTTCCGGCCCGGCGCATGTGAACTCGACGCCGGATTGGCGAAAGTCCCGTCCATCGTCAGGCACTGAGACATTTTCTCGGCAACTCTCGGGTCTACCGGCGTCGTCGCCGCATAGTCGAGGTAAACAGGCGTAGTCACCCTTATCAAACTATTTCCTCTCGTCAGTCTCGTCGGTGCATTTTGTCAAATTGCCCGACTCAACTGCTGACAATATGCCGCGCAATATGTTGATCTCATTCTTATCCAATTCAGCCCGCAGGAACAAGCGCCTCAACCGGAGCATCAAATGGCGC
The DNA here is from genome assembly GCA_964545335.1 of uncultured Gammaproteobacteria bacterium. Taxonomy (GTDB): domain Bacteria; phylum Pseudomonadota; class Gammaproteobacteria; order Steroidobacterales; family CAZJFQ01; genus CAZJFQ01. The sequence goes on along the minus strand of CAZJFQ010000019.1, from coordinate 33,504 downwards.
GGATTATGCGGTTTCAGAAAACCAGTGGCCAGCAAAATCCGCTCCAGGTGCTCGAAATAGTGTTCGAGTTCTGCGCTGGTAGCTGGTGGAGCTTCGTCGGCAACAGCTTCACCGGCGTCGTTTCCGATCGCCTGCCGCAGCTCGTACGCAAATATCTGCACAGCCATGGCCAGGTTCAGTGAGCTGTACTGCGGATTGGCCGAAATGGTGGAGAGTACATTGCAACGCATGACTTCATCATTGCTCAAGCCTGATTGCTCCGGACCGAAGACGATGGCGACCGGGCAGACGAGCCGCATCGTAGCGAGTTTTAATGCACACGCATGCGGATTGAGTTCCGGCCACGCCAGGCTACGCCGACGAGCGCTGGCAGCAACCACAAAGCCGCAGTCGCTGACTGCAGATTCCAGGTCCTCGCAGACGCGTGCACGGTGCAGGACATCGTCGGCCCCCGATGCGCGGGCGGTTGCCTCGGCGTGAGGAAACTCCGCTGGCTGAACCAGACACAGATCCTCGAGCCCCATATTTTTCATTGCGCGTGCGCTGGCGCCTATATTGCCCGGATGCGAAGGTCGCATGAGGACGATTCGAATAGCGTGAGTCATTGTCCGCGCGCGGTTAACAGTTCAGGGTGGCCAGTGTGTCTGCTATCCTAGCCGCCCGCAAAGGGCGGCCGCCAGCTGACGAGGTCTGCGGCCGGGTTCTTTTATAAGCAAGAGACGTAGTCCAAGGCAATGCACCCGTTGCTCAATATCGCCGTCCGGGCTGCCCGTCGTGGCGGCGATACCATCTTCCGCTATCTCAATCGACTGCACGATATTCAGGTCTCAACCAAGAGCCAGAACGAATACGTGACCGAAGTCGACCGTCTCGCGGAACAAGAGATTATCCGCGTCATTCGGGATGCTCATCCGGATCACGGTGTACTAGCAGAGGAAAGCGGGGCCAGCGGTAGCGATGAGCACCTCTGGATCATCGACCCGCTGGATGGAACGACGAATTTTATACACGGCTTTCCAGTGTTTGCTGTCTCCCTTGCGTACCAGCACCGGGGACGACTCGAACAGGCGGTTATTTACGATCCGACGCGCCAGGAGTTGTTTACGGCAACGCGGGGAGCTGGTGCACATCTCGACGGGCGCCGCATCCGGGTCAGCCGCCAAATCAGTCTCGAGGGTGCACTGATCGGAACCGGTTTTCCATATCGAGCCAATATGCAGTGGGCAGACGAGTATCTCGCCATGCTGAAGCACCTGTCACGCAAGGTGGCTGGCGTCAGGCGGCCAGGCGCCGCCGCCCTCGATCTGGCCTATGTTGCGGCGGGCCGATTTGACGGTTTCTGGGAACTGGGTCTCAAGAAGTGGGACATCGCGGCGGGCGCACTTCTGATCATCGAGGCCGGAGGCCGGATCGGCACGTTGACCGGCGGTGATGATTATCTGGAAACCGGGCACGTTGCAGCCGGCACACCAAAAGTGTACGAGCAACTCCTAAAAGAGATACAGCCGTATATGCCGGCGGACCTCGTGCGTCAAGCGCCGGGAAGCGGAAAGCGGAAAGCGGAAAGCGGAAAGTAGTTGGGAGCAGTTGCGCCACCATCGCTTCTGTTCACTTTTCACTACCTGAGTCCTGAGGTTTCAGAACTCAGGGTAATCCGTCGAGTTCTGGTTCTTTTTTCTCCGGCGGCAGGAGATCGATCGGCTGCACGTTGAGCGCGATCGCGGCGGTGCTAGCTATATATACGGATGAATACGTGCCCACCACCACGCCAATGATCAGCGCCAGTGAAAAACTGCTTATCGCTTGCCCGCCAAGAAAAAACAGCGAAAACAAGACGAGCAATGTCGTCAGACTCGTAATCAGAGTCCGGCTCAACATTTGATTGATCGAGACATTGGTAATATCAATTGCCGTCGATTTTCTGATCCGAAGAAAATTTTCGCGTATCCGGTCGTAAACCACGATCGTATCATTGAGTGAGTAACCGATGACGGCAAGTATTGCCGCAAGTACCGAGAGATCGAATGACAACTGCAACACTGAAAAAACGCCGATGGTAATGACAACATCGTGCACCAGCGCGGCAACAGCGCCGATCGAAAATTTCCACTGAAACCGGAACGTGACATACGCCATGATCATGAGTAACGCGAACAACATGGCGAGACCGCCCTGCTCCCTGAGTTCCTCACCTACCTGAGGCCCTACCACCTCGATCCGCCGCAATTCAACATTCGGATTATCGGATCTCAGAATATTCAGTATTCGATCGCCTAATTCGCTGGCATTGTCTTCTTCACCCGGCAGGAGCCGGATCAGAACATCGCGTGAGGTGCCAAAATTTTGCACTGCGGCGTCGGGAAACCCTGCTGCATCCAGACTGCCACGAATCGCGCCGATGTCAGCGCTATCCGGGTAACCCACTTCAAGCAGAACGCCGCCGGCAAAATCAATGCCGAGGTTGAGCTCGCGTGTCGCCAGCGAATAAATCGAGACCACTATGGCCAGCAACGAAACAGCAACAGCCACCTTGCGGCTACCCATGAAGTTGATATTGGTCGTTTTGTGCAGCAGTTCCATCGTGAAATAGTGTTCTATGGTTTAGATGGCCAGCCGTTCAACCCGCCGACCGCCGTAAACGGCGTTGATGACCGCACGGGTTCCGATGATCGCCGTGAACAGCGAGGTAATGATTCCCAGCGACAGCGTAATCGCAAATCCCTTGATCGCGCCGGTGCCAAAAGTAAACAGCACAATAGCGGCGATCAGGGTCGTAATATTCGCGTCGGCGATCGACGATAACGCTTTCTGGTAACCGGCTTCTATGCTTGCCTGTGGTGTATTGCCGTTGCGTATCTCTTCGCGTATTCGCTCAAAGATAAGCACATTGGCGTCGACCGCCATACCTACGGTCAGGACGATGCCGGCGATGCCAGGCAGCGTCAGGGAGGCTTGCAGCAGCGAAAGTAACGCAACGACCAGGACCAGATTCATAAACAGGGCCAGATTGGCAACCAGACCAAACAGCCGGTAGTACACCAGCATAAAGAAAATGACGGCAAAAAATCCGATGACAACAGCTTTCTTGCCCTGCTCGATATTGTCCTGACCCAGCGTCGGGCCAACTGTCCGTTCCTCGACCTCGTATATCGGTGCCGCCAGCGAACCGGCCCTGAGCAAAAGCGCAAGATCTTGTGCCTCCACCTGATCCAGGCCTGATATTTGAAAACTGCTGCTGAATACACCGCGTATCGTCGCAACATTTATGACTTCTTCTGTCTGGTTGATCTGGTAAACCGTCTCACCATCGATTTTCTCAGCCGTACGCTTGATCTCAATGAACACGACCGCCATGGGTTTGTCGAGATTCTGCTGGGTCGTCTTGAGCATGCGACGGGCCGCTTTGGTATTCAGCTTGACAAATACAGCGGGCAAACCGTCCTGGTCAAAGCTCGACGTCGCGTCTGTCAGTTGGTCACCGCTGGCGATGACTTCGCGACTCAAGAGCACCGGTGTGCCGTCACGTTGCAAGTAGAGTTTGGAACCGAGCGGTGCCCGCCCGCTTCGCTGCGCCTCGTAAGCGTTGCGTTCAATGTCGACCAGCCGGAACTCAAGCGTCGCTGTCGCCTTGAGAATTTCCTTGGCGCGCCCCGGATCCTGCACTCCGGGAAGCTGTACGACAACGCGATTCAGTCCTTGTCGCTGCACGACGGGCTCCGCCACGCCCAGTTCATTGACGCGACTGCGCATCGTTACGGTGTTTTGTTCGATTGCGAAGTCCTGTCGCTGCCGAATCTGCTGCGGTGACATCCGCACGATAATGACCCGGTTGCCCCCCTCGAGGCGATCATTGATGACAAGCTGGTTGTCCGCGTCGCTGAACAGTTTCCGCGCAGCATCGAGATCTTCGTTGCGGCGGAGCTCAACACGGACAGAGTTATCCGTGGCTCTTACCGTAACGTACGGTATACCGGCTTCACGAAGATTCGTGCGGAAATCAGTTTCGTAACGCGACAGGGCCTGCGTGATCGCCCCCTGCAAATCAACTTCGTAAAGGAGATACACACCACCGCGCAGATCAAGGCCGAGGCTCATTGGTTGCAGCCCGATGTTTCGCATCCACTCCGGTGTCCGGGGCGTCAGGGTCAGGGCAACCACGTAATTTTCGCCCAGAAAGCTACGCAGCGCATCTGCGCCGAGCAGTTGATCATCGACCTGATCGAACCGGACGATCAGCCGGCCTTCATCCAGGTAAGCTGCTGCAAAACGGACTTCCTCAAGATTGAGACTTTGTTCCGCCTGTATTCGCGCCGCCTCGTCCATTGGCTTTGCATCCAGGCGACTTACGATCACGGCCGGATCCTCGCCATAGATATTCGGCATCGAAAAAAAGATACCGAAAGCGACGACAAAAACGACTAGGAGGTTTTTCCAGACGGGGTACTGATTCATTGCAGAGTCAAATCCATTGAGTCCGGGCCGCGAAAACTCAGCCTTCTTTGAACTCAGGCTTCCTTTATGGTTCCTTTCGGCAGCAAGGCTCCGACTGTGTGCTTTTGTACTTTTATCACTACGCGGTCTGCAATTTCAACTGTAACGAACTGCTCGCCGATATTGATAATTTTTCCAAGGACGCCACCGCCAGTGATGACCTCATCTCCTGCGCTCAACGCCTCGACCATCTTTCGGTGTTCTTTCTGACGCTTGGTCTGTGGGCGAATGAGCAGAAAATAAAAGACAACGAACAGGATGATCAGGAAGGGTAGAGTACCGAATAAGCTTGTCGGATCTGCACCCTCTTGCGCCCACGCGCTGTTAATAAAAAAATCCATCTGCGGTCCTTATGCGCCAGGAAAAGCGCGCTATTATGACATAGACTCGGCCGGATACTCCCGCGCCCGATAGAAATCGGCCGCGTAGTCATCCAGTTGTCCCTGCGATATCGCGCCGCGAAGCTCCGTCATAAGCTGCTGGTAATAATACAGATTGTGGATCGTGTTCAACCTGGCCCCGAGGATCTCGCCGCAACGGTCCAGGTGCTTCAGGTAAGCGCGGCTGTAGTGTCGACAGGTATAGCACAAACAATTCTCATCCAGTGGACGCGGATCCGCGGTATACCTCGTGTTACGGATTCGAACAGCGCCGGCGCGGGTAAACAGATGCCCGTTGCGAGCATTTCGGGTTGGCAGCACGCAGTCAAACATGTCCATACCGCGTCGGACTGCCTCGACGATATCCTCGGGGGTACCGACTCCCATCAGGTAGCGCGGTGACTGCTGTGGCATCTCCGTCGCCATGAGGTCCAGAACAGCGGTGCATTCGCTTTTGCTTTCGCCGACTGACAGACCGCCCAACGCGTAGCCGTCAAATCCAATATCAACCAGCCGTTGCAGCGAGTTGCTTCGCAGCGTGTCGAATACCCCGCCCTGGACAATACCAAACAGAGCACCGCCACCGGTGTAGGCTGTGCGGCAACGCTCCGCCCAACGCATCGACAATTCCATCGATGTTCGAGCCCGTTCCTCCGTAACCGGATACTCCGTGCACTCGTCAAAACACATGACGATGTCGGAGCCCAGGCGCTCCTGAATTTCCACAGCTTTTTCCGGAGTCAGAAACACCGCCTCACCATCTACCGGTGACCGGAATCGAACGCCCTGTTCCTCAATCCTGCGCTTCCTGGCCAGGCTCCAGACCTGGAAGCCACCGGAATCGGTCAGTATGGGGCGGTTCCAGTTCATGAACTGGTGCAGACCGCCATGTGCAGCGATGACGTCCACGCCTGGCCGCAGCATGAGGTGAAAGGTATTTCCCAGAACTATTTGAGTGCCCGTGTCGACGATCTCATCGACACTCACCGCTTTGACGGTGCCATAAGTGCCGACAGCCATGAACGCCGGCGTGTCGACATCCCCGCGCTCAAACGAAAGCTTACCTCTGCGGGCCTTGCCATCTGTGGTTGTTACGACAAACTTCATGAATTATCGGAACCGAACGTGCTGATCAACATTGCATCGCCATAACTGAAAAAGCGGTACCCGTCCTCAACAGCGTGTTTATATGCCGCGAGAACCCGCTGCCGACCCGCGAAAGCGGATACCAACATGAGCAGCGTCGACTCCGGCAAATGAAAATTCGTGATCATCGCGTCCACAACCCGGAACTCGAAACCGGGCAGGATATACAAATTGGTCTCGCCTTTGAACGGTACAAGTTTGCCGATCCGCGAGGCGGACTCAATGCTTCGAACTGCTGTGGTTCCGACAGCGATAATGCGGCCACCACGAGAACGTGTTTCCGCGATAGCGTCGCAGGTGGCCAGTCCCACCTCCGCGTACTCACCATGCAGGCGATGCGCGCGGACATCTTCGCAGCGCACCGGCTGAAACGTTCCGGCACCAACGTGTAGTGTTACAAATGCTGATCCAATACCGTGCCGGGCCAGTCTGTCGAGCAGATTACCATCGAAATGCAAGCCGGCGGTTGGTGCCGCAACGGCACCGGGTGCACGCGCGTAAACCGTCTGGTACCGCTCGCGATCGCTTGGCTCATCCGCTCGGCGAATGTAGGGGGGCAACGGGACATGACCAAACTGATCAAGAATCTCCTTAGCCGGTACGCTAAAGCGAAGCACATAGAAACAACCCGCTCGGTTTTCGACCCGGGCAGATTTGTCGTTTCCGAACCGGATAGTACTGCCCGGCTTTGGCGATTTGCCTGCTTTTAGCTGCACGAGCGCACGCGCATCGTCGAGCATGCGTTCGATCAGGATTTCAACACGACCGCCGCTGTCCTTGAGCCCATACAGACGGGCCGGAATGACCCGGGTATCGTTGAGAACTAGGAGGTCGCCGGGCGATAAGAGTCGCGGCAGATCCGAAAAATTGTGATCGCATAAACTCCCGCTCAGACGATCGAGGCAGAGTAAACGGCTCGCCGTACGATCCGCCAGTGGCTGCTGGGCGATTAATTCTTCAGGCAGGCCGTAATAGAAATCGGAGCGTTGCATGGCGGAGACTATAAAGGCGCCGCCAAAAAAAAGCCCGGCGCGGCCGGGCTTTACCTGACATTGACTCCTGATACCTGTCGTCTGATGTTTGAGTCGCCTCAGGTATCTATCGGATCCGCTACAGGTGCCGGCGCTCTCGGGGCCCGAAACTTCCGATATCGCACCGGATCCGTGACCCGGGCGTCGGAAGATTTGTCGGGTACCTCTATATCGACTGTGCGCCGTCGTTTTTCGCGCATGATCTCAATCGTGAGTTGCTCGCCCGCCGAATAGGATCGCAGGATCCGCATCGCGTGTTCGGGGCTTTTCGGTTTGCGTCCGTCAATACTCATGATCACATCACCATCCTCCAGCTTAAGATCACCGCCCTCTGGCGCACGAACGACCAGCAACCCCTCATCGGTACCAAAGTACTCGCCAAGCCCGGGCGTGAGACTTACGAGTTCCATATGACTGAAGTGATCGACCCAATGACCCCAGCGATGAATATCGATCCCCGGAATGACATGTTGCAGGTCCAAATCCCAGTCCCCGTCACCAAAACTAAAAGCAAATGAATACGGATTCATTTCATCTGTCACGACATCGACGCTACTGCGGTTGCCATCACGCAGGTACTCCACGGTCACGGTATCGCCGGGTTCCACCTCGTCCATTTGGTCGCGCAACGCGTCAAACGAGCCGCGGCGGGAATCCTCCACGACCGATTCACCGTTGAGCGACACGATGATGTCCCCTGCTTCGAGTCCTGCTCCGTCGGCCGGGCCACCCGGCGATATGCCGGCGATCTTGACGCCGCTTTCGTCGCCGTCCTCCGGACAACCGCGACGCTTGCCATTGTCCTCAAGGCAACCGATGAAGACACCAAGGACCGCTCCGCCATCCGTGATACGGAAGCGTTCAACGATTTGCTGGACCTCATCCATTGCCATCGCACCGCTGATTTCCGCAATTTCACGTGCGGCTTCTTCCAGCCGTTGCTGCGCGTCGGCGCGCCGGGTGGCTTCGTCATCTACCTGCGCAATCGCCGTGCCAGTAAGACCGATTGTCATCATTGCTGACACAATCGCCCCTGTCAGTACATTCTTCATTTCCCTGCTTCTCCGTTCAAAATTAAATCACATTCGAAAAAATTAAAACTCGGCTCGCTGGACCTGCGCGTAACGCACCTGCACCAGTGAATTCATCAGATCGACCCGGTCCTTGAGCAGCTGTTGCGACCGCTCGGGTGTCAGCCCCAGTTCGCCGATATGATTGAGCTGAAAGTCCACAATCGCGATGCGATCCTCCAGCTCCGATATCGTCCAGGCTGTACCCGCCCGCATGACCTGTGGCTGCTGCGGCATGGCCCGCAACATTTGCTCGAGCCGCTGAGACTTGGCCAGTAGAGGCGGTACGACGTATTCGTCTGAACTCGATTCCTCGACCGGCCGGTTTATCATGACAAGCAAAGCCACTGCTATCACGATAGACGCGGCAAGCCCGAAAACGGGTGCGTGCCAACCAGGACGCGGCGTCCAGCGCAGCGCATCCCTGCGCCTTAGTATCGTGGGCCAATTGTCCGCAGCAGGTTCACAGGTCGGCAGCGCCTTCAACCGTGCCCGCACGATTTTCAGGCGCTCGAGCTCCGATGCACATTCCTCACAACCGGCAACGTGCTCTACTGTTGCGGAATCCGGTGCGTCGTCGTCGCGAATTTTCAGCAGCTGCTCGATATTTGCGTGCATATTTCCGTACCGTTGATTCCGTCGAGCATTCCCCGCAGCTTTTCGTGCGCCCGGGCGAGTTGCGATTTCGAAAAGCTCGCCGTCTTGCCCATCATTTTTCCGATCTCACCGTGTGTATAACCCTCGACATCGTGAAGCCACACCACGGTGCGGGCCTTCGCCGGCAGTCGCCCGAGCGCCGCCTCCAGGTCCATGCGGGCCTGGACCTGCTCCGGGGCAGGGTCATTGACAGAACCATTGCCGATAGGTGTCCGACCCGTTTCCTCCAGCGGCTCCAGAGATTGTGATCGCTTGGTCCAGGCGGATCTCAAATGCATGAGGCATTTGTTGACCGCGATTCGCCTGACCCAGCCGGCGAAACTCCCTTCGCCCTTAAATCTGTCGATCTTGGTCAGCACTTCTACAAACGTCTCCTGAACTACGTCGTCAGCGACGACTTCACGCCGGATCAGCCGCAGCGCCAGCGTGTAAACCGCACCTCCGTACGTGCGGTAGATAATCTCGTGGGCCTTGATGTCGCCGCGCCGGGCCCGGGCGAGGATCAGTGGATCCACCGCAGCGTCAGTAAATGTCGACATGCTGGTAGTTTAGATGCGAAACACTGAAAAAAGGTCGCATCGGGGGGCGTCCGACTGCAAACGTCGGGGCTGTGGGGCCCTTGTCATCCTTATCGATCGCGTGGGATCGGACCGACGGAGGCTATGTGCACGGTTTCCTGTCCCTCATCGAGGTCTGAAAAGTACGCTCGAAGGGCGTGAGTGACGCTCGGAAAGGCGATTTTGTCCCAGGGCACATCGGTACGGTTGAACAGGCCTGCTTCGGTGGTTTCGTGGCCGACTGCGAATTCCCCGTCTTTAAGACGTGACCGAAATGCAAAATGCACCTGTTGCGCGTGGGTAACGTTGACGACCGAGATCAGCGATCCAATCTCGACCCGGGCACAGGCTTCCTCGAGCGACTCGCGGGCCGCACCTTCCTCGAGGGTCTCACCAATTTCCAGAAAGCCCGCCGGAAATGTCCAGTAACCCTTGCGGGGTTGGATAGCCCTGAGACAGAGCAAAATCCGGCCTTGGTACTCCGGAATACAACCCACGACCATGCGCGGATTCTGGTAATGGATGACACCGCAATCGTCACAAACAAAACGCTTGAGATTGTCCCCCTCCGGAACAACCTGAGTAACCAGCCCACCACAATCAGAACAAAAATTCACGTATTAAAATGCCTCAAAAATGTCCGACGCTGATCCCTGTCCACACGTGTATCGATGCGATGAGGTTAGTCTTCCCGTGCATCACCATGGGGTGCCACTGAAATCTCAACAACTGCCCTCTCGCAACGCTTATCCTATTGTAAGGGTCAGCTCGAACCACGTCTCTTACCGCTACAAAGGTTTCCGATCGCTCTATTCCCATCTG
>CAZJFQ010000019.1:0-23250 GCA_964545335.1 uncultured Gammaproteobacteria bacterium | reverse complement strand
GGCTTCATCCTTTAAGGTCGCCTCGGTTACTGGTACCGGTGGTCGGACTCGAACCACGTCTCTTACCGCTACAAAGGTTTCCGATCGCTCTATTCCCATCTGCAAGGGTAATGATGTGGCAACTTATAGACCACCGAAAGCCTTCCGGGGGTGCCGCTCACATCGAAAAAACCACCCTGTCGCGAAGTCCGTCCACATCCATTAATCGAGGGGACCTTAAGGGCTTCATCCTTTAAGGTCGCCTCGGTTACTGGTACCGGTGGTCGGACTCGAACCGACACGCCCGAAGGCACAGCATTTTGAGTGCTGCGTGTCTACCAATTCCACCACACCGGCACGGACGCCAAAGTATAAGAGATTCACACAATCGCCGGCCATCAGATAACCCCCGGGCGGGCGAACCGTCGGCTGTATCGCGGCACGAATCACACTGTAGGCTGTCGCCAGCAGTGCGCAGTCACTGAACTGTGGCACAATGTATTCTGTGCGGATTCGCGCCCATGGCACAGGGGTTGCTGATGACATTCGTAGTGATTGAAAGCTGCATCAAATGCAAGTACATGGACTGCGTTGAAGTATGCCCGGTCGACTGTTTCCACGAAGGCCCAAATTTTCTGGTTATCGATCCCGAAGAATGTATCGACTGCACACTATGCGAGCCGGAATGCCCGGTTGACGCCATTTATTCGGACGAAGAGGTACCGCAAGGTCAAGAAAAATTTCTGGAACTCAACAAAGAACTTTCTCAATCGTGGCCGGTTATCACTGAAATGAAGAAACCGCCGGAAGACGCCGCCGAATGGGAAGACGTCAAGGAAAAGTTACATCTGCTCGAGCGGTAGCTATTCGGCGCCTGCCTGCGCATCGAGCGCAAGCGCGTATTCAAGAAGCTGCGGGGCCGGCAGATAGCCGGTAAACATCTGGCCGGTGTCGGTGATGATGGCCGGTGTACCACGGAAGTTGACCAGCTGACCCAATTCCCAGTGTTCGTGCACCGGTGACCCGGCGCATTCGGCCGGTTCGGTGCCCGGCCAGTTGCTGTCACTCGACTTTGCGAGCGTCAGAGCTTTATTGCGATCGTGCGAACACCACACCGCATCCGCTTTATTCCAGGATGCGGATCCCGGGCCTGTGCGGGGGTACAGAAGGTAGCGTACCTCAACACCGAGAGCATTGAGCTCGGCCATTTCCTGGTGCAATTTACGGCAATATGGACAATCGATGTCGGTAAACACGGTGAGGGTAACTCGTGTCTCGCCGGGTGGTGAAAAGACGATCATCCGGCTTTCGTCGATTTCCCTGAGCGCCTCAAGCCGTGCTTTACTGCGCCGCATTTCAGTAATGTTGACGTACCCCTCAAGCTTGATGATTTCACCCTTGACCAGGTACTTCGCATCTTCAGTGACGTAGATCAGATGCGGACCCACAGCTACTTCCCATACACCGTCGATCGGACTGGGGTTGACGTCCTCCGGTTCCACACCCTTTAGCTCGCCCGCTATCAACACCCGCGGATCTTCACCGGCAGCGGTATCCTCCGCTACCGCGACAAACAACGCGAGAGACGCAAGGAGAGTGACCGTGGCCGATTTAATCGATGGCATGGTTTGAGAGCTTTCGTGGTTGTTGATCAGGATGTAAGAACTGTCCGCGCGAATTTGACACTACCGGTCGGACTTGGTTCATCACACGTGGCCAGCCATCGCGGGGGCGCAGTTTAGCACAGGCACAATGAGCGTCCCGGCCCTGAATCCGCCGCAAGTTCGAGGTTTTGCCCATTGAAACCGGCCGATTCAGCCGCGCGGGTGATGTTCCGAGTGGAGATCCTTGAGGCGCTCGCGCGCCACATGCGTGTAGATCTGCGTGGTCGACAAATCGCTGTGACCCAGGAGCATCTGCACTACTCTGAGATCCGCACCGTGATTCAGCAGGTGGGTTGCAAATGCATGCCGGACGGTATGCGGTGACAGCTTCTTTTTTATCCCCGCTTTGCGTGCGTAGCGTTTGATGATGTGCCAGAAAGCCTGGCGGGTCATCCGATCACCGCGCCGGGTTGGAAACAGGTAGTCTGTTTGCCGGTCCAGCAGAATCTCAACACGTGCGCCCTTGAGGTATTGTTCAAGCCAATCCTGGGATTCTTCGCCGAGCGGTATCAGCCGTTCGCGATCACCCTTGCCTACGATCCGCAATACACCCTGGTTCAGATTGATCTGCCCGCGGCGCAGATTGATCAGCTCGGACACTCTTAACCCGGTGGCATAGAGTAACTCGAGCATGGTTCGGTCGCGATGCCCCAGAGGTTCGACTGTGTCCGGGGCATTGAGCAAAGATTCGACTTCCTCTTCGGTCAGTGAGATAGGCAACGAGCGGCCGATCTTGGGCATTGCGATCCGGGCCGTTGGATCCTCCGCGATCACACCCTCCCTAAGCAGATACCTGAAGAATCGCCGAAAGCTCGACAACTGCCTTGCGGTTGACCTCGGTCGGGCACCCTGCTCTACACGCCAGGCAATGAAATCGAGCAGATCACTGCGGATGGACTTGCCGATTCCGACATCACGCTCGCGAATCCAGCGTCCCAACGCCATCAGATCGGCACGATAGGCCGACAGTGTGTTCGCCGACAGCCCACGCTCCATCCAGATCGCATCAAGAAAGCGGTCGATTGTATTTTCGAGATCCGATTTCTCGGCGACTTTGGACTTCATTGCAGAGCTTGGCGGAGAAACCACAGCAGAACTCATACAGCGCTACTCCAACATCCTTGGTCAGCCCTCTATCCCTGGGCTTTCGGTTCGCTTCGTCTTCACGTCGTCAACCGGAGTCCGGCCAGATTATGTTCGGGCAGGTACCGGTATTGCTCCGCCCGGGCGCGGGCATGGCCAGACATGCGTGACCAAGCTCCTCCCAGGTTGCGGGCCCAGTATGCTTGGGGCCATTTGGGCCAGCCGTGACGGCTGTCACAAAAATTGCCATACAATTAACATAAAGTGACACAGTTCACAGAATTCAGTGCAACGGCCAAAACCGATCCATTCGAAAATTTCTCACCGTTCTTTGTCCACTGCCCGACGTGATTCGAAAACTCCTCCATCGACTGTTCGGACTCTGGTTCTGGGCCGTGTTTTTTCTGACTACCATACCGGCCCTGTTGCTGGTGGCTGTCATGCCGGGATTCGATCGGAGGCGGCGTATTGCGCGTTTCACCGCCCGGCTGATTTTTCGGCTCGCCGGCATCCCGCTGGAAACACGAGGTCTGCACAACATTCCGGAGGGATCCTGTATCGTCGTCTCGAACCACGCCAGCTACCTGGACGGCATTGTGATGACCGCCGCTCTGCCACCGGTATTCAGTTTCGTTATCAAGCGGGAGGTTACCAGTGTGCCCGGCGTGCATCTGATGTTGCGCCGCCTCGGTTCACAGTTTGTCGATCGGTTTGATTACCGCCGCAGCGCAGTAGATGCGCGCCGGTTCCTGAGATCGGCCAGCAGCGGCCAGGCCCTGGCATTCTTTCCCGAGGGCACGTTCCGGGCTGAACCGGGTTTGAGACGTTTCCATGCCGGAGCCTTTGTCGCTGCCGCGCGTTCCCGGCTACCTGTGGTTCCAACAGTCATCCGGGGCACCAGGGCTCTCTTGCCGGCGGATTGCCTGCTGCCATGCCCCGGCCGCGTCGAGGTACGTATCCTGCCGGCGATCTTTGTCGCAGGAGACCAGAGCAGTGACATCGCCGCGTTAAGAGATTGTGCCCGGCAGCAAATACTTGCTGAAACGGGGGAACCGGACCTGTCTCACGTCCACACAGAGCAACACGGCCCGCTCAAAGCGGGCCCGTGAGATCGTCCGTATTGGTGATTGCTACGGACCGGATTGCGTTGACGCGGCGTTCATCCGGTCGCGGACATAGTCGATCCAGCCCCGTGCGATCTTGCGGGAGTTATTGTCATACCGCTGCGCCAAGGCAAAAGCATCCAGCGCCTTCCGGTATTGCTGGATTTCCGTATAGGCCTGCCCAAGGACTACATGAGCGGTACCTGGCCGTTTCAGGCCGCCGCGGTCGATAGCCCGCAGCGCTGCGGAGATGGTTTCCTCCCACATGTTTCGCTCGGAATAGAGTTGGGCCTTTTCGAGGTAGTACTCCCCGTCTCTGGTCATTGGCGCGATCTGGTCGATGACCGCGATCGCTGCTTCAAATTCTCGCGATCCTTTCCAGGCGGTGAGCAGCAATTCGAGATTCTTTTGCGTCCGCGCCACGTGACCCGCCTGCATCTCTTTTTCTAGTAACCTGCCGGCCGTGTACGGATCCTCCAGGAAGATATTCAGCCGCGCGAGATTCAAAAGCTTTTTCTCGTCGGTGATCAGACCCTTTTGGTAGGCGAGGGTGAGCGTCGCGAGAGCGTCCCAGTCCTTCTTCTGCTCCTGGTAGGCACCGGCAAGCGTTTCCCAGAACTGCAGTTTGTCGGGCCAATGCGTCAGCATCGCGCGCATCGTAGCCGCGGCAGCGGCGTAGTCGCTCAGCTCAAAATGGATCGCCGCCTCCAGCTGATACCAGGATTGATTCGGCTTGCTCGTGTTCGTGGCAATAGCGGTACGCACGTAGGGCAGCGCTTCGCGGTAGCGTTCCATCTCCACATAATTGGTCGCCATGAGTATGTAAGACAAGGCATTGGGATCGAGCTCGTAAGCAAACCACTCGATCAACGTATCGATAGACTTCTGAAATTGCTGCTCACCGGTCAAAAGGCTCGCCAGCGAAAACAGCATTCCCTGCTGTGCTGCGTCCGGCAACGCATCCAACGCGATGGCCTGCTCGAAGTACTGTATTCCTCTGGGATAATCGCCCTGCTGGGCGTAGACAAACCCGTAGGTCTGCACGATCAGGGCGTCCTCGTAGTTGCTGAGACGGGCCTTTTCCAGAACCTTGAGCTTGTCGACCACCTCCTGGTATTTCCTGGCCCCAAGCGACTCATGGATCGAGGCCAGCCGTTTAAATGTGCGTTCACTCATCAATGCCTGGACCGGGTCGCGCTCCTTGATGCCGTGTGGAACAACCCCCGGGTCCTGGGCCACGGCAATCACAGTCCAGCCGCCAAGACAAGCCGTCAGAGTCAATCCGGCGATTATTTTGCAAAACATCGGCAGCCCCCTATCCGCCGGATTCCAGCCTGAATTCAATGCGCTGGCTGGCGCGGCGGCTTACGGCTTTACCATCGACAATTTTCGGCTTGAATTTCCACCGATACAGGGCGCGCATCGCATTGCGATCAAACATCCGCCTGGGCTTGGAATCGACCACGTGCACGTCGTCAACGCTGCCATCCTCTTGAATGGTGAACTCGAGTTGAACCCAGCCCTCGTAACCATTTATCAGTGCTTCGCGGGGATACTGTGGCTGGATGCGAACAATGGGAATCGCCTCACCTTCCGAACTCGGATCACCCGGGCTCCAACTGCCAAGGAACGGCCCCGCCCCCATCGCGAGGTCCATCCGCGGCGTTTCGATCTGTATCTTCATCGGCGGCGGTTTGTTCTGGCTCGCTACCTTTACCTTGGGCGGCGGTGGCGGTTTCTTCGGGGGCGGTGGCTTCTTGGGCGGCGTCCGTTCCTTGATTTGATCCAGCTCGTCCTTGCGGACGCGGATGAAATCAACGACATGGCCTCTGTCCCGATTCCGATCGTACCCCTGGGCACCGGCAATGAGGCTGGACATCAGAAAAAAGAGCAGGAGACCCATTACGACACCGGCTGCAACTGATAGAAAGATTCTCATCGTTAACCTGCACCCTCTTCAGCGGCGATGGCGATGTTCGACACACCGCCGAGCCGAACCTGGTCCATTAGATCGATCACGACGCCGGTCGAAGCTTCCTTGTCTGTGATCACGATAACTGTGCTTTCCGGGTTTTCCGCCAGGGCCGACTCGACCATATTGCGGATTTCCCCAATCGCCACCGGTTGCTTATCCATCCAGATCTGATCGGTGGCCGTAATGGCTATCATGATATTGCCGCGTGGCTTGGGCAGCGCCGTGGACGCTGTGGGTCGATTGACCTCCACACCCGTCTCTTTGATAAACGAAGTGGTGACGATAAAGAAGATCAGCATGATAAAAACAATATCCAGCATAGGCGTGATATTGATTTCAGTTTCTTCGTCGGTTGCTGCGTGTGTTCTCGCCATCAGCTCAACAGATTCCTCAGGGCTCTAGCGTTTCCCCGCCAGGGAAATATCGTCAATCCCGCTCAGCCGCGCCTGATCGAGTACGCTGACCATCAGACCCGCATTCACACGGCGCTCGGCAATGATGACCGTTCCGGGCCCATTACCTGCGGCCAGCGCCGCCTCCAAACCGGCGGACCGCAGAACTCCAATGCCTACAGCTCTTGACTGTACAAAAATCTGGCCGTTCTGCCCAATCCTGATAGTAACAGCCGTTTATCGAGGTCGGCCGGGGCTTGCGACGCCTGCTTAAGATCGATCGATAACTCCTTGATAAACAAGGTTGTTATCATGAAAAAGATCAGAAGTATGCAGACCACATACAGTAGCGGGGTCATCCCGACGTTCTGCGTTGAAACCGACCTCCGGGTTCTGCTTCGCAATGTGGTGTCCTGTTCTTTGTCTGATCCGCTGCTCCTTGTCTAACGTGGGTTGGCGGTTGCCGGGGTCAAATCAGCGCGCGGCAGCTGCGAGCGAGACGTTTTCCGCACCGGCCACGCGGGCCTGATCGATCACCTGCACCAGCAGCCCGGCATCGGCTTCCCGATGTGACACCACGACGACGCTGGCATCCGGTTTCGAGGCCAGCGCACTTTCGATATTCGCCCGTACCGCCCGGATATCCGTGACCCTCTTTTGTATTAGGATTTCACCGGTTGCGGAGATCTCCACGGCGATGATTTCGGAAAGTTTTTTCTCCTGGACCGGAGCGTTGCTCGGGCGATTGACATCCATCGCGATTTCTTTGACGAACGAGGTCGTGACGATAAAGAAAATCAACATAATAAACACGATGTCGAGCATCGGTGTGATGTTGATCTCCGCCTCGTCGTCGCCTCGTCGCAGTTTTCGTCGCATGACTGGCTCCTAATCGGGTCCGCTATCGCTGAACCAGCCGGTCTTCCACGACTTCTATTTGCGCGTCGGCTTTGTGTTCCAGGAACGTGACCAGATACAGGCCCGAAAGAGCGGCCACGAGTCCGGCCATGGTTGGTATCGTCGCTTTGGACACACCGCCTGCCATCAGGCGGGCGTTACCCGTTCCGGCCACCGCCATGACGTCGAACACTTCGATCATGCCGGTCACCGTCCCAAGCAGTCCAAGCAGTGGCAGCACAGCCATCAGCGTCTTGATAACCAGGATAAAACGATGCGCCTCGATGGACACAGTAGAGATCATCTGATCCCGGATCCGGCGCGCAAACCACGATGACGTGTCATCACGGCGTTCCCACAGATCGACTGTCTCGCGAATTTTCTCAGGCAGCACCCCGTAATAGAACCATGCTCGCTCGATTATGAGCGTCCACATCAGGATGGTGACGAAAAATATTGCCCACAACACATCACCACCGCGTTCAAAAAAATCGCGGATAGTAATGAAGAAGTCGACAAATATCATCACAGCCCTCTCTCGGAGTGTGACGCGATCATGCCGGCGCTCTGTTCCTCGAGGATTTCGATCAATGTCTTACTCTTGCTCGCGATAAAGCTGTGCAGCAGCACCAGCGGAATGGCGACAAACAGTCCCAGCATGGTCGTTACCAGTGCCTGTGAGATACCACCCGCCATCAGTTTCGGATCACCCGTGCCAAACAGCGTGATCATCTGGAACGTCTCGATCATGCCGGTAACCGTTCCCAGCAGCCCAAGCAGGGGCGCGACAGCGGCCAGGATTTTGATAAACCCCTGTCGCTTTTCAAGTTTTGGCGTTTCCTTCAGAATCGCTTCGTCGAGCTTCAATTCCAGCGTCTCAGTGTCGATGTCCTTGTTGTCGTGATAAACCGAGAGTATCCGGCCCAGTGCGTTGCCGGGATCCGGAGCTTTCTGCCGCAACTGCGCGCGCATCTTCTTGCCGACCGTCGTCAGCGTCATCCACCGCTCGATGGCAATCAGAATGCCCAGGATACCGAGGACAATGATGATGTATCCAACCAACTTGCCCTGCTGGACCCGCTCCCAGGCGTTGGGCGCGTCGATGATCGCGCTGAGCAAACTGCCGCGGCTGGGGTCAACGGCCATGGCAATCTGTTCGCCCGGCGCTGCGTCAAAAAGATCTTCCGCCATACTTCGATAGCGGCGCTCGGGCTGCCGTGGCAAGATGCTCAGTGAACGGTTGGTCTGGTTGTATCTCAGGAACTCGTCGCCGTAGATCACGTTGAACGAGCCAACCCGCACCACCTCGGCATTGATCGGTTCGCCGTTCGCCGCGGCGATTTCAGTTCGAAAGCGCGGGATCCGACCCGACTCGACCATTTCAGTCAGGAGCAACTCGCGGAGATCATTCAGGTCACTGATGGATGGCAGTCCCTTGATCTGTGCCAGCCGTGATGCGACGTCACCGCGCTCCGGAAACTGGGCTGAGATAAGCGAAGCATCGATGATGCCCTTGCTGTCGCCGGCCACCTGCCGCACGACTCCGAATAACTCACCCATGTCGCCGACGCGGATACGCAGTGTCTCGGACAGCTGCTCAAGTTCCCTTTCGTTCTGATCGAATGCTGTCTTGAGACGGTTGCTGCGGGCCTCTTCACGTGCCAGCTCTGCTTTTGCATTGTTCAACAGAGCCACCTGCCGGTTTCGATCGCGTCTGAAGTCATTCAGTCGCTGCTGGTTTTCCGCACGTAGCTCCTGACCGTAGCGTCGCGCGTCACGCAGCAGCTGCGCATGTGGGTCCGGCGGCGGGGGCGGTGGCGCAGCCGTTTCCTGGGCAATCGCCACACTGGTGGTCAAACCAACTATCAAGCCACAAAGCAGAGTTCTGTTTTTCATTGTGCTGCCTCCGGGCCGGGGATCGGTAATCGGAGAAGGCTGGGCGCCGACTGTTTACGTGCAATGCGCAAGCCGTCGGTTATGGATCGACGGTAGCTGCCAGGCAACGCCTGCCACTCGCGACTGGTCTTGCTCCAATAGCCGGTGTGCTCGCGATCCGTGGTCTGATAGGCAAGCAGCACTCGCCCGACTCGCAAGAAGGACACCTCGCGGGGTGTGCCGCTATTGTCCACAACCAGTCGACCGTCATAGGCCTCCATGGTGCGACCGTAATCGGTCTCGATCTGGTACGCCGACATGATCTGCCGGTACTTTTCCGAGATCGTCATATCCGAACGATCCATGTTGTTCCGCAGCTTCTCGATGCGATCATCGCGTTCGTCTGGCAGGAACGGCACATCGGCCCGGTAGAAACGGTCGAGCGAGTCAATCATGTCCTGCATCAGAGGCACGATCTCCTTCTCGACGATCTCAAAATCCGTCAACTGACGATCGATATCCGTCTTTTCATGCTCCTGATCAGTGACCAGCCGCTGCAGGTGAGCGTTATACAGCCGGAGGCGGTCAAGCTGCTGGAGGGTTACCCGGAACTCGCCGAGAAGCTCCTGCGTTTCATCTGCCAGCTGCGCAATCCGGGTCTGGGTGCGTGCCGAATCCTGACCGGTCCCGGCGGTGATCTGCAGCGACTGGTTCAGGGTCTGCTCCGAAGCAACGCTGGTGGTCAACCCGACAAGCAGCGCCGTGGTCCCGGCCAGGGCCAGAATCAGCCCCGGGCGCACGGTGTTCGTTTTGTGCATGAGAATACCTTTCTCTTGTAATTATTCTGAGGCGGGGAAAGCCGCTCCGGACTCGCAGAAATCTAGCAGAAAGCCGCCCGAAAAAAAAGAAATGGCCGGTCCGGGTCGCCCGTCTGACGTATACACGGGCGCATACTCAACTCCCTGAAAGTCTTATGAAATAGCCGGCTCTCGATACGGCTGCCGGCACCAACTGGCCGTGTTACATATTGCGGCGATATTGTCCGCCGACTTCATACAGTGCATGTGAAATCTGACCTAGCGAACAGACCTTTACTGTTGCCATCAGTTCTTCAAAAATATTGCCGCCGGTCGAAGCGACTCGCTGCAGGCGAGCCAGCGCCTCCCGGCCCTCGGTGTCATGGTGTTTTCGGAAGGCGACGGTTGCTGCTACCTGATCCTGCTTTTCCTCCTCCGTCGATCGAATCAGCTCCGCTGCCGCAATTTCAGCCGGCGTACCCTTGCGTTCCGGTTCAAACATGTTGACACCGACCAGAGGCAACGACCCGTCGTGTTTAAGAGACTCGTAATAAAGACTCTCATCCTGGATCCTGCCCCGCTGATACATATTTTCCATGGCTCCGAGCACGCCGCCGCGCTCAGAAATTCGTTCGAACTCGTCATAGACGGCGGCCTCCACGATGTCGGTCAGGCGGTCGACGATGAATGAACCCTGCAGAGGATTTTGATTCTTATTTAAACCCAACTCCTTGTTGATTATGAGTTGGATGGCCACGGCCCGCCGAACGGATTCTTCGGTAGGCGTTGTAATCGCTTCGTCGTATGCATTGGTATGCAGGCTGTTGCAGTTGTCAAACAATGCGTACAACGCCTGCAGTGTCGTGCGGATATCGTTGAACTGAATCTCTTTCGCGTGAAGACTGCGACCGGAAGTCTGAATGTGGTATTTGAGCATCTGGCTGCGCGAACCCGCCGCATAGATATTTCGCATCGCGCGGGCCCAGATGCGCCGCGCAACCCGCCCGATAACAGCGTATTCCGGGTCCATGCCGTTGGAGAAAAAGAAACTCAGATTGGGGGCAAAATCGTCGATTTTCATGCCCCGGCTCAGGTAATACTCGACGATCGTAAAACCGTTGGCGAGCGTAAATGCGAGCTGACTGATGGGATTCGCACCGGCTTCTGCGATGTGATACCCGCTGATGGACACGCTGTAAAAATTGCGGATATGGTTGTCGACAAAGTATGCCTGGACATCGCCCATCATGCGCAAAGCGAATTCCGTCGAGAAGATGCACGTGTTCTGGGCCTGATCTTCCTTGAGGATGTCCGCCTGCACAGTACCGCGAACCCTCGAGAGCGTTTCGGCACGGATTCTTGCGTAGGTCTCCTGATCGACGAGCTTGTCGCCGGCGACACCCAGGAGCCCGATGCCGTGACCGTCGTGGCCTTCCGGCATGCTGCCCCGATACCGCGGTGGCTCACTGTCGTTGAAAAGCCCGGCAATCTTTTTCTGCGCATCGTCCCATCGTCCATCGGTCCGGAGCTGACGTTCGACCGCCTGGTCGATGGCCGTATTCATAAACATAGCCAGAATCATGGGTGCCGGCCCGTTGATTGTCATCGATACCGAGGTCGCCGGATCGGCGAGGTCAAATCCGGAATACAACCGTTTCATATCATCCAGCGTCGCAATGGACACGCCGGAGTTGCCGATGCGACCGTAGATATCCGGTCGCTTGTCCGGATCTTCGCCATAAAGGGTGACCGAGTCGAAGGCAGTCGAGAGCCGGTTGGCGGCATGGCCGGCCGCGACATAATGAAATCGACGATTAGTTCGCTCCGCTGTTCCTTCGCCGGCAAACATCCGGGTCGGGTCCTCCTGCTCGCGCCGGTAGGGATAGACGCCGGCGGTATATGGGTAAGCGCCGGGCAGATTTTCCTTGAGCAGAAAGCGCAGCAGCTCGCCCCAGTCCGAGAATTCGGGCGCTGCGATTTTTGGAATCTTAAGATGACTCAAGCTTTCGCTGTAGTTGTCGCCGCTGATCTCACGGCCGCGGACCGTATATCGGTACTGTTCGGTTTCTGTCTGCGCCTTACGCTCCGGCCACTCCTTGAGCATCTGTCTGGCAACTTCGGGTATTTCCGACACCGAGTCGTTGTATTGCCGGCGCAGCTTTTTGACACTTTCCTCACCGGCCTCGAGTGTCCCGCGATCAAACGGCTCGAGCGGTGCAGGCAGGTTGTCGTCACCGATGACATCCAGCGCCCGATAACATACGAACGCCCGACCCGCTGCTGCGGAGTAGCGCTCAATATCCTGCGCCAGTGCCCGGCCGTTTTCGGCGATCTCGGCCAGATAACGGACCCGTTGCGGCGGCACAATCGACTGTTCCGGATGCCCCTGCGGCATTTCCATCGTCGGCCGGCTCCAGCGGTCAGTGTCGCCCTGGTCTCCGAGCGCATTCAGAAGATCAAAAAACAGCCGGTTCACGCCCGGATTGTTGAACTGACTGGCGATGGTTGGATAGACCGGTATCTGTGCGTCGTCCGCCGCAAACGCCTGGTGGTTTCGCTTCCACTGCTTGCGAATGTCCCGCAATGCGTCTTCGCTGCCCCGTTTTTCAAACTTATTGAGCACAATCAGGTCGGCGAAATCGATCATATCGATCTTCTCGAGCTGGCTCGCGGCACCGTAGTCGCTGGTCATTACGTACAAGGACAGATCGACGAGGTCGATAATTTCAGTATCGCTCTGCCCTATTCCAGCGGTTTCCACGATGATCAGATCGAAGCCCGCAAACCTGAGCAACCGGACAATGTCCTGCAAATGTTCGCTGGTCGCCAGATGACGTCTGCGGGTAGCCAGCGACCGCATGAAGATGCGGCTGCCGCGCAGGCTGTTCATGCGAATGCGATCACCGAGCAGTGCGCCGCCTGAGCGCCGACGTGTCGGATCCATGGCGACTACCGCAATATTGAGATCGTCGAAATTCCTGGTAAATCGATTTAGCAATTCATCAGTAATGCTGCTCTTGCCCGAGCCGCCGGTCCCCGTTATGCCGACTATCGGTGCGTCACTGCCCACTTCCTGCCATTTGCGTCTCAGTCCTTCCAATCGGGACGGTTCATCAGCGGCCTCCTCCAGCACCGTAATGGCCCGCGCAATACCCGGCTGGTCATCCGGTGTCAACGGCCCGGGTTCGAAGCCCGGTTTCTGATCGGCCCGCACGCGTCGAAATACATCATCGATCATGCCCTTGAGACCCATCCGCATGCCGTCCTCGGCGCTGTACACCTTTTCGATGCCGTAGGCCTGCAACGCTTCGATCTCCGGCGGTGAAATCGTGCCGCCGCCGCCGACAACAACACGTATGTGCGCCGCCCCTCGCTCCTTCAGCATGTCCACCATGTACCGGAAGTACTCGTTGTGGCCACCCTGGTATGAGCTGCAGGCGATGGCGTCCGCGTCTTCCTGGATTGCAGCATCAACGATTTCCGCGACACTGCGGTTATGACCCAGGTGTATGACCTCTGCCCCCCCGGACTGGATCAGCCGGCGAATGATGTTGATCGCCGCATCGTGGCCGTCAAACAGCGAAGCCGCCGTCACAACGCGCAGCGGTGACCTTTGGGCGGCGCTTGCCGGGGCTTTGATTTCCTTGGCTGCTGTACTCATTGGCTGGTTCTGACCGGTAATCAATGCCTGGTATTGATCGTCAGATCGGGTAGTCGGATTGCGGCGCTGCAACGCCGCCCCGCGTTTGGCCCTCAGGATCGGGAACCGGGCCATTATAACGGCAATCCCCGTCTCACTCTTTGACCGTGTCAACCGCCTTATCTATGGGCTTTTTCGATGCTGCGCCGCAATATTCAAACAGTTGTTTAAGGGCGCCGGGTCCCTTGCGTCTATAATGTGTCGCCGCTGCGGGGTGCCACAAACCAAACAGGTCTGACGTCATCAGACACCGCAACCGCCCCGCAGCCGTTGTCACCTGACGCGCAGTCGATTTTGCCTGGCCGCAAATTTCCCGAGCGGCAGAACGGCATTTTCCGTGCCGGCGCGCGACAGGTAACACCGATCTGCCCGGGCATTGAATGGAGGCTTTGATGGACCTGTTTCAGACCATGGAAAAGATGGGCCACGAGGAAGTGGCTTTTTTCAACAGCAAGTGCACCGGCCTGAAATGCATCGTCGCCATCCACAACACTGTACTTGGCCCGGCGCTGGGGGGCCTACGAATGTGGCCCTACGCCAGTGAAGAAGAGGCACTCAAGGACGTACTACGCCTGTCGCGTGGTATGACCTACAAGGCCGCGGTCGCCGGACTAAACCTCGGTGGTGGCAAGGCGGTTGTCATTGGCGATCCGGAAACGGACAAGAGCGAGGAACTTTTTCGCTCGTTGGGGCGTTTCATTGGCTCGCTGGGCAACCGTTACATCACTGCCGAAGATGTCGGCACGACCGTCGAAGACATGGACTACATCTATCAGGAGACGGACCGGGTCGTCGGTGTCCACCAGGCGTTTGGTGGCAGCGGAGATCCGTCGCCGTTTACAGCCTACGGCACGATGCAGGGGATTCGTGCGTGTCTGGTCAAGCGTTTCGGGCACGACGATATCAGCAAAGCAAGCTTTACAGTTCAGGGTGTAGGTAGTGTCGGCTACTATCTGACCAAATTATTGCGCGAGGCCGGCGCAAAAGTTTTCGTATCCGACATCAATGATGATCGTGTCCAGCAGGCCATCGATGAACTCGGTGTTGAAAGTGTTCCCATCGATCAGATTTACGACGCTGATGTCACGGTTTTTGTGCCGTGTGCCATGGGGGGCATAATCAATGCCAACACCTTGCCGAGATTAAAATGCGAGATTGTTGCCGGCAGTGCGAACAATCAGCTTGAAACCAACGAAATGGGTACCGAGTTGGAAAAGCGCGGCATACTTTACGGTCCGGATTTTGCCATCAACGCCGGTGGTCTGATGAACGTGGCGATTGAATTACAGGGTTATGACCGCGAACGGGCCTACCGGACGGTCAGCAACATTTTCAACATCATCGGCAATATCTTCCGGATTGCAGACCGTGACGGCATTCCATCGTGGCAGGCGGCAGACCGGCTCGCTGAAGAGCGAATCCAGAAGCTCGGCAAGATCAAGCTTCCCTACACAAAACAGTTCAAAGACCGGCTGACCGGACGCGCGCCGCATGCGGCCAAAACATTCTGAGCCGCAATCGCGCATACAGTGTGAGAATCAGATCGTGAGTGTGTACAACACCAGTATCAGCGAAGACATCGACCTGTTGCGTGACACCGTGCGCCGGTTCGCCGAGGATGAGATTGCGCCTCGTGCGGCCGAAATCGACGAATCGAACGAATTCCCCCAGGATCTTTGGCCGAAGTTCGGCGAACTCGGACTGCTCGGCATGACGATCCCCGAGGCGTATGGCGGTACCGGCATGGGATATGTTGCACACGTCGTCGCCATGGAGGAGATCTCACGAGCGTCGGCCTCCGTCGGTCTGTCTTATGCGGCGCATTCGAATCTTTGCCTGAACAATATTTATCTCCATGCCACCGACGAGCAGCGGAAACGCTTTCTGCCCCGTCTCTGCAGTGGCGAGTGGGTCGGTGCGCTGGCCATGTCGGAACCGGGCGCCGGTTCCGATGTCGTCGGCTCGATGACCTGCCATGCCGAAAAGAAGGGCGACGGTTGGATCGCCAATGGCTCGAAGATGTGGATCACGAACGGCCCGGAGGCGCAGGTCGTGGTGGTTTATATGCGAACCGCACCAAAGGATGCCGAACCGAAATCGATTACAGCCTTCCTCGTCGAAAAGGGCTTCGCTGGCTACAGCACAGCGCAGAAACTCGACAAACTGGGAATGCGCGGGTCCAACACGTGCGAGCTCGTGTTCGATAATTGCGAGATATCAGACGACAACGTTCTCGGTGAGGTGAATCAAGGCGTCTACATTCTTATGAGTGGTCTTGATTCAGAGCGTCTGGTCCTCACAGGTGGTCCGATCGGTATCATGCAGTCCTGCATGGACCTGGTGGTTCCGTATCTCAACGAGCGAAAACAATTTGGTAAGGCAATTGGCAATTTCGGCATCATGCAGGGCAAGCTTGCCGACATGTATACCGCTTTACAATCGGCCAGGGCCTTTGCTTATCGGGTAGCGGCACAGTTTGATCAGAAGCTCCCAACACGGCAGGATGCTGCCGCCTGTCTCCTGATGAGTTCTCGTGACGCAGTCACTGTTGCATTGGAAGCAGTTCAGAGTCTGGGTGCCAACGGATATATCAATGAGTATCCCGCTGGGCGTCTTCTGCGCGACGCGAAGCTTTATGAAATTGGTGCCGGAACCACGGAAATCCGGCGCATGCTGATAGGGCGCGAGCTGCTTAAGGCAACCGCATCCGATTAAGACGCGGTCGAAAAAAGAACCACGAATCATTAGTAGTGAATGGTGAAAAGAAAAGCCGGCGCCGTTGCACCGCTTGCTCAGGACTCAAGACTCAGGACTTTAGATGACTAGTGATCCAATTGTTGTTACAGCAGCGCGCCGTACGCCAATCGGTTCTTTTCAGGGAGCGCTGTCCCCGGTCAGTGCACCAGAATTAGGATCTGCAGCGATTGCCGCAGCACTGGCTGACAGCGGTCTTGCCGGTGATGATGTCAGCGAGGTGATTATGGGTTGCGTCCTGCCCGCCGCGCTCGGTCAGGCCCCGGCCCGTCAGGCATCACTGGGAGCGGGCATCCCGGACGGCGTCGGGTGTACGACGATCAACAAGGTGTGCGGCTCAGGCATGAAAGCCGTCATGATGGGTCACGACCTGATCGCTGCCGGGTCAGGGAGCATCGTCGTGGCCGGCGGCATGGAATCCATGACCAATGCGCCGTACCTGTTGCCGCGAGCGAGAGCTGGCTATCGCCTGGGGCACCAGGAAATCCTGGACCACATGTTTTTTGACGGCCTGCAGAACCCGTACGACGGCAACATGATGGGACACTTTGCCGAACAATGTGTAGACAAATACAGCTTCACACGTGAAGAGCAGGATGACTTCTCCATAGAATCCGTGAAGCGCGCGTTAACGGCGACGAAAAACGGTGACTTCAGGGCTGAAATCGTAGGCGTCAAAGTGAAAACCCGCAAAGGCGACACAACGGTTGATGAAGACGAGGAGCCCGGTCGCTGCGACCTGGACAAGATTCCGACCATGCGGCCGGCTTTTAAAAAAGATGGCGGCACCGTGACGGCAGCAAGTTCATCGTCCATATCGGATGGAGCGGCGGCGCTGGTCTTGATGAGACGCAGCGAAGCCGAGAAGCGTGGAATCAAACCGCTGGCCACCATTGTTAGTCACGGCAGTTTCGCACATGCACCGGAGTGGTTTACGACCGCGCCGGTTTCGGCAATCCGTTTGTTGCTCGAAAAACTGGACATGATGGCCACGGATATGGACCTGTACGAAGTCAATGAAGCTTTTGCATGCGTTGCGATGGCGGCGATGAAGGATGTCGGCATCGACCACGCCAGACTCAACGTCAACGGAGGCGCCTGCGCGCTGGGGCATCCCATTGGTGCAACCGGAGCGAGAGTTCTGACCACGCTGATTCATGCATTGCGCAAGCGCGGCTGCAAACGTGGCATGGCGGCGCTTTGTATAGGCGGCGGTGAGGCTACAGCGGTCGCCGTTGAGATCTGAGCAAGTCTGATGCCGGCCATCAAAACAAAGCTCGACACCAGCGCTGCCGAATACAAGACCAGCCGCGAACAGATGGTCCGTCTGGTCGATGACCTTAGGGAAAAGACCGCGGCCGTGGCGCTGGGTGGTGGCGAAAAAGCGCGCCAGAAACATCTCGACCGCGGCAAGTTGCTGCCGCGCGACCGTATTGAAGCGTTGCTGGATGAGGGCAGCCCATTTCTCGAGTTATCACCGATGGCGGCCTGGGGCATGTACGACGATCAGGCGCCGTGTGCCGGAATTATTACGGGTATCGGACAGGTCGCCGGCAACGAAGTTGTTGTCGTTGCAAACGACGCGACAGTAAAAGGCGGAACGTATTTCCCGATAACACTAAAGAAACATCTCCGGGCGCAGGAGATCGCAGCCGAGAACAACCTGCCCTGCGTCTACCTCGTCGATTCGGGAGGTGCATTTTTGCCTCTGCAGGACGAGGTGTTTCCTGATCGCGACCATTTCGGGCGAATCTTTTATAACCAGGCAAACCTATCCGCGGCGGGCATTCCCCAAATTGCGGCAGTGCTGGGATCGTGCACTGCGGGGGGTGCGTACGTTCCGGCAATGTGTGACGAAGCTATTATCGTCCGCGAACAGGGGACCATCTTTCTCGGCGGACCGCCGCTCGTCAAGGCGGCAACGGGTGAGATCGTCGATGCTGAATCCTTAGGCGGCGGTGATGTTCACAGCCGGAAGTCCGGCGTCACCGATCATCTCGCCGACTCTGACGCCCATGCACTTGGCATCGCCCGCGACATTGTGGCCAACCTCAACCGCACGAAAAACGCTCAGCTGGCGACGCGCGTACCGGTAGAACCAGCCTATCCAACCGACGAACTTTACGGTGTCCTGCCGACGGACATTCGTTACCCGTACGACGTTCGCGAAGTCATCGCCCGCATCGTTGATGCCTCCGAGTTCCAGGAATTCAAAGCGCTGTACGGCAAGACCCTGGTGTGCGGTTTTGCTCACCTGCATGGCTATCCGGTCGGCATCGTTGCCAACAACGGCATCCTGTTTTCCGAATCGGCACTAAAAGGAACTCATTTTATTCAGCTGTGCAACCGGCGCCGGATACCGTTGGTCTTTCTGCAGAACATAACCGGTTTCATGGTCGGCAAGAAATACGAGAATTCCGGCATCGCCAAGGACGGTGCCAAGATGGTCAACGCGGTCGCCTGTTCTACAGTGCCGAAGTTCACCGTCATCATCGGTGGCTCTTTTGGCGCCGGCAACTACGCGATGTGTGGGCGCGCCTATGGTGCCCGGATGTTGTGGATGTGGCCCAACGCACGCATTTCAGTAATGGGTGGCGAACAAGCTGCTACCGTGCTCGCCACCGTCCGGCGTGACAGCCTCGAGGCGCGTGGCAAAAGTTGGGCGGCAGACGACGAAGACGCGTTCAAAAATGAGATCCGGAACCAGTACGAGGAGCAAGGGCACCCCTACTACGCCACAGCACGACTCTGGGATGACGGCATCATCGATCCGGTGGACACGCGTCGCGTCCTCGCGCTTGCAATCGCCGCAGCGCTGAACGCACCGGTCGATGCGGACGGTCGTTTTGGCATTTTCCGAATGTAAGCGGCCGGGAGCGAGCGACGCATCATGTCGGACAACCCGGTAATTATTGACATCGACGCACGCGGTGTTGCAACGCTGACGCTCAACCGTGCAGAAAAACATAACGCTTTCGATCAGGTCATCGTCGGCGAGCTGCACAATGCTGTCAAGCGTGTGAATGAAAACGACGCCGTCCGGCTCATCATACTCACGGGAGCAGGTAAGTCATTCTCGGCTGGCGCCGATATCGGCTGGATGCGCGAGATGGCAGCTTACAGCCGCGAGGAAAACATCGCTGACGCACTGCGCCTCGCTGACATGCTGCACACGCTCAACGACTCCCGAAAACCAATGATTGCACGCATTAACGGCCACGTGTTTGGCGGTGGCGTTGGCCTCGTCGCCTGCTGTGACATTGCAATCACAAGTTCACGCGCCAGGTTCGCACTGACGGAAATACGCCTGGGCATTGTGCCGGCAGTAATCTCTCCGTTTGTCATCGCTGCTATCGGTCAGCGTCAGGCCCGCCGGTTGTTTCTCACGGGTGAAGCATTGTCAGCGGACAAGGCCATGGCGGTGGGACTGGTGCACGAGGTTGCCGAGCCGGATGCACTCGATGTGGCGATCGAGGCACAGATTGGCATGCTGCTCAAAGGCGGTCCGACAGCACTCGGACAAGCAAAACAGCTGATTCGTCGCGTGGCAGGGCCGGATGACGACGCCCGGGCCGCGCTTCGTCAGGCCACCGCCGAGATAATTGCCCGGCTGCGGGCGTCGGACGAGGGTCAGCAAGGACTCAGCGCTTTTCTGAGCAAGACGGCGCCGGACTGGGACAAATCCTGACGTACCGATGTTCAAACGAGTCCTGATCGCCAATCGGGGGGAGATCGCCTGCCGGATCATCGAAACCTGCAGGCGACTGGGGATCGAATCACTGGTTGTTTATTCGGACGCAGATCGGCAGGCGCGCCACGTTCGCCTGGCTGAGCAATCCGTCTACCTCGGCCAGCCGCCCGCTGACCGCTCATACCTGGATCAGGAACGCCTGCTCGCTGTTGCTGTTGCCCACGACGTCGAGGCCGTTCATCCCGGTTATGGGTTTCTGGCCGAGAACGCGGAGTTCGCCCAGCGTTGTCACGACGCCGGTCTGGTGTTCATCGGACCGCGGCCGGAAACCATCCGCGCGATGGGTTCCAAACAGGCTGCCAAGTCGTTAATGGAATCAGCCGGCGTGCCCGTAGTTCCGGGTCATCACGGAGAAGATCAGGATGACATTACGCTGGCGGCCGCTGCGAACGACATTGGCTATCCCGTACTTATAAAGCCCAGTGCCGGTGGCGGCGGCAAAGGCATGCAAGTCGTACATGACTCGTCCGGTTTTGCCCCCGCCCTTGAAGCGGCCCGCCGGATTGCCTTGAGCGCGTTTGGCGACGACCGGATGATTATCGAAAAGTTCCTGTCTCGCCCGCGTCATATCGAGTTCCAGGTTTTTGGTGACGTGCATGGCCAGGTCATTCATCTTTTTGAACGTGAATGCTCGATTCAGCGCCGCTATCAGAAAATCATCGAGGAAACACCTTCACCATTGCTCAATAAAAAACTTCGTAAGCAAATGGGTGACGCGGCAGTAGCCGCTGCAAAGGCAGTCGACTACATCAACGCGGGGACGGTCGAATTCATCGTGAATGCTGAGCTCGAGTTTTTTTTCATTGAAATGAATACGCGTCTGCAGGTCGAACATCCTGTTTCCGAAATGGTGACCGGGCTCGATCTGGTCGAGTGGCAGTTGAATGTGGCCTGCGGTAAGCCGCTGCCCCTGGCTCAGAAAAACCTTTCGCCCCAGGGTCACGCCATCGAAGCGCGAATCTATGCCGA
The DNA here is from genome assembly GCA_964545335.1 of uncultured Gammaproteobacteria bacterium. Classification (GTDB taxonomy): domain Bacteria; phylum Pseudomonadota; class Gammaproteobacteria; order Steroidobacterales; family CAZJFQ01; genus CAZJFQ01. Next base: position 2,311 of record CAZJFQ010000019.1, on the reverse strand, counting down.
AAATCCCGACAAAGATTTTTTGCCGTCCACGGGTCGTGTCCATCGATTTCTACATCCACCGACGGGTCGCGATCTGCGGATCGATTCCGGCATCGACGACGGCGATGCAATAAGCATTCATTACGACCCGATGATTGCAAAACTCATCGTGCATGCAGCAGATCGTGCCGCAGCGATTAAAGCGCTCCGGACCGCATTGAACGGAACTTCGATTTTTGGTCTGGACTCCAACATCCGACTGCTCCGGCAAATCGCTGCGGATGCAGCCTTTGCCGCCGGTGAATTCGACACCACTTATGTCGATACGCAACTCCGATCGCTGGTAGCCGCAGCTGGTCCGGCACCGGAAGCAGCATTCACGCTGGCTGCAGCGCGCTTTGCACTGGATCTCGTCGCGCCAGCCACAAGCGATACCAAAGACGACTCACCCTGGAACCTTCGCGACAACTGGCGACTTGGCGGAGGTCAGGCATTGGCGATCAAAATCCGCGCCAGGAACGGTGATGTTCGGGAGTTTTTAGTTGTTCCTCTGCACGACGAACTGGAAGTCAGGGCTGAGGGGCAGAACTATCGGGCAAAGACCGGCGACAACCTGGACCAAGTGAAGATCACCGGCGATGGGGTGATAATCACCGGCTCGGTCTGGCGGTACGACGACGCTTGTCTTGTCGCCGTGGAAAACAGTGCGTTCAGGCTTACGCGTGTCTCCCGATTCGACACTGATGCTATGGTGGGCGACGATGCCGCGCATCCCGGGTCACCAATGCCCGGGCGTATCGTTGCGGTGCGGGTTAGAGAGGGCGACAAGGTAGATCAGGGCCAAATACTGCTGGTGCTGGAAGGAATGAAGATGGAGTACGCACTAAAGGCCGGTGTTTCGGGGCAGGTCGGGAAGATATATTACGATGTGGGTGACATGGTCGAAGCTGAAGTACCACTGGTTGACATTGAGTCGCTTCATAACTGAGCAACGACAATGAATCCACCCACCCACGTAAAAGTTGTTGAAGTTAGTCCGCGTGACGGACTGCAGAACGAGCTGCAGGTTGTTTCGACGGATGTGAAGGTGAAGTTTATTGACCGGTTATCGGCTACTGGCGTTCGCACAATCGAAACGACGAGTTTTGTCAATCCAAAATGGATTCCTCAGCTTGCAGATGCGGAACAAGTCATGGCCTCCATCGCACGAAAAAATAATGTTACTTATCCCGTATTGGTACCCAACGAGAAAGGTATGCAGCGGGCGCTGGCTGCCGGCGCTCAAGAAATCGCGCTGTTTACAGCGGCGTCGGAGACATTCAACCAGAAAAACATCAACGCCACGATCGCCGAATCGTTGCAGCGCTTCGTACCGGTGGCTGAACTTGCCCGGGCGCGCGATATTCCGATGCGCGGCTATATTTCATGCGTTATGGGTTGTCCCTACGAAGGTGACGTGGACAGCAGTGTAGTTGCCGACATCGCCGGCGAGCTCATCGAGCTTGGCTGTTACGAAATATCACTGGGGGATACCATCGGCATCGGTACACCACGGGCGGCTGAGTCCATGTTGTCCACGGTAGCCGAGAAGACGGACATTACAGCGCTCGCGGTCCATTTCCACGATACAAGAGGACAAGCGCTAGCGAACATTCTGGCCTGCCTGAACGTTGGTGTCGCAGTCGTCGATGGATCTGTCGCGGGACTTGGAGGATGCCCGTATGCCAGCGGTGCAAGCGGCAACGTTGCTACCGAGGACCTCGTGTACATGTTGCATGGACTGGAAATTGAAACCGGCATCGATCTGGAGCGGCTCGTCGATGCCGGCTTGTATATCTGCAATGCATTGAACAGGGCGCCTGCCAGCAAGCATGGGCAAATGACTGTGGCCCGGCAAAAAGCAAAAGTAAAACTTAATTAACGGAGACCTGATATGAATCTGAGCGAAGCCTGTGCAGTGGTGTCCGGTGGCGCCTCCGGCCTGGGCCGTGCGGTCGCTGCGCGGGTGGTCGACGCCGGTGGTTGCGTTGCACTGCTCGATGTCGACGCGGAGCTGGGCCGGAAATCTGCAGAGGAACTTGGCGAACAGGCCGTTTTTCTGAAGACCGATGTGAGTGACGAAAGTCAGGTCGACGCGGCCGTGGTCGAGGCCAGCGACACTTTCGGCCGCATTACACTGGCCGTAAATTGCGCGGGCATTCTCGGTGCCGGCCGGGTCCTGGGGCGAGATGGGCCGATGGCCGGAGATTTCTTTGCCAAAGTCATTCACATCAATCTAATCGGAACCTTTCTGCTGTCGAAGGCCGCGTCCAATGCCATGCAGAGTAACGAA
>CAZJFQ010000018.1:30115-39179 GCA_964545335.1 uncultured Gammaproteobacteria bacterium | reverse complement strand
GAACCCGATGTTTCCGCCGCCGGCGATGACGACTCGGCGCACCGGTTCCTCGAGCTTGCGCAGTTCGCTCATGACCAGGCGGATGTCCTTGCGTGCGGCGATAAAAAATACTTCATCGTGTTCGTGGATGATGGTTTCGCCGTCGACCGGGATGCTGTCGTTATTGCGGTAGATTGCCGCAATCCGGGTGTCGACATTGGGGATGTGTTCCCTGAGTGTCTTGAGCTTCTGACCTACCAGCAGCCCTTCCTTGTGGGCGCGTACCGCGACCAGGTGAACCTTGCCATCGGCGAAGTCGAGCACCTGCAGGGCGCCGGGGTAATGAATCAGTTGTTCGATGTACTCGGTAACGAGCTGTTCGGGACTGATGATGACGTCGACAGGCAGCGATTCATGAGTAAAGAGTTTCTTCGCGGCGGCGGTATATTCTGCGGCGCGGATCCTCGCAATCTTGATATGCGTGTGAAAAAACGTGTACGCCACCTGGCAGGCGATCATGTTTGTTTCGTCGCTGTTGGTGAGCGCAATGATCATGTCTGCATCCCGGGCACCGGCGCTCTCGAGCACGTCCGGGAAAGCGGCATGACCCTGCACCGTGCGAACATCGAGGCGGTCCTGGAGTTCCCGGAGCCGGTCGGGATCCAGGTCGACGATGGTGACCTCGTTGGATGTTTCGCTGGAGAGGTTTTCGGCCGCGGTCGTCCCCACCTGGCCGGCGCCTAGAATGATGATGATCATGTGCGGTCCTGACGGTGCGCTATTCTACATCAGTTCCAGATTGGCGTAGGCCATCACGAGCCACTTGGTGCCGGCGGCATCGAAGTTAACCTGTATCCTCGCCTGCGATCCCTCGCCCTCGTAGTTGAGGACAATGCCTTCGCCAAACTTGCCGTGCCGCACGCGCTGCCCGAGCTTTATCCCGTTAATACTACCGTTGCCGCCCGGCCGCGACGCTGTCACTGGACGTGAGACGTTGATCCGCGGTCGAATTTCCTCGACGAGTTCAGCCGGAATCTCGCGGATAAACCGTGACGGGTGAGCAAACCGGTCGCTGCCGTGGAGCCGACGTTGCTCGGCGTGTGTCAGGTAAAGCTGTTTCATCGCCCGGGTCGCACCGACATAGCAGAGCCGGCGTTCTTCCTCCAGGCCCCCGATATCCTGAATCGATCGCTGGTGTGGAAACAGACCGTCTTCCAAGCCGCACAGGAACACGAGCGGAAACTCCAGTCCCTTGGCCGAGTGCAAGGTCATAAGCTGCACACAGTCGTCACCCGCCTCGGCCTGCCCTTCACCCGCCTCGAGCGCGGCGTGGGCCAGGAATTGTCCGAGCGGTGGCAACTCGGTTTCTTCATCGGGTGCAAAACTACTGGCGGCGCTGACCAGCTCCGCCAGGTTTTCGATGCGCGTCTCGCTCTGCTCCCCTTTCTCCTTGCGGTAGTGTTCGGCGAGACCGCTGACACCGATAACGTGATCGACCTGCTCGTGCAATGGCAGGACTCGGGTGTTCTCGTCCATGTTGTCGATAAGCCGGAAAAACTCGACCAAAGCCTTGCCGGCACGTGCGCCCATACCCTGTTCGACCAGCCACTGCGCTGCCTGCCACATCGACGTGTTTTTTTCCTTCGCAGCCTCGCGGATGCGGTTGACCGTTTGCGTGCCGAGACCCCGCAGCGGACGGTTGATGATGCGTTCGAGTGAGGTATCGTCGCTGCGGTTATTGGTAAGGCGCAAATACGCCAATGCGTCTTTGATTTCAGCGCGCTCGAAAAAACGCATCCCGCCGTAAACCCTGTAAGGAACACCGGCGTTGAGTAACGCTTCCTCAAAAACGCGCGACTGTGCATTCGAGCGATACAGGACAGCGACTTCCGCTCGCAGTCCACCGTTGGCCGCCCAGTCCGCAATCCTCCCGACGACAAAGTCTGCCTCATCGCGCTCGTTGTAAGCGGCGTACAATTTGATCAGGTCGCCCTTGCTGTCACTGGTCCACAGGTTCTTGCCCAGCCGCGAGGTGTTGTTTGCGATCAGGGCATTGGCTGCAGAGAGGATGTTCTGTGTCGAACGGTAGTTCTGTTCGAGTTTGATAACCTCGGTGCCCGGGAAATCCTGGCCGAACTTCTGAATATTTTCGACCCGCGCGCCGCGCCAGCGGTATATAGACTGGTCATCGTCCCCGACGACAAACGGGATACCCGAGCTGCCGGCCAGCAATCGCAGCCAGGCGTACTGAATCGCGTTGGTATCCTGGAATTCGTCGACCAGGAGAAACTGAAAACGATTGCGGTAGTGAGCGAGCAATCTTTCGTCGTTGCGCCACAGCTCATGTGCTCTTAATAACAGTTCCGCGAAATCCACCAACCCGAGCCGATCGCAATGTTCCTGGTAAGTCTTGTAGATCCAGACAAAGTTGCGGCGATTGCTGTCACCTTCGTCATCGAGATGCTGCGGCCGTAATCCTTCGTCTTTCTGGTTGTTGATAAACCACTGCAGCTCTTTCGGCGAATACTGCGTTTCGTCCAGTTCGAGGTTTTTCAAGACCCGGCGTATCAACCGGTACTGGTCTTCGGAGTCGATGATCTGAAAACTTTCGGGCAGCTCCGCTTCCCGCCAGTGCCGCCGCAGCAACCGATGTGCGAGACCGTGAAAGGTGCCGACCCACAGTGCAGTCGTCGGAATCCCGAGCAGCTGCTCAATACGGCCGCGCATCTCACCGGCCGCTTTATTGGTAAAAGTAACTGCGAGCACACTCATCGGCGAGACGTTGCGTTCATGGATGAGCCACGCGACCCGATGCACGAGCACGCGCGTTTTACCGCTGCCCGCACCCGCCAGCACGAGCACAGGCTTCGGGTCAGCCGTAACGGCGACTCGCTGTGCGTCGTTCAATGGCCCGAGTATGGGATCGTGACTCATGATGCTACGACACGCCGGCGCAGACCCACTCGAGAGAGTATCCGCCCCCATGACCCACATAGACGGTGCGAACGTGGCGACAGCCAGACACGTTCATTGGTGGCGGCACCGGTTCGCAGTACTGGTTGGCCTGGTCCCGGTAGAACTGATCAAAGGTCGGTCTTGGCGGAATTTCGAGCGGTGGCAGTCCCCGCCCGGCACGTTCTGTATTGAGTTCGTCAACGATTCGACGGGCTTCTTCGCAGGCCGGCTCGATATCTTCGTCAGACAAGTCGCCGGCGCCCGGTCCCAGGTGAGGGCGTCGCTCGACATTTGGCGGTGACAGGATACCAGCTGCTGCGTTCCACGCCGCGGAACGGACCATCAGTGGCTCACGGCCGGAAACCAGCTCCCGGATCTGGTCACGAGTGGTGTCGTCCAGCGGTCCGGTCATTCGCCCTTTCCGGCCGACCGTCATTGCCAGCGCGTAGTACATGCCCGCGATCTCGGTCATGGCATAAATCGAGCCGTGCAGTGCCGCCTCTCGAAAATTTTCATAGGCCTCGCGGGGGCGTTCAGTTCGGATAAACTCCGCGAGGTAATAGATCGCCCAAACATCGCCCGCCGCTACAAGCGTTGCGAGCTTTTGTTCGTCGTACTGGGAATAAGGGTGATCGAGTTCATTGGGTGCGTAATTGTATCTTCCGGGTGGATGCCCTGTAGCCCGCCACCATTCAACTCTGGCGGATCTCAGCACCTCCGGATCAATGCCGACTTCGCGCAAGCCTAAGTCGTAGTCTTCGCGTTTTGTCACATGGATTTCAATGCTGCCATCCTCGAGCAGGAGACCTTTTGGCGGGGCCGGTTCCTCCATTGACAATGTTTCCATCAGGCTCGGGTCGCCGGGTTTGGCGATAAATTGTGTGTATATAGTCACGGCCAGCATCGCGGCGACAATAATCGTGGCTATCCACAAAAATATAATGGCGCGTGGCATAGGCGGTAGTCACTCGTCGTAGCACATTCCAAACTGGTTACCCACGTCCCGGTGTCCGGATGTACCCACTTGACCCGAACGCTCGTCTACGCCGTGATCAAATAGTGGTCGACCAGCAGGAATGCGAACAGGGCCATGAGGTAGGTGACAGAATAGCTGAAAGTTTTCATCGGTAGCGACTTGTCATCGCTGCGCTTCATCCGGACCGCGTAGAAGAGAAAGCCGGCGCCCAGTGCCAATGCGCCTGCCAGGTAGAGCAGTCCGCTCATCCCGGTCAGATAAGGCAACACCGTCACAACGACCAGGAGCACGGTATATAAAAGAATGTTCAAACGGGTGAATTCATCGCCGTGTGTTACCGGCAGCATGGGGATGTCTACCTTGGCGTATTCGTCTTTGCGGGCGATCGCGAGGGCCCAGAAATGGGGCGGCGTCCACACGAAAATGATCAGGAACAGCAGCAGCGCGTCGGCGTCGACCTGACCGGTAACCGCAGTCCAGCCGAGAACCGGTGGCGCGGCGCCTGCGGCACCGCCGATAACGATATTCTGTGGCGTTGCACGTTTCAGGTAGACCGTATAAACAACGGCATAGCCGATCAACGATGCGAACGTCAACGAAGCTGTCAGCGGATTGACGAGCCACCACAAAATCGCCATCGCGATGACGCCAAGCGCAGCGGCGAAGGTACTCGCTTCCGTTTCCGATAACTGGCCTGTTGGCAGCGGCCGATTGCGGGTGCGCTGCATTTCGGCATCGATGCGCCGGTCCAGTACGTGGTTTATGGCAGCCGCCGCAGCAGCGGCCAGTCCGATTCCCAGCGTTCCATACAGAAGTGTAAGTGGCGGTACCATGTCCGGCGTGGCAAGAAACATCCCGACGACGGTCGTAAACACGATCAGCCCGACGACTTTAGGCTTGCAAAGCTCGAAGTAGTTCTTCAGGCGTGAAGTGACGACCGTATTCATGTTCGCTCAGTCGGCGGATCGCGCGGCGTGGTTCATAACAATGACAGCCATCAACAACAGTGCAGCCATTCCATTATGTGCCGTTGCGAGACTCAACGGTAACGACATCTGAACGATCGCGATACCCAGAGTTATCTGTAAAACGAGCGTAAATCCAACGAGCGAAGCTGCCCATTTGATCCGGCGATCCCGGTCGCGCCGCAAAGCATGAAAAGCCATGGTCAACAGGATGATGCTGCTGAGCATTGCGCCCAACCGGTGTGCCATGTGAATGGCGGTTCGCGCCGCGTTCCCGAGCAAACCTCCCTCGTAGTTCACGCCCAGTTCACGCCAGAGCACGAAGCCCTGCGAAAAGTTCATATCCGGCCAGAGCTCGTTCTGACAGGTCGGGAAATCAGGACAACCGAGGCCGGCATAGTTGGCGCTGGTCCAGCCGCCGAGTGCGATTTGCAGGCTCAAAACCGCCAGCGCGACCGTGGCATACGAACTCAACGGGTTGCGCAGTTTGCGTGTAGGGCCAAGGGCCAGCCAGGCCAGCAGCCCCAGCGTGGCCATGCCGCCCAGAAGATGCGCCGTAACGACGATCGGCTTCAGCAGCAAAGTTACTGTCCACATCCCCAGCAAGGCCTGAAAAATAACCAATCCTAAGAGGATCAGCGGCAAGACTGCCGGCTGACCTGGCTCATCGCGCCGGCGGACGGCGATAACAGCCATCGCAAGGATCAGGAAACCGAGCAAACCGGCCGCATACCGGTGGATCATTTCGCGCCAGGCCTTGCCGCGCTCAAGAGGTTGTTCCGGCCAGGCCTCGTTGGCGGACTCGATCGCTACCGGGGATTCCGGGACTACCATCGCGCCATAACAACCGGGCCAGTCCGGACAGCCGAGTCCGGCGTCGGTTAGCCGGACCCAGGCGCCGAGTACGATGACGACCAAAGCCAGCAGAATACCGACTGTGGCAAGTATTCTGAACACGGACATTCGACCTTCTTTCTCATTCATATTCGATTGCCGCGGCACTCACCGAGAATCGTCATAACCGCCCGGCGGGTTGATTACTATCAGACCTCGCTGCACGCAAGTCGCTATCAGGCTGAACCGGATTCAACAGGTTGAAATCGATTTTATGAGAACAATCCGGTAGCGGGAATTGGCTGCTGGTGCGTGGTACGCGAATGATGCGAAGCCGGCTATCAACCACCGGAGCAACCCGACCGGGTTCGACTTCGGGTCGCGGCGGCTAGTTCATCGTCTCCCTGGGCCGGATCCGACTGCAAGTGACCGCGACTACCCGAAGTATCTCGCATCGCCTGAACATCAGCCGGGATCACGACGTCACCTCTGTTATTACCCCAGGCATTACGCACATACGTAATCACCGCCGCAATTTCCGTATCGGAAAGAACATCGGCCATTGAGACCATGGCTGTCCCGGGTCGGCCATTGAGGACGATATTGACGGACTGGGTTACGTCACCGGTGACAATTGGGCTTCCGGCAAGGGCCGGAAACGTTGGCGGGAGACCTTCGCCGTCAACTTGGTGACAGGATGCACAGACTTTCCTGTAGACCGCCTCGCCGTTGACCATGACGCCGTCAAGTTCGGACGCATGTGCTGCGGGGATGATTTGTTCCGCCAGAGCGCGTCCGGCGTCGGTCTGGATAACCGTTTTCACCGAGGGAGCAGCCGTTATGAACAGGATAATGAATGGAATCGTGGTCCAGATGATTTCCACCAGTGTGCTTTTGTGAAACTGGACGGTCCCCGCGTCTCCTGACCTGCGGTGTCGGACGACCGAGTAAATTACTGTTGCAAAGACGGCGACGGCGATAACGAGACAGATCACAAGCAGCAGTTGTTGTAGACGATAGACGTTCTGTCCGGCATCGGTAATGACCGGTCGTAGACTAAGCTCAGCGTCAGCAAACGCCAGGGAAACGGGCAACACGCTCATCACACCACCGGTCAGGGTGTTCCGTATTCGTTGGAACGCGTGTGCGAACATACAGCGATACCCCCCGGTCAGGATATCCGATTCACTATCAGGTTCAGGGACGAGTCCGACGCCACTTTTAGTACGCTTTTGTCGGTATCTTCCGTGACACCAGCCACCCATTGTTTCCGATTTCCGCTGCGCAGAGCCAGAAAAACGGGACGCCATGCTACTTGATGCCGCTTTGCGGCGCAACCGAGATTGTCGCCGCAGTCTCTAGGAAAGTACGCAAAAACAAATACTTACTTATGTCAGCGGTCGCGGCGGGTAATCACGGACACAGGTACCCGGACCTCTCCCGGGCCGGAACTCCGGGCGCCCGATTCACCGGCGATTGCGTTACCGAAGATTACTTCGGCGGTGGCCGGCAACCGGACGTGGTCGCGAAAATCTTCGTAGGCTTGCGACATTCGCGCAATGGTTTGCCGGCCGGTCAAACTGCGGCGGCGTCCTGCGGTTGCATTTTGCGCGCCGGTACCTTTAAGGTCCTGGAAGAGCCCGGCGAGGTCGGGGTAAGTAAGCCGGAACATTTCCAGATCGATGACGGGATCGGTCAGTCCGGCGTTGAGCGCCATGTCTCCAATATCATGCAGATCAAAAAACCGGTGCACATGAACCCGGTCGTCCGCTTTGGCCCACGCTTGCCGCAACTCGGTTAGCGTATTCGGGCCCACTGTGCTGAACAACAGCCGCCCGCCGGTTTTCAGCACGCGCCGAAATTCGGCCAACGCGGCGGGAATATCATTACACCAGTGCAAAAGCAGATTGCTGAACACCACATCGAACGATGAGTCTTTGAACGGGAGTTGCTGCACATCGCCGCAGACTGCCGCGATACGGGTGGCCGACTTACGTTTCGCAGCAACACAGCGAAGCATGCCAATGGAAAGATCAAAGGCTACGCACCGGGCACGACGAAACTTTCGGCTGAGCGCGCGCGAACCGTGACCGGTGGCACATCCTGCATCCAGGATCGAGGCGGGGGCCGGAGAAACATCGGCCGCCCGTTCGAGCAGCCGGTTACGCACTTTGGATTGAAAAACTGCTGCTTTATCGTAGCTGGCGGCCGCGCGATCAGCCGCCCTACGGATCTGGCGGCGATCGAGTCTGTAGGCCTCTGGGCCAGTAGTGTCGGGCATGATCGTTGTCCTCGGCGCGGCAGATGGTGCCCGGGGACCTTGCATTGTTGTGGCCTGAATGGCCAGCGAATTATTATACAAAGCACCTGCAACCCGGGTGACGATGCCGTGCGGCCGCTCACCCTCCGGGAGGACAAAAATGCCCCGGTATACGCTCGAGCGAAGAGTAAAAGTACCCGCCGACCTGGTGTGGTCGGTGATATCCGATCTTGCGGCTTTTGGCGGTCCCACCCCGGACCTGTCCCGGGTCGAGGTCGCCTCCGGACATAAGCAGGGTCTCAAGCGGATCTCTCACGATAGCGAAGGGCGATCCTGGTCCGAAACCTGTATCGAATGGGACGAGGGTTCGGGTTATACGCTTGAAACAGATGCGCGGGAGTATCCGTTCCCGGTCAACGAACTGGTGCTAAAGGTTTCGATGCACGAACACGATGACGCGGTCGTGATGCGGCTCAATTACCGCTACCGAGTCCGGTACGGAATTATCGGCCGCATCATGGACCGCTATTGGATCCGATCAATCATCGAGCGCTGTGCGCAGGATCTGATAGACCAGTGGCTGTTGACCATCCGCGAGCGCGAATGGATTTACACGGTCAACGTGGCCAGCATCCTGGGTGATAAAGGACACGACATCGTTACAGTTACGCCGGACAAAAAGATCCTCGACGTGGCCAAACTGTTGACGGAAAAACGCATCGGTGCGGTTCCCGTTCTGAACCTGGACGAAAGCATCGCGGGCGTCGTTTCCGAGCGGGACATCATGATCGGGCTGGCTCGCCAGGGAGCCAGTGTACTGGACGAACCGGTGTCAAAAATTATGACTCGTAAAGTCGTGGTCTGTGAGCCTGACTACAACATGGTGCTGGTGATGGCCTGCATGACGGATCGTCGCGTCCGTCATCTGCCGGTACTGGACGGCGACAAGCTCGTCGGCATCATCAGTATCGGTGACGTGGTCAAGACACGGATCCGGGAACTGGAATCGGAGTCGGAAAGCCTGCGCGAATACGTCGCCGGCCGCCAGTGGCGCGAGCACGTGATGCAGACCGGAGACGTCACAGGTGTTCATCA
>CAZJFQ010000018.1:17107-30015 GCA_964545335.1 uncultured Gammaproteobacteria bacterium | reverse complement strand
TTTCCACTGCCCGCTACATAGCTGGGTGAGGCAACTGTCTCACTAAAGCGAGTTGATGTATGCGACTACATCAAGAATTGCCTGCTCATCCGCCAGCGTCATAGCCATCGGCGCCATCTGTGGACCAAATGTGTCGCCTTCCTTCGCGCCCCGGACACCGTTCTTGTAATTCTGAAGCTGTCGAACAAGGTACCAGTCGTACTGACCGGCCAGAGCCGGTGAATTAAGGGCTTCGTTACCCTCGCCTTTGGCGCCGTGACAGGCCATGCATATTGCATAGAGCGTCTGACCTTTGGCCGCATCTCCCGTGATCGTGGCTTCGGGTTTCGGTGGCGACAAGGTGGCAACGTAAGCGGCCACGTCGGCGACGGCCTGATCGTCAGGCAGGGTCATCGCCATCGGGCGCATCTGCTGCCCGTAAATGTCTTTGGCGTCGCTACCGCGGGCACCGGACTTGAACAGGTTCAACTGCCTGGCGACGTACCACTCTTCCATTCCGCCGGTACGCGGTGAGTTCAACACCTTGTCACCGCTGCCGTTTTCTTGGTGACAAGCGACACAGGTGGCGTAGGCGGCTTTACCCTTGGCCGGGTCCCCCTCCGCATAGGCCGGAACAGACGCCGACAACAGGAAAATCATTGTGGCGCCCCAGGAGTATCGGCTGATACGTAGTCGATTGTTCATAATGCTTAAGCCTCGTTCTCAGGCCGGCAAAACTACCCGAGTCGCCGGGCCTGTTCAAGTTACCCGACCTACCGCGGCTGCGGCCGGTGGCCACGGGCTGACTCCGCGCCGCACAAACTGGTAAACTCCGGCGGATTTTTTGTGGCATAGATCCGCTGATCAGCATAACCGCGCCGTGATTGAGACATACTAAAAGAATGACAAGCAGCCCCGGTTCATGGAAGTAACTGCGCTCTTCTGTAATCATGCAGAAACGAGGCCGGACGGGCGGCTGAATATTAGCGGCGTATTCAGCGAACTGTATGCTCCCGCATTTCCGGCCCGCCAGGACCACATGGTGCTGGTCGGTCTCGTGGCCTGGGACCGAAGTGATCACGGCCGCATCCCGTTCCGTATCGACCTGAATGGCCCGGACGACAGCCCCGTATACACGATTGAAGGGCACAGCGACGTCGACGTTCGGCCTGCCGACAAAGCTCCCGCCCACACCCACCTCGTCATGCCGCTGGAAAAAGTCATTTTCGCCGAGCCTGGTCTGTATTACGTCGCCGGCGAGATCGGCGGTAAGGAATTCAGCGGTCCGCAACTTTACCTGGGACATGCCGCCGAATCGGAGCGACCGGCAGGATCAGAAGAACTCAATTCGGGCGCAGATTGAGGACAGTACAGAATGTCGATTTCGGTACGCGACGCGCTGAGGCCCTACAAGGCGAATATATACGCAGTATTTATCGGCTTTGTTGCCATTGTTGCGGGCTATCTTGTCAATCGGGCCTTTTTTGACAACGTCGCGCCGGAGCAGCCCGTCAATTTTAGCCACCGCATACACGCCGGCACGCTAGACAACGGCGGCCACGAAATTCCCTGTATGCACTGCCACGTGAATGCGGCACGGTCTTTTTCAGCAGGCGTTCCCAGCGTCGAGAAGTGCATGAGCTGTCACAAAGCGGTGGCAACCGACAAACCGGAGATTCAGAAAGTAGCCGGCTACTGGGAACGTCGGGAAGCCATACCCTGGATAAAGGTCCACGATCTTCCCGACTTCGTACACTTCACGCACAAGCGCCACATCAAGGCCGGCAGAGAATGTGCCGACTGCCATGGCGACGTCGCATCGATGGACCGGGTAACCCGGGTTAACGATCTCAAGATGCCTTTCTGTGTCGATTGCCACACGGAGAATAATGTTGAGAACGGGCGGGATTGTTGGACATGTCATAAGTAAAAGCGGGAAGCGGAAAGCGGAAAGTAAAATCGAAAAGTGAAGAGTGAAGAGGAAAGTGAAAGGTAGAGCGAATGGGCTACGGGCTCCCGACTAGGGACCCCGGGTGCTTTTCTCCAACGGGAACCTGAAGCCCGAAGCCGAGGATCGTAATGGCGAAAGTAAGCCGCAGAGATTTTCTTAAATACGTCGGAGCCGGCGGTGCCGGAGCCGGCGCAGGCATCCTGATCGGCGAGAGCCGCGAGCAGCCGGTCGAATACCTGATGCCCTTGGTCGAGCCGCCGCCGGGCTATATCCCGGGCGTTGCGACGTACTACAACACGCTTTGCACACAGTGCAGTGCCGGTTGCGGGATCACGGTGCGGATTCGGGAAGGCCGGGCCAAAAAAATCGAAGGCAACCCGCTGCACCCGGTCAGCCAGGGTCGGACCTGCGCGCTCGGACAGGCCGGACTCAATGCCCTGTACAACCCGGACCGGATACGACAGCCGCTCAGACGCACGGGCGACAGAGGCTCGGCAGCCTACGAGGATGTCAGCTGGGATGAGGCACTTACGGAACTGGGTGAACGATTGGGAAGTCTCGTTGCTGAAAATCGTGGCGAGGAGATAGCGTTACTGACCGGAACAGTCCGCGGCCATCTGCACGACCTCCTGGAACGTTTTGCCGGTGAACTCGGGTCACAGAGTTATCTGCAATACGATTTTACCACCCCGGAAAACCTCTACGCCGCCAACGAGATCTGTTTCGGTACCGATCGCCTGCCGTATTACGACATACACAACACGGACTACTTGTTGTCTTTCGGCGCGGATATTGCCGGCACGTGGATCTCACCGGTGCACCACAGCCTGGGCCTGGGGCAAATGCGACAAGGTCGCCCCGGTTCACGTGGACATTTCGTATACGTCGAACCGCGAATGAACCTCACGGCCGCCAGTGCCGATGAATGGATACCGGCGGCGCCCGGAACCGAGGGCTTGTTTGCACTGGCTCTCGCGCACGTCATCTTCGACGGTGGTCAGGCGCGGGTCAGCGACCCGTACAACTGGTCGGATGTTCTGCGAGCCTACTCGCCAGGGCAGGTTGCAGAACGTATCGGCGTCGATGCCGAACGCATCACGACAATCGCCGCCGGTCTTGCATCGGCTAAGGCGGCCCTGGTTGTCGGCGGTGGTGCGGCCGCGAGCGGAACCAATGGCGTCGCCAACATGGTCGCGATCAACGCGCTCAATTACCTGCTCGGGAATCTCGGGCGCAGAGGCGGCCTGTTGCTCAATCCGGCACCAGTCCTGCCGGCCCCGGAAACGAGACATCGCGCCGGATTCAGGCGCATGCGTGAGTTTGCCGGCCAGGCACAGGCGGGCGGCGTCGACACGCTGATCACGTTCAACACCAACCCGGTTTTCAATCTGCCGACGGGTTCGGGATTCCATGAGGCGCTGGCTGGCGTACCGTTTGTCGTCAGCTTATCGTCTTTCCTCGATGAAACGACTGCAATGGCCGACCTGGTGTTGCCGGTGTCCACTTATCTGGAAGTGTGGGGTGACGAGTCACCCGAACCGGGTGTCGGTGTCCAGATTGCATCATTGTCGCAACCGGTCGTCGAGACGGATTTCACCAGCGCGAGAGCGGCCGGGGACATTGTTCTGGCGCTGGCAAAAAACATCGGTGGCGGAGTCGCAAGCGCGATGCCGTTTGACAGCTTTGAGGATTTTCTCAAGGCGGGCTGGCAGACCATTTATGAACGGGATCACCCGGGCGCAACGAGCAGCGATTTTGGGGCCTTCTGGAAAGATGCGGCGCGGTCCGGTGTCTGGCTAAGAACTACTGACAGCATAGAGAGCGAGCCGGTATTTCTTGCTGCCGCCCTGGAGAAACTGAGATTCGCTGAACCGGAATTTGGTGGCGACGGGCCGTATGTGCTGCAACCGTATCTGTCTCAAGGCCTCTGGGATGGCCGCGGCGCTAACCTGCCCTGGATGCAGGAATTGCCGGATCCGATGACCAGTGTCGTCTATACGACCTGGATCGAGTTGAACCCCGCAACTGCCGAGGACCTCGGACTCCGGGAGGGTGATGTTGTCAGGGTGCGGTCCCCGAGCGGCGAATTCGAGGCACCGGTGGTGCCGTTCAATGGCATCAGGCCTGATGTCGTAGGCGTGCCAATCGGTCAGGGCCACGAGCACTACGGACGCTATGCCCAGGGCCGCGGCGTCAACCCGCTGCGGATCGTTGGCGAAAAATCAGATTCGAATAGCGGCACACATGCCTGGGGCGCAACCCGTGTCGCCCTGGAAAAGACGGGCCGGCGTGTTCACGTGATCAAGACCGGCGGCACTTCGCGCGATCTCGGTCGCAACATTCTGGGCAGGAAAGAGATTCAGTTCCTCGGAGAGTAAGTAATGGCGACTTTACTGGAGAAAATTCGGGAGTATCGGCGGCCAGGTTATTTCGAAAGATACGATTACCGGTGGACCATGACCATCGACCTGGATCGCTGCACCGGCTGCGAAGCCTGTGTCGTGGCCTGCCAGGCAGAGAACAATCTGCCGATCGTCGGCGAAAAAAACTACGCCATGGGGCGCGAAATAAAGTGGATCCGGATCGAGCGCTACTGGGAAGGCGAGTATCCAAACGCAAAGTTGAATTTTCTGCCGATGCTTTGCCAGCATTGCGATCAGGCACCTTGTGAGACTGCGTGTCCGGTATCGGCGACCTATCACAACCAGGACGGGCTCAACACCCAGATCTACAACCGCTGCATCGGGACCCGGACTTGTGCCGTCTACTGCCCATATGAAGTCCGCTATTTCAACTGGTTTTCTTACGAATGGGACGAGCCCTTAGAACAGCAACTCAATCCCGACGTGACGATCCGCGAGAAAGGCGTGATGGAGAAGTGCACCTTCTGCATCCAGCGGATTCGCGACGCCAAAGATGCCGCCAAGGATGACGGGCGCAGACAAGTACGTGACGGCGAGGTAACACCCGCCTGTGTTCAGGCGTGTCCCACGGAAGCGATGGTGTTCGGGGACCTGTACGACGAATCGAGCAAGGTTTATCAGATGTACCGGAATCCCCAGCGCGGGTACCGGGTTCTGGAGGAGCTGAATACCTCGCCATCGATCATTTATTTGAGAAGGGCGAACGGTGATGACGAACGCAGCGACGTCTGACTACGTCGAGCCTCGTTTCGACGAGGTCAACCGGGATGTCTTGAGGACCATGCTCGAGACTGGGCGCGGTTATTGGATCCTGTTAGGAACCACAGTAACAGTTGCCGCGGGCGGCTTTTTCGCGCCCTGGTTCTACCAGATACATGTTGGCGTTGGAGCGGCTGGCATGAATCGCAGCGCCGTTTGGGGAACCTATCTTTCAAATTTTATTTTCTGGATTGGCCTCAGTCATTCCGGGACGCTGTTATCGGCCGTGCTGCACATTACGCAGAGTTCCTGGCGCAAGGCCATCTACCGCAGTGCAGAAGCCATGACACTGTTTTCGCTGATGACAGCGGCCATGTTCGTCATGGTGCACGTCGGCCGCGTGTGGTTCGTGCACTGGAGTTTCCCGATCCCGAATGAGATGGAGCTGTGGCCAAATTTCCGTTCGCCCCTGATGTTCGACGTCATGGCCATCACGACTTATCTGACGGCCAGCTCGATCTTTATCTATATGGGCTCGGTGCCGGACTTCGCGGCGGTTCGCGACAACAGCACGGGCTTGAGACGCAACCTGTATACCATTTTTTCGTTTGGCTGGCGCGGCACCGACAGGGAGTGGTTTACGCTCGGGTGGGCTTACACGTTTTTCGCTGTGTTCGTTATTCCTCTTGCTGTGTCGGTTCACAGCATTGTGTCCTGGGATTTTGCGCTGTCAATTGTTCCAGGTCTGCACCACACAAGCTTCGCCCCCTATTTTGTGTGCGGCGCCATCTATTCCGGCACCGCGGGCATTGTGACGGTCATGTACCTGATCAGGCGATTTTTAGGACTGGAGCGATACATCCGTGCGCTGCATCTCGACAATCTGGGCAAGCTGTTGATCGTGTTGTCCCTGATCTGGACGTATATCAATGTTCTGGAGATCGTAACGACATTATTCGGTGGCAGCTCGTATGAATTGGAGGCGCTGAAATTCCGGCTGTTTGATTTCTACGGCCCGCTTTACTGGGGGATGATTCTGTTCTGTGCCTTTGTCCCGTTGCTGATGATCAGCAGGAAGATCCGGACCAACTGGAACAAGATGCTCATCATCTCGATCCTTATCAATATCGGGATGCTGACGGAACGATTTATCATCATTGCAACGTCCCTGCCGAGAAAATTCCTGCCCGATTCCTTTGGGTTCTATTTCCCGAGCTGGATCGAGATCTCGATTACTATCGCGTCGTTTGCGGTCTTTGCCACACTGTTCCTGATCTTTATCAAGTGGGTGCCCTGCGTTTCGATCTACGAAGTAAAGGAAACGCTGACACCGTTGCGGAGGGCCCGCAAATGACGAACAGTGTACTGGGGCTCTTCAAGTATGAAGATGAGTTTCTTGAAGCGGCCGGGCGCATGAAAGAGTCCGGCTTCCACGAGATAACACTGATGTCGCCGATACCCGTTCACGGCGTCGAAGAAGTGCTCGGCAAGAAAAAGCGAATCATCCGTTACTTTTCCTACGCCGGAGCTGTAACAGGTTTTATTTGTGGTTTCGCGCTCGCCGTGTTTTCTGCGCTATCCTTCATCTTGCCGGTCGGTGGTCGTCCGATCATCACGATTCCGCCGTTTCTGATCATTGCCTACGAGTTCACGATTTTCATGGGCGTGATTTTTACCCTGGTGGGTTTTCATGTGGCATCGGGGCTGCCCGCCTGGCGCGATCGCGCCTACACCATGGAATCCAACGTGGATCGGTTCGCTGTAGCGGTCGCCTGCACCGACCAAACGGCGGCGGAGGCGGAGCGGTTATTCCGGGAACTCGGAGCGGACGACATAAAGCGGGTGGAGGCGGAAATATGAAGCACAGAACAGCCTTTTCCGTGCTGCCGTTTATGGCATGCCTTCTGGTACCGCAATTCGGGTCAAGCCTGCCATGGTCCGATGACATGCGGGATCAGGACACCGTAAAACCCCAGGAGTCCGATGTGTCCGTCCCCAAGTCCTCGGTGCCTGTCGATGGTGGTGAAGCGTTGCCGGTGCCCAAAGATCTGAGCGAAAAGGTCCAGGCGAGAATACTTGCAGGCGCGACGCTCGAAAACCCGGTGCCGGTTTCTGAGGCAACGATCGCCACCGGACAGGTACTTTACGACACTCACTGTTCCGTCTGCCACGGTGCTAACGGCGCCGGTGACGGACTCGTCGGTCAGAAGTACACTCCGCCACCAATAAATCTGACTTTGCCCTATATACAGATGCAGCCTGATGGCCAGATTTATTACACCATTACACACGGCAGCGTGCAGATGCCGTACTACCGTGACTCGATGACCGAGGAGGAACGGTGGCACGTTGTCAACTATCTGAAAAATGGTTTTGAAGAATGAATGTGCAAACCCATACTCCGGGAATTTCATTGCGGCCAGGCTTGTACCGTGCGCTGCTACTTCTGCTCGGTGTATTTACGCTGGTCGGCATCGGGTACTACGTTCTGGTGATTCGCGGCGGCAAGTCGCCGACGTCGTGGGGCATGCTGACCACCAATTTTCTGTTTCTCATGAGCATCAGCCACTTCGGCGTAGGTTTTGTCGCCATGATGCGCCTGTGCAAGGCTCAGTGGGCCAAGCCGTTTTACCGTCTCGGCGAGCTGGCTACGCTCGCGTACGCGCCAATTGCATTTGTCCTGCTCATCTCTATTTATGTTTTTGGGCGTGACGACCTGTTTTACTGGATTACCGCAGGCGATGTGCACAACCCGTGGCTCAATGAATCATTCCTGTTGTATCGGAACCTGGCGGGGCTGGGGTTGTTCTATGCGCTGACGCTCTACTATTTCCTTATCGGACTGCTGCCGGACGTAAATGAGGCTGTCGCGGCAGGGGCCAGAGGGTGGCGCAAGAGTCTGTATCAGATGTTGCTCAGGATGAAGGCAGGCAAAACGGATGAGCAACTGCAGACCCGGGCATACAAGATGTCGGCGTGGATCCTGGTAATGTTGGTGGTGGCAAACACGATTGTCGCCTGGGATTTCGGCATGATGCTGTATCCGCATTATCACAGCACCGTATTCCCCATGTACTATATTCTTGGAAACATTTTTGCGGGTACGGCAACGTTACTGTTGTTTTTCACAATCATGTCCTGGTTTATACCGACCGGCGAGTTCTGCAACCGCGCGTTTAACCTCCGCAACATGGGTATTACGCTGACTGCGTTTTCGCTGCTGTGGTTGTACTTTTTCTGGGCGCAGTTCTTTGTTACCTGGTTTGGTAATCTGCCACACGAGTACCGGCCGCTCTGGAAACAGCTCTACGGTCACTATTCGATCTATTTCTGGGCGCAGATCGTCTGTGTCCTTGTGATACCACTGGGTTTCCTGGTGTTCGCCAGGGTCAAGCGAACGCTGTGGCCGATGATCCTGTTGTCTCTCACTATGGCCATCGGCATCTGGCTCAATCGCTACCTTACGGTCATGCCGGCGCTCGCCAATGAACACAATCCGTTCAGCAATTTCTCGGAAGTTGTGCTCGGTTTCGGACTATTGGCGGGATTTTTGTTTTTCCTGATATATCTTTTCAATGTATTCCCGATGCTGAACATGTGGGAGATCCGCAATATCCCGAAAGACACGTCGCATCACTGACGTCTGCAGGTCTCCCCTGCAATCAGAACCGCCAGGGAGGGCGGTCCTATGGCACAGGATTGCCAGCGATGGCTCGCAGAGTTTCTGTTTCCCACCTCATGCGCACTATGCGGTGTGCGGGCGCCCCGCGACGTCTGCGCGGATTGCCGGGACGACCTTCCGTGGCTGGCCAACTTGTGTTCGAGATGTGGCCGGCCACTTGCCGACGCATGCAGCAGCAATGCCGTCTGCGGCGCCTGTATAGTAAGACCGCCGGCATTTGATCACGCGTTCGTAGCATTTCGTTACGACTACCCGATCGCGGACCTGCTGCGCGCACTAAAGTACCGGCGGCGTTTGTTTCTGGCTCGACCCCTGGGGCAGTTGTTGTCGGAGCATGTGCTCAGTCGCCATGTAATGCTTCCGGACCTGTTGATTCCAGTCCCCCTGCATCGCGAACGCGAATCCGAACGCGGATTCAACCAGGCCCGCGAGGTCGCCGCTGTTATCGCTGCGGAACTGCACGTACCTGTACTCAATGCGGCCGTTCGCCGGACCCGCGCGACGCCCGCTCAGGCTGGCCTCGATGTGCGTAAACGTCGGCGCAATGTCAGACATGCTTTTCAACTGCACGGACCCGTATCCTGCCGGCACGTGGCGATCATCGATGACGTGATAACGACGGGCAGTACGGTCAGTGAGCTGACCAGGGTAATACGCAAAGCCGGTGTTGCCAGGGTGGATGTCTGGGCAGTGGCGCGTGCCGGTTTGTCCGGCAATGATGTGTTGTAGCTGTCAAGCAGCGAACGTGTAGTGCAGGAATACACCGGCAAAGACGCTGGCGCCGAAAACGTGGTTGTTGAGAAAAGCTTTGAAACAAGCCTCCGGTTCCCGGTTTCGAATCAGTACCTGCTGATATATTGACGTAGTGGCCGCCGCTGTCACGCCGGCGTAGTACCAGTAACCAAGATCTGCGGCATGCCCGATCAGTATCAGGCTTGCCACCAGGACCAGCTGCAGCGTGGCGATGATCATGCGATCGGCATCACCAAACAGGATGGCCGTCGATTTGATTCCGATTCTCAGATCTTCTTCGCGGTCCACCATGGCATAGATCGTGTCGTACACGGTTGCCCACAAAACCGCCGACAGAAAAATCAGCCATGCCAGTTGTGGTACTTCACCGGTCTGGGCCGCGAAAGCCATAGGCACCGCCCAGCCAAACGCGAGACCCAGGTAGAACTGGGGCAACGGTGTCACTCGCTTAAGAAACGGGTAGGTTATGGTCAGGAAAATACCGGCGAATGCCATTTTGACAGTCAGGGCATTGAGCATCAGCACCAGGCCCAATGCCATGAGGGTCAGCACGGCGAACAGCAGCAAGGCTTCCAACTTGCTGACCCGGCCGGCGGCCAGTGGCCGGTCCCTGGTGCGTTGAACCTTCGGATCGAAATCGCGATCGGCGAAATCGTTAATGACACAGCCCGCGGAACGCATCAGAAATACGCCGAGCAGGAATACGACAAACACTTTCTGATCGGGTTGACCCTCGCTGGCTATCCACAACGCCCATAGCGTTGGCCACAACAGGAGCCAGATACCAATTGGCTTGTTGATGCGCATCAACAGGCCATATTCGCGCAGCTTCCTGAAAAAGCCCGTAACCGTGTCGGTAAAAAACCGGTGTATCTTCAGTTTGAGAACGTCAACCTGCATAACCTGGCTGAGGAGCGGCTTGCCGTCTCCCTCCAGCGGAATGTTTGATTTCTATATCGGCGACAGGGCGCAATAGTAGACGCGTTTTGAGTTGGTGTCCGCCTGCGGTCAGACTTTGCCGTAGCGGCTGTCCGGGCCGATCCACCGGTCGAGCAGCTCATCGACTGCTATCGCATGTTTATCGAGGATCTGGTCGGCCGCGGCGCGAATATCCGGCAACAGATCGGCGTCACGCAGCAGGTCAGCAACCTTGAGTTGCATCAGGCCCGTTTGTTTTGTACCCAGCACCTCGCCCGGGCCCCTCAATTCGAGATCCCGTTGCGCGATCTCGAAACCGTCACTGGTTACCCGCATCACAGCGAGCCGTTGCCGGGCTTGCTCGGACAACGGCGATCGGAACAGCAGTACGCAACTCGCCTTCGCGGTACCGCGTCCGACGCGGCCCCGCAGTTGATGGAGCTGAGCCAGGCCAAGACGCTCAGCGTTTTCGATGACCATCAGATCGGCAGACGGTACGTCGACGCCAACTTCGATCACAGTCGTTGCTACGAGTACGTCGATGTCGCCGACCTTGAACATCTGCATGACGCGTTCCTTGTCCTGCGGTTTCATGCGGCCGTGTATCAGGCCGACGGACCTGCGAGGCAGCTCTTCTGTGAGCATCGCCGCGGTTTCTTGCGCAGCCTGAGCTTCGAGCACTTTGGATTCGCCGATCAGGGGACAGACCCAGTAGGCCTGATGATTTTCGCCGCAGGTTTTGCGTACCCGTTCGACAACCGCTTCGCGCCGATTGTCGGGTATGACCACTGTGGTGACCGGCTGACGACCAGGCGGCAGTTCATTGATTACCGACACGTCGAGGTCGGCATATGCTGTCATGGTCAGCGTTCTCGGTATCGGCGTGGCGGTCATGATCAATTGGTGCGGCTCGGCGTTCTGGCTGGCGCCTTTTTCGCGCAGGCGATGGCGCTGGTGTACGCCAAACCGATGCTGCTCGTCGATGACCGCCAGTGCGAGCCGCTGGAATTCAACGTCTTCCTGGAACAGAGCATGGGTACCAACCACGACCTGCGCCGTGCCCGTTCTGATGGCGTCCAGTGACGCCCTGCGATTCGCCGCTGTGAGACTGCCGGTGAGCCATGCCACTCGAATATTCATGGGCTCGAGCCAGCCGCTCAGATTTCTGTAATGTTGTTCGGCGAGAATCTCGGTTGGCGCCATGATGGCGGCCTGGTAACCGGACGCTACGGCGACTATCGTGGCGGCGGCGGCGACGACTGTCTTGCCTGACCCGACGTCGCCCTGAACCAGCCTCATCATCGGCAAATTTTTCGCCAGATCGGTAAGAATCTCATCGAGCACGCGTTCCTGCGCACCGGTCAGCTTAAACGGCAGTGATTCGATAAATTCCTTAAGCTGTATCCGGTCGCCGGCGAGCGGCCGGGCTTTTCCGGTTCGGAACTCACGCCGGAGCTGGCGCAGGCAAAGGTGATGCGCCAGCAGCTCCTCGAACGCAAGTCTTCGCTGCGCCGGATGACGGCCACCTGCTAATACAGCGAGCTCGGCGTCCGGTGCAGGCCGGTGCAGCGCCGCCAACGCATCATCGAGGTCCGGAAAACCGTACCGCCGGCGCAGGGCCCCCGGCAGGAGCTCCGGCACACTGCCTCTCCCGACGCGCTCGAGTGCCTCGCCGGTAAGCCGTCGCAGTCGTGCCGCGCTCAGGCCTTCGGTGGACGGATAAACCGGTGTCAACGTTTCGTCCAGTGGCGGCGGCGACGCTTCATCGATTAGGCGATACTCGGGGTGGATCATTTCCGGTCCGGTGGGACCCGAGCGCACTTCACCGTAGCAACGCAGACGCTGACCGCGGGCAAGTTGTTCCTGTTGGCTTTTCGAAAAATAAAACAGCCTGATAATCAGGCTGCCCGTCCCGTCCGCGATGTGACAAAGCAGGCTGCGCCGACCGCGATACACGACTTCCGCCAGCTCCACGGTTGCTTCGATTACTGCGCTGTCGCCGGGACGCAGGGTACCGATACGCGATACCCGCGTTCGGTCCTCGTAGCGGATCGGCAACAGGAACAGAAGATCGTCGAGAGTCTTAATACCGAGGCGTTGCAGCCGGGATTCGATCGCAGGACCGACCCCCTTTAGCACGGTTACAGATTCTGGCCCTGAACGGCCGACGTCATCCGGTGCCGGTGCCGGCACGTGTTACTCCCCGACTACCATGATCGCATCGACTTCGACGTCGGCGCCCTTGGGCAGAGCGGCGACACCGATCGCGGCCCGGGCAGGGTAGGGTTCGAAAAAAAACTCGGCCATGACTTCATTGACAGCGCTGAAATTGCCCAGGTCAATGAGAAAGACGTTGAGTTTGACTATGTCCTTCAGGTCGCCGCCGGCCGCCCGGGCTACTGCGCGCACGTTTTCGAAGACTCGTTGTACCTGATTTTTTATGTCGCCGCCGACAAGGGTCATTGTCGCCGGGTCAAGCGGGATTTGTCCCGAGATGTACACT
>CAZJFQ010000018.1:14244-17007 GCA_964545335.1 uncultured Gammaproteobacteria bacterium | reverse complement strand
GCGCATGACACGCGCAACGTGTTGTTGATCTTTGACCTGCAACAGAAAAGTCATCGACGACATATCACCGTCCCTTTCAAGTACAGATACATGTTCGATGTTGGATTCAGTGTTGGCGATGTTAGCAGCGACCGCTGCAAGGACGCCGGGACGATTGGCAACATCGACCCGTATTTCCGCGGTGAAACCCCGATCGATATCTTGTTGCCAGTCGACCGCAAGCCATTTATCCGGTTGTTTTCGGTATTCGATCAAATTGCCACAATTTTCCCGGTGAATGACAACGCCCCGGCCCGCGCTGAGGTATCCCACAATCGGATCACCCGGGACGGGGCGACAACAGCGGCCGTAAGTGACAACCATGCCTTCCGTACCCGCTATAGTCAGCGGCGCTGAGATGCCCTCCGCTTCCGCAGCGTTGGCGGCTGCGGCGAGTCGCTTGGCGACGAGTGGCGCCAGTCTTTCGCCCAGCCCGATCTGCTGATACAGATCAGTCTGCTTTGATATTCCGAACTCGCGCAACAGGGCCTGCAGCCGCGACCGGGATAATTTGCGAACGCTGAGACCATAGTCCTTGAGCGCGTGTTCAAGGAGTCGCTTGCCGAGGTCAGCAGCCTCACTGACTTTCAGATTCTTCAGATACTGACGGATCGCAGCGCGGGCCTTTGCGGTGGCAACGAAGTTCACCCAGGCAGGGTTTGGCTTCGCCCCCTTTGCGGTAATGATCTCGACGGTCTGCCCGTTCTTGAGCTGGGTGCGCAAAGGAACCAGGCGGCGATCGATCTTTGCTGCGACGCACCGATCGCCCACGTCGGTATGCACCGCGTAGGCGAAGTCGACGGTAGTGGCACCGCGTGGCAGGCGCTTGATGTCACCATCGGGTGTAAATACGTACACCTTGTCGGGAAAGAGATCGACTTTGACGGTTTCCAGAAACTCCTCGGAATCCGATGACGGCATCTCCAGGAGATTGGTTAACCATTCGCGCGTTCTTGCCTGATACGTGCCACTTGGCATATCACCATCTTTGTACTGCCAGTGTGCTGCGATGCCCGATTCGGCAACGCGCTCCATGTCTTCGGTCCGGATCTGGACTTCGAGCGGAACGCCATTGGGTCCAAACAGTATGGTGTGCAACGATTGGTAGCCGTTGACGCGGGGGATGGCGATGTAATCCTTGAAACGCCCCGGCATCGGCTTGTATGACCGGTGCACCAGACCTAACACCCGATAGCAGGTGTCGACTACATCGACAATGATGCGGAAACCGTAGACGTCGACGATATCATTCAGCGAAACTTTCTTGTCGCGCATCTTTTTGTAAATGCTGTAGAGATGTTTCTCGCGGCCGAAGACCTTGGCCGCGACTCCGGATTTATTCAGCGCGCGGCGCAACCTGTCGGAAATCTTTCTTACGATCTGCCGCTGGTTACCCCGGGCCCGTTTTAACGTACGCTCAATTACCCGGGACCTGAAAGGATAGAGATTCGCAAAGCCGAGTTCTTCCAGCTCGACTTTAATACTGTTGATGCCGAGCCGGTTGGCGATAGGCGCATAAATCTCCAGGGTTTCACGTGCAATGCGCCTGCGTTTTAGCGGCGGCATGACCCCCAGCGTGCGCATGTTGTGAAGCCGGTCAGCGAGCTTGACGAGGATGACGCGGATGTCCTCCACCATGGCAAGCATCATTTTCCTGAAGTTTTCCGCCTGAGCTTCAGCGCGACTGTGGAACTGGATCTGGTCCAGTTTGCTGACACCGTCGACGAGTTGTGCGACTTCTGCACCGAATCTGGCGGCGACCTGTTCCTTCGCCGTGGGTGTGTCCTCAATGACGTCGTGCAGGAGCGCTGCCTGGATACTTTTCGCATCCAGGTGCAGATCCGCAAGTATGCTGGCTACAGCAATGGGGTGAGCGATGAATGGTTCGCCGGAAAGGCGTTTCTGGCCCTGATGGGCCTCCGCGCCGAACTCATAGGCCTGTACGACCTCAGCGACCTGATCGGGCGCAAGATATGTCTCCAGCTGGGCCAGCAGCCGGTTTAGCCCGATTGACCGCTTCCCCCTGTGCAAGCGGCCAAGTATGGAAGCGGCGTAGTCCATATCTCTTCATCGGGAAACTTCCTTACGGTGCTTCCCTGATCACCAGTGGCCTCGGCAACTCCCGTTCCAATGCCTCAGCCTGGGCATCCAGTTCATCTTCGGCCAGATTGTCGCTTTCGCCGAGTACCGCCACGTCAGTATGACCCTCGGCGATTTCCCGCAGAGCGACAACAGTCGGCTTGTCATTTTCCCATTCGACTGCCGCATCCGCGCCGTTGGCCAGCTGGCGAGACCGCTTGGCCGCAATCAGTACCAGCTCAAACAGGTTATCTACATTTTGCAGGCAGTCTTCAACAGTTATACGTGCCATATCCCTAAATTCCTACCCCATGTTCAGCCCGACGAAGATCCGGCTGGGCCCCAAGTTACGTGATGGCCCGGGCCGGCATCCATTGGTCACGCCCCAGGCGGGGCGCGAATCGATCAGTGTACTTCAAGGCTTTAGGATTTAGCCAGTAGCATGTCGATCAGAGGGCGTACGTCGGCCCGACGCCGCCGATACGGTTCGCCCTGATCGTCCAGGATCGCTGTCAAAGCGTCAACGGCCGCATCGAAATCGTCGTTGACTATGACGTAGTCAAATTCCTTCCAGTGGCGCATGTCGACAACTGAATCACCAAGCCGACGGGCGAGGCTCGATTCGTCCTCGGTGCCCCGCCCCTT
>CAZJFQ010000018.1:0-14144 GCA_964545335.1 uncultured Gammaproteobacteria bacterium | reverse complement strand
AAAATAAAAATAGAAACGCCGGAATTGCCGACTTGCAAACACAACCGTGTGTTCAGCAGCATCCGACAGTTTGCTTAAGAATTTGACACATCGTGCCCTTTGAGCACCACCAGTGAGCAAGTTACCGCATTGGGGGGTACACCGGCAGAAACCTCTATGGACGCATATCCACCTCAGCGGTACTTCCCGCTTCCCGCTTCCCGCTTCCCGCTTGTTACTCAACATTCTGGACTTGCTCGCGCATCTGTTCGATCAGCACTTTCATCTCCACTGCTGAGCCGCTGGTATCCGGGTCCTGGGACTTGGACGCCAGAGTATTTGCTTCCCGGTTAAACTCCTGCATCAGAAAATCCAGCCGTCGCCCGACGGGCTCGTCCCGTGCAAACGCTTCCTTGACTGCCTTGACGTGACTTTCTATTCGCTCGAGCTCCTCGGCCACATCCATTTTCTGCGACAGCAGGACAAGCTCCTGTTCCAGCCGGTCGGGATCGACTTTCGCAGCGATTGTCGCGATCCGCTCTTTTAGTTTTTCAAGCAGGCGAGCTTCCACATCCGGTAGCCGCTTGCCTATCTGAGCAACGAGTGACAGGATCTTTTCACAGCGGGATGAGAGCAGTTCTTCGATCCGCCGACCTTCATCAAGCCGCGCCTGAGCCAGCTGTGTAATTGTGCGATCGAGCAATTCTTCAGCGGCTGCATGTATGGGCGCCGAATCATGTTCGGTCTCCGCAACAACTCCGGGCCAGCGCAACAGATCTGTGACAGAGAGCCCGCGCTGCGAGCCAGAGATGGAGGAAATTTTTTCTCCGGCACCGACCAGGCTCCGAATCAGTTTCTCGTTGATCTGGATGTCGGTAATGAGTTGATCGGACGGTTTGAATCGCAGGTTGACATCTACTTTGCCACGCCCGAGCCGCGCGCTGATGCGGCCCCGAAATCGAGGCTCTATGGCGCGAAACTCCTCGGGCAACCGGAAGTGCATTTCAAGGTAGCGGTGATTGACCGTGCGCATCTCCCAGGTGAGCGTGCCCCGATCGGTAACGAGCTCGTCGCGGGCGTAACCGGTCATACTTCGAATCATCGCGACAGAATCCTCAACCTCGGGTGTTATATAGATTGGCTTCAGTGGGCACGCGTTAAGTTCTGGTAATATGCCCTGCCGGCCCTCCCGCGCCGGCGAACAAGTCTAACAAAACTAAGGACTGTGAGATTGCAATTCACAACGGGTGAAATCAGCCTGATCGGGAACCGGGACGAGAATCAGGACCGGGTTGCCATTGCGAAGGGTGACAAGGCGACCCTGCTGACGGTGGTCGATGGAATGGGTGGTCATTCACAGGGCGAAAGGGCAGCGGATATGGCAATGAATACTCTACTCGGTGAATTCTGGGACCTGCCGCATCCGATATTTGATCCGCTCGGATTTCTGCACCTTTCACTGAGCCGAGCTCATGACTGCGTTGTGTCACTGGGCGTTGATCTGAAGATAGAAGACCGGCCCAGAGCTACCTGCGCCGTATGTCTCGTCCAGGAAGGTCGCGCGTACTGGGCGCACGTTGGGGACAGTCGCGTTTACCACATCCGAAAGAAAGCAATCCTGGAACGCACGCGCGATCATTCGCACGTCGAAGTATTGTTGCGCGAAGGCCTGATCTCTGAAGACGAAATTCAGCTGCACCCGATGCGGAATTTTGTCGAGTGTTGTCTCGGTGGCAGTTCAGCTTTGCCGGAAATGAGTGTCGGTCGCGGTCGCCGACTGACAGTGGGGGACGTTCTTTTGCTCTGCTCCGATGGTTTCTGGTCGGGCCTGAAGGACTGCGACATTGCTGCAGCTTTTATCAATGGCAAGGAGCCGGTTCAGGCGATTCTAGACACGTTGGGAGAGACAGCGATAGCGGCGTCCGCGCCTGGCAGTGATAATACGACAGCGGCCGCGATGTATTGGTCCGGCTGAATCAAGCCGCGCATACAGCAGTCGAGGAGAGCCTATGCGCCCCAGTGGCCGTGCAGCGGATGAACTTCGCAATACCGAGCTTATAAGAAACTATACTAAGCATGCAGAAGGCTCGGTGCTTGCGGTTTTTGGTGAGACGCGGGTGATATGTACCGCGACCGTAGAGGATCGTCTGCCGTTTTTTCTCCGGGGTTCCGGTCAGGGTTGGGTGACCGCAGAATATGCGATGCTGCCCCGCTCCACGCATACGCGTACTGCAAGAGAATCAACCCGCGGTAAACCGAGCGGACGATCCCAGGAAATTCAGCGCCTTATCGGCCGATCGCTGCGATCTGTTATCGACCTCACCGCCCTGGGTGAGCGAACGATTACAGTCGACTGCGATGTACTCCAGGCCGATGGCGGCACACGAACTGCTGCAATCACCGGCGGCTATGTAGCGCTTGCGGATGCCATACAGTTCCTGACTGTAAAACGTGTCATCAGCAAGAATCCGCTACACGGACAGATCGCTGGCGTCTCGGTCGGCATTTACCGGGGCGAGCCAGTGCTGGATCTGGATTACGCTGAGGACGCGGATGCGGAAACGGATATGAACATCGTTATGAACAATGCTGGCGCGTATGTCGAAATCCAGGGCACCGCGGAAGGCCACGCTTTCCACCAGGACGAGCTTGATGTGATGCTCAAACTCGCCGCCAAGGGCATTTCTGAGCTCATAGAATTACAATCGGCAACACTAGAAGCCGCCTGATTCGAAAACTGTAACTGCGACAGTGAAAAGCAAAGCGGGAAGCGGGAAGCGGGAAGCGGAAGGTGAAACGACGCTAAAGCCTCGGCACCTCAGGTCTCACATACTGGGGAACACACCGAACCGATCAAGAATACGTTTTGCCAGCCCTGCCGGCACTTGGACTCCACAGTGTAATACTCAGCGGCTACCCATCTTGTTTTTTTGTCTGTTCGATAATTTATTCAGGGAATTTGTCCGCGCCAGCGCTGCTTCCCGCTTCCCGCTTCCCGCTTCCCACGCTTCATTGCCTGCCTGGCAGTACAGACAATGAAGAAAGTCGTGTTGGCCTCCAACAATGCCGGGAAGCTACGGGAGATCCGGGCGATACTCGCGCCTTTCAAAATTGAAGTCGTGTCCCAGTCCGATTTCGGGGTCACCGCGGTTGAGGAGACCGGAGAGACTTTTGCCGATAACGCCATCCTCAAAGCACGTGCTGCGGCAGCCGCCTCAGGCATTCCGGCAATTGCTGACGATTCCGGGCTGGAGGTGGACGCCCTTGGCGGGGAGCCCGGAATCTACTCTGCGCGGTATGCCAAAGCCGGCGCCACGGACCAGGCCAATAACGAAAAGCTGCTCAGAAAACTCGGCCACGCGCTACCGGAGAAACGAACAGCGCGGTTTCGCTGCGCGGCCGTCATGGTCCGGGATGAAACGGATCCGTCACCGGTAAGTGCGGAGGGCGTCTGGGAAGGAATGATCGCTTCAATGCCCAGGGGTAACAACGGTTTCGGCTACGACCCGGTTTTCATCCCGGCGGACCACAACCGGACTTCGGCAGAACTGACGCCGGAAGAAAAGGACAAGCAAAGCCACCGTGGCAAAGCCTTCCGGGCGTTAGCCGATGCGATCGCCTCCACCGAATCATATACAGAGAAAGATCCTTTGGACATGACATGAAATGACCACGCAGAACACGAAGGCTGAATAGAGATATAGGCCGGCGGTCGCCGGACACTACGCAGTTTTAGTCGGCTGCCAGCACCGCTGGCGATTTTTTACTTTTGTTATTTGCCTTCGTGTTCTTCGTGGTTATCAATATGCACAAATAGTACGGTTGTCGGTTGACGGTCCAAGGACTACGGTTCACAGTTTCCTCATGTCACTATTGAGAGCGCCGCCGCTTAGTTTGTATATCCACTTTCCGTGGTGTGTAAAAAAGTGCCCCTATTGCGATTTCAATTCTCATACACTCAAGACTGAGTTGCCCGAACGGGCCTATGTGGATTCTTTGCTGGCCGATCTTGAGCTGGATGACGATCCGGCGGGGCCACGCTCGCTGGTATCGATATTTCTGGGTGGCGGTACACCGAGCCTGTTTGCGCCTGCCAGCCTGGACCGGTTGATAACGGTCATTTGTAAACGATTCGACTGCACCGAGGACTTGGAAGTCACCCTTGAGGCCAATCCGGGAACGCTGGAGCGCGGAAGGTTTTCTGAGTATCTGGACGCGGGTATCAATCGCATATCGCTGGGTGTGCAGAGTTTTGACGACGACAAGCTGAAAGTACTTGGTCGGATACACACGGCCCGGGAATCCATTCGTGCGCTCGAGGAGGCGCACCAAGCCGGTGTCGAACGGGTCAATATCGATCTCATGTATGCCTTACCGGGTCAGTCCGTTGCCCAGGCAGTCACCGACCTCGATACAGCGCTTCGTTTTGCACCCGAACATGTCTCCCATTATCAGTTGACCATTGAACCGGACACCTTTTTTTATAAGCACCCCCCCGCGCTCCCGACCGACGAGTCCGCACTCCGAATGCTCGAAGCTTGTGCCGAGCGGTTCACGCAGGCGGGTCTCGAGCAGTACGAAGTGTCGGCGTGGTCCCGCCCGCACCAGCATGGCAGGCACAATCTGAACTACTGGGAATACGGAGACTACCTGGGTGTTGGCTCGGGCGCTCATGGCAAGCTAACGGATCCCGTCAACGACCGGATAGTCAGAACGATAAAACGACATCGTCCTGCCACATACCTTCGTATGGCCCGCGCTGCATCCCGGATCTTGAGTATCACCGAAGTGGCCCGATCCGAGCGGGCATTTGAATTCATGTTGAACGCATTGCGCCTCAGAAAGGGCTTCGGTGTCACCGCATTCGAAACCCGGACCGGCGTGACAATAGGGGCGATTGCGGACCAGCTGGCCGCAGCCGAGGCTAAGGGGCTGCTCGAACATGTGCAACGGAGCTGGCGGGCGACTGGTCCGGGGTTCAGGTTTTTGAATGATCTGCAGGCCATGTTTTTGCCCGATGCCGAAAATGAGGGTCAGGGTTTCATGACCCGGGCATCGGATCGCCGGGAGCCGCAAAAACCGTTCCAGCTCCTGGACAATTCCGTCTCGGGCTGACTGAATTCTCAGTACATCAACGACTTATTTATACACAGTCGAAATCCGGGCCGGTCGGCACTGGTCAGAATCGCAACAGTTTGTTCCAGGGTCCCGAGATATAATGCGTAACGCATTGATACATATAGATAATTGAATCTGGTGAGTTTTTCGCCATTTTGAACCTTCTGCTTCAACAACGGTAACTTGAACGATTCACTTACCGTTCTTCCACAGAGTTATCCACAGAAAATGTGGATAACGTGGCCGTGCGTGTCGGGTGACGGGCTTGCAGTCACAACTTAAGAAAGAACTTTAACGAATGGCGGCAACCGGCGCTCGGGAGCCTGGCATCGGGCGACTTGTCAGGTTGCGTCGATGCCGCTAAACTGCCGCGCTCGGTCGGGCCCGGATCAGTGGTCCGGCTGGAGAGACGAGACCATGAAAGCTGGCATACACCCCGAATACAAAGAGATGACCGTGACCTGTGCGTGCGGTAATAGCTTTGTGACCAAATCGACTTTGGGCGAGGATCTTCAGGTCGAAGTCTGTGCTCAGTGCCATCCTTTCTACACCGGCAAGCAAAAAATCCTCGACAGCGGTGGCCGTGTCGACAAGTTTCGTCGCAAGTACGGCCTGTCCGGCTCATAAGATCAGGCGGTGCACGATTTCCGATAAGGGGCGCGTGGCGCCCCTTTTCTGTTTCTGTTCATGAATCGGGTCTTGCCGCCCGCCGGTGACAGTGCCTGCGGCTATAATTGTCCCGCTAGCGATTCTCAAGGCCGCTGTTCTGGAACACCCGCATGAAGACGTTGTCTCACGGCAGGGCCTGAAGGCAAAGGATTGAAGAAAATGACTAAAAAACGGTTCAAGCTGCAGAATATGGAAACCGGCGTAACGAGCGAGTTGGCAGCGAAGGAAGGCACTATGGGTCCGGCCGTTCTCGATATTAGCCGGCTCTACGCCGACCACGGCGTGTTTACGTTTGACCCCGGGTTTGTTGCGACGGCCAGCTGCCAGAGCAACATCACCTTTATCGATGGCGCCAACGGGATTCTGCTCTATCGCGGTTATCCGATTGAACAGCTTGCGGAGAAGAGCAACTTCATCGAAGTGGCGTATCTGCTCCTCTATGGTGAATTGCCTCGGAAAAACATGCTCGTGGAATTCAACCGATCTATCCGTTATCACACCATGCTCAACGAAGCACTGCTTCGTTTTTTTAATGGATTTCATTACGATGCCCACCCGATGGCGATGCTGGCGGCGGTCGTGG
Organism: uncultured Gammaproteobacteria bacterium; assembly: GCA_964545335.1. Lineage (GTDB taxonomy): Bacteria > Pseudomonadota > Gammaproteobacteria > Steroidobacterales > CAZJFQ01 > CAZJFQ01. The sequence continues at coordinate 7,795 of CAZJFQ010000018.1, read as the reverse complement.
GATCAATGGCGGCGTTTTATCACGATTCCACGGATATCTATAACGCGCAGCACCGGGAGATCTTTGCGCATCGCATGATCGCCAAATTGCCGTCTATCGCGGCAGCAGCCTACAAGCACTCCCTGGGTCAGCCGTTCGTTTATCCCAGGAACGATTTGGATTACTGCAGCAACCTGCTGCAGATGTTTTTCGCCGTTCCCAGCGAACAATACAAGGTTGACTCGGTTGCAGCGGAGGCCCTGGATCTGCTGTTCATTCTGCATGCCGATCATGAGCAGAATGCCAGCACCTCGACGGTCAGGCTGGCCGGCAGTTCAGGAACCAATCCGTATGCGGCAATCACAGCCGGAATATCCTCGCTCTGGGGGCCGGCTCACGGCGGCGCCAATGAGGCGGTGTTGGACATGCTGGAGGAAATCGAACGGCCGGAGAATATACCGCGGTATCTCGAAAAGGCTCGCGATAAAAACGATCCGTTCCGGCTGATGGGTTTCGGACATCGCGTTTACAAGAACTTCGATCCACGGGCAACGATAATTCGCGAGATGTGCCACAAGGTGCTCAAAGGACTTGGTCGTGTGGACACGCCGATGTTCGATCTCGCACTCAAATTGGAAGAGATTGCACTCGAAGACGAATACTTTATCGAAAAGAAGCTGTACCCGAATGTCGATTTTTACTCGGGCATCATCTACCGGGCGCTAGGGATTCCCGTTTCTATGTTTACGGTCATGTTTGCTATTGCACGGGTCGTGGGCTGGGTTGCCCACTGGCAGGAAATGATTGCCGATCCCCGCACCCGCATCGGGCGACCGCGACAACTCTATCGAGGTCCGGAGCGGCGGGATTACGTATCTTTCGGCAAGCGCCCGAAAATTTAGGGGCCTAACTCGCAGAGAATACGTGTCCCCCACCAAGGGCCTGGAACCTGGACGCCGGTCTCGTCGGGTCTCCATTTCTTTTGGCAGACGCGCAGGGATCTAACTACCGGTCTCGCCCAGCAACCGCTCGACTGCCTTTAGATTGGCGCGCTTTATCGGGTGCCCGTCGACCGGGCAGGCCGGTGGTAACCTGATGCCGTTGGCCGGGAACACCATGGCATCCACTGTCGTACTACCGGCGGCGAACTGAAACACCGGGTAACGGACGAGCCGGTCGTCGAAGTACCGTGCCCGTCGTTCGGCGCTCCGATACGGGATATCACTGCTGATCAGTATCATGGCCACAGCCTCGGTCGAATCCACGAACAGGTGGAGATTGACGTCCGAGTGCCGTGTTGATGTACCGGCGAGCACTGAACCCACCAGGCGGGGCTCAAAATCGCTAAACATCAGCATCGCGTCACGCGCAATGCGGCGCAGACTCATAAGCCGATTGTCATGTGCCTCACCATCGAACAGACGTTGGTACTCTGCAAGCGCCGCATGTATCTCTGAGTTTTTCGGCAGGCAATTTCGATTGGATACGCCGAGTTGCTGAGCAGCTTTTCGTTTCGCGAGGCGGTAGTCTTCGATGCCGTGCTCGGCGATCAGACGTGCAGCTTCATGCGCGAGCTGCAGCCTGACGTGATCACCGCGGCCGTTGGGTTTTCGTTTTGGCATGGTCGCTGACGTCTTGGGATGAAGCCAACAGACTAAAACAGAGGATCTTCCTGGTCTTCTGCGTCTGCATCGGATTCAGCCGCGCGGTCCGGGCTCGTCAGCCGCATGTTTCGGCCGCTTTCGAAGCCGGCGGACTCCGGGAGGAAGTCAGAACGAAATTTCTCAAAAATAGCCTGGGGATCGTCTGTGGTGGTTGGCTCACCGTTTTTCGAGTTGATACGTACTGTAACGATTCCCTGCGGCTCGGGCAGGCGGTTTTCATCGGCGTTGACCGTATTCAGAGCCTCGTCCATAAAGTACATCCAGACTGGTAGTGCGGTTCGCGCCCCCTCTTCCCTCAGGCCGAGGGGTCTCTCCTGGTCAAACCCGACCCAGGCTGCGGCTACTAGATCGCCGTTAAACCCGGCAAACCATGCGTCCCGCCGGTCATTAGTCGTGCCGGTCTTGCCGGCAAGGTCCCGGCGCTCGAGCTGGTTGGCCCGGCGACCGGTACCGCGCCGGATGACATCACGCAACATATCGGTGATGAGATAGGCATTCTGTTTGGTGATCGTGCGGTCTGCGAAATAGGCCTCGAAATCATATTCCAGGGATTCAGCGGCAATCGTCTCGCCGGTCTCGGGATCAATGTCACCCAAGATTTCCGCTTCTGTCAGGCCCAGCGCTGCCGGATCAACATTGCCGGCGAACATCAGTTGCGGTGATTCCGCCGCGGACTCGGGAATGAGATGCTCGAGACAGGCTTCGCAGATGACTTTCGGATCGGCTTCGAATATCGCCTTTCCGTTCGGTCCTTCGATGCGCTGTATGACATACGGGGTAACGGCGTAACCGCCGTTTGCAAATGCTGCGTAGGCGACCGCCATTTGCACCGGGGTAACGCCCGCACTACCGAGTGCAAGCGAAAGATCACGGGGTAGTGCTTCGTTCGGAAAGCCGAATTGCGCGATGTACCGGACAATTTCTCTAATACCCGCGCGCCCGATCATGGCGTCCATGACGCGGACCGTCGCGAGATTCATCGAATACACAAGCGCGTCGCGGAGGCGACGCTCACCGTAAAACCGGCCGCTTGAGTTTTTCGGAGCCCAGACATCTTCCAGCACCGGATCACGTCGGACCAGCGGCGCGTCATTGACTATGGTCGCTGCGGTAAATCCGTTTTCGAGCGCAGAGGAATAAATAAATGGTTTGAATGCGGAACCTGGCTGCCGGCGCGCTTGTACCGCGCGATTGTATTTGCTGGCCCGGAAGTCGAAACCACCGGTCATGGCCACCAGGGCGCCGTCCTGTGGATCCGTAGCTACAATTGCGCCCTGCACCTCCGGAATCTGGGCCAGCCGCCAGGCGTCGTCCGCCGACCATTGCAGGTATACGATGTCACCGATGGTGAGAATTTCCGCGGCGGTTTCCGGTTCCGCGCCGGTGGTATCGTCATCGATGTAGGGCCTTGCCCAGCTCATGCCCTCCCAGGTGAGCCGCTGACGACCGATGCCCTGCAGGAACAAGAATGCCTCTTGCTCGTCGATCTGATCCACGAGCGCCGGCACCAGCCCGCCAACCTGCGGGTAGTCTCGGATCACTTCATCCCAGGGCGAAGTCTCCAGCGTTGCTGCCGTTGCCACCGTGTCGGCCGCCGTGGCGTCTGCGGCCGCCGGTTCTTCCGGTGATGCAACCGTTCCGATCCAGTCGACCCTGGCAGCGGGCCCACGGTAACCGTGCCGACGGTCATAATCGAGCAGGCCCTGCCGAATAGCCCTGTTGGCTGCTGTCTGGAGCCGGCTGTCCAGCGTCGTCGTTACTGAAAACCCGGCGGTATATACCTCTTCCTCGCTAAAGCGGCTGAGCATCTCGCGGCGAATGACTTCGGCAAGATAGGGTGCCTGTATTTCTACTTTCGGGCCATGCACAGTCGTGGCAACGGGCGCCTCAAGAGCTTCTGCTGCTGCGTCCGGTTCGACAAAACCCAGTTCCTGCATACGCCGAAGGACATACGCGCGCCGGGCCCTGGCCCGTTCCGGACTGGTAACCGGGTTTTCGCGGGAAGGGGATCGGGGCAGACCGGCGATGGTGGCAATTTCCGCCAGTGTCAAATCAACGACCGTCTTGCCGTAATAGACCTCCGCCGCCGCACCGACGCCGTAAGCACGTTGGCCAAGGAAAATCTTGTTCAGGTAAAGCGTGAGTATTTCCGGTTTTGAAAGCTCACGTTCTATACGAAGCGCCAGAAAAATCTCCCGGATTTTTCGTTGGTAGGTTTTCTTGCGACTCAAAAGATAATTGCGAGCGACCTGCATTGTGATCGTACTGCCGCCCTGTCTCTTTTCGCCGGTGACTGCGAGAGTGAGCAGCGCGCGGGCGAGACCCTGGTAATCCACACCGGGGTGGTCATAAAAACGGTCGTCTTCCGCGGCGAGGAAGGCCTCGATTACGATGGGCGGAATCTGTTCCAGTTGCAGCGGAATACGCCGGTATTCGCCGAATTCGCCGATCAGGCGACCGTCACGGGAATAGATCCGCATTGGCACCTGCAGCTGCACTGATTTCAGTGTATCGACTGCGGGCAGATCAACGGCTACGTAGTAGTACGCACCCGAAACAGCCATGCTGCCAGCCGTCGTCAGAATCACCAGCAAACCGGCCAGGACACTCAGGATTCGTTGATAAGGTTTCATTTCAGAAAGTATCTTTAAGTCCTTGCTTTGTATAATACGATCTGTCTATTATCGGTCAATCTTCGGGCAAACTCACCGAAAGGTGAGGACGCAAAGCCACCGGTCTAAGGGGACGGTCCTATGACAGCGGGGTTGCCGGGCGAAGCGGCTCTCGGTCCTCAAGGTGTTGCGACAGTTCCGCCTGTGTCTGGTTCTCTCTGTCAATTGTATCCCCCTCAAGACTGGCGTGTTGCCGGGCGATTTTTGTCGTCGGCGAGAGTGAACGGACAGCAATCCGGGACGTTTTTTGCCGGATTGCGGGGGGTCATAAACGTCGTCCAAAAAGCGGTGGAAGCAGCCGATTTAAGCGGTTGTTACAATGTGAGCAAAGTCACATTATGTCACTTTGCATTAGGATATAGTGCGTTTGCATCAGCTTTAGGCCTGACAACATTGCGCGCGTAACCGACCGACTCTTAAAGGAATTTTTGAAATGTTGGGGATCGGAAAAACGAAGAGGTCCTTACTGGGACTTGACATAACCACATCATCTGTAAAGCTCATCGAAATTGGCATGAGCGGTGGTCAGTTCCGGGTGGAGTCTTATGCGGCGGAACCAACGCCGGTCAACTCGGTAAATGAAAAAGCTGTCGTCGACGCGGCAGCTGTCGGCGAAGCAATTCGTCGAGCCGTGAGGCGGTCGGGTGCCAAGAGTAAGGAAGTCGCTATTGCAATCAGTGGCGACGCGGCGATCACCAAGATCATTCAGATGCCCCACATCCTGACTGACGGCGAACTGGAGGGCCAGGTGGAACTCCAGGCCGACCAGTACATACCGTTCCCGATGGAAGAAGTGAGTTACGACTTCGAGGTCATCGGGCCGTCGGACAAAGATCCCGAGATGATGGACGTTCTCCTGGTCGCGACACGGACCGAGAATGTCGAACAGCGTCAGGCTGCCGTCGAAGCTGCCGGCCTGGTGGCCCGGGTGGTGGATGTCGAGGCATTCGCGCTCGAGAACGCCTGCCAGCTCATGACACACCAGATGCCGGATGCCGGCATGGACCGGAATATCGCGGTTGTGGACTTCGGCGCGAGCACGACGACATTCAGTGTCCTCAAGGACCTCAAGGTCGTTTATACGCGCGACTTTGCTTTCGGAGGTCAGCAGCTCACCGAGGAGATTATGCGGACCTACGGCCTGAGTCTGGAGGATGCCGGCCGTGCCAAGAAGGAAGGCGGTCTGCCGAGCAATTACCAGCCGGAAGTCCTCGACGCGTTTATCGACGACATGACCCAGCAGGTCAGCCGTTCATTGCAGTTTTTCCTGGCTTCCGGTGGCGGCCGTGAGCAACCCGAACAAATCATTATTTGCGGCGGCTGCGCGAATATTGCCGGCGTCTCTGATGTGATCGGCAGCCGCGTGGGTATTCCCACGGTGATCGGCGATCCCCTCGGGCAGATGAAACTGACGTCACGCGCTAAATCGCTAAACGTGCAGTCTGATGCAACGGCGTTGCTGACTGCCTGTGGTCTTGCACTGAGGAGCTACGACTGACATGCCGAGAATTAATCTACTTCCTTGGCGCGATGACCTTCGACAAGAGCGTCAGAAAAATTTTGCGGTCGCCGCTGTAGTTGTGGCGTTTATTGGTATAGCGACCGTCTGGGGTGCCCGGCTGGAGATCGACAGCCGGATCAGCTACCAGTCCAGACGTAACAGTCTGCTGCAATCAGAGATCAAAGCGCTCGACGTTATGATCGAAGAGATCGACGGACTGGAGCGACAGAAAGAACGCCTGCTCGCGCGAATGGAGATTATCGAACAGCTGCAGAGCAGCCGACCGGAGATCGTCCACCTGTTTGACGAGTTCGTGCAGACATTGCCTGATGGCGTTTACCTCACTTCGATCAAGCAGATCGGTACCCGTCTGGAGATCAAAGGCATGGCCGAGTCCTCGACCCGCGTTTCAGCGCTAATGCGGAATATCGACGGGTCCGAATGGCTGACCAAGCCGGTGCTCGAAGTGGTTGAAACCAAAGATAGCGATCGCTCGCGTCACAGCCGCTTCACGCTATCCGCGCAACAGGTCATCAAGTCCCAGGAAGATGACGACGATGACATGCTGGCCGCTGGGGGGCAGCGATGAATGTTCTTGATCAACTCAGGTCCCTGGATGCAAGTGACATCGGGCGGTGGCCGCTCGTATTCCGGTCCCTGCTGATCGGTATCATCTTTATCGTGGTAGTCGGAGGCGGCTACTACTACTTCGTCACGCAGCAGCGCTGGCCAGTGCTGGAACGAACCCAGGCTGAAGAGGAGGAGCTCAGGATCACGTTCACACGTAAACAGCGCAAGGCGGCAAATTTCGATAAGTATCACGAGCAGCTGCAGGAAATGGAACGCTCTTTTGGCGCCATGCTGCGTCAGCTTCCAGGCAAGACCGAAGTACCGTCATTGCTGGTGGATATATCGCAGACTGGTCTTGCCAGCGGGCTGGAGGAAAAACTGTTTCAGCCCTCCGCTGAGATCCGCAAAGATTTCTATGCCGAATTGCCGATCAAGATCCGCTTGACCGGCAGCTATCACGAGCTCGGTAAATTTGTCAGTGGCATTGCCGGACTGCCTCGAATCGTCACGCTGCATGACATTGAGATCAAGCCCGAAGCACCGGAGACATTCGGCGAACTTGTTCTGGATGTAACTGCAAAAACGTATCGATACCTCGAGGATGAAGGCGAAGGCGTATGAACACATATAGAAAGGGGTGTTCGGGACGCAGGCCGATTCTTTTTCTGGCAGTTGCGATCGCTGCGATTGCAATTACCGGTTGTTCCGGCGACATGGGTGAACTCCAGAGTTATATCGCAGAAGTAAAGTCACGCAAGGGTGGCCCCGTCGAACCTCTGCCTCAGGTCACACCCTACGAGACTTTTGTCTATGCCGCCGAAGCACTGCGATCGCCGTTTATGCTTGATGTGCCGGGCAACCCGAATGATTCGCTGATCAATGCTCCGGATCCAGACCGGCCGCGTGAGTTTCTGGAAGAATTTCCGCTCGACAGTCTGAAGATGGTCGGAACCATGGCACGTGCCGGTTCCACCTACGGACTCTTGCAGACAACCAATGGCCTGATCCACCGGGTCAAAGTCAACGACCACATAGGTCAGAATGACGGCCAGATCATCGAAATAAACGGCTCTGAGATCCGGCTGATTGAAATTGTTCCTGACGGAATCGGTGGCTATCTGGAGCGGCCTGCCGCCGTCGCTCTTGAAAACTGATGCTCTGGGAGAAAGCATAATGTTTACACCCAAATCTGCTAAACACGGTTACTACCCCAGGGGGGTTCTGGCACTTGTCGTGGCCACCGTGTTCAGCCTCATCGCGCCTGCATTGCCCGCGCAGGACGGGCCGGCGAGAAAACTTCAAAACATCGAAGTGCATTCACTGCCCGGGGGTCAGATCGAGCTCAGACTAGAGTTGAACCAGGCGGCTCCCGAGCCTTTGACCTTTACGATCGACGATCCCGCCCGCAT
>CAZJFQ010000017.1:16123-40627 GCA_964545335.1 uncultured Gammaproteobacteria bacterium | reverse complement strand
CGATTTACGATGCGCGAGCTACCCCGCAGGGGCGAGGGCCATGGATGCGGTGAGTCAATCTCGTCTACGCCAATCAGTGCACTAAAGGTCAGTCCGCACCACACCGTATCGCCACATGGGCTGCGAGGGCGGACTGCTCTCTCCGAAGCCCTATGGAAAAACCTCAGCCACTGGCAATATGACGTATGTGCCAACCGGATTTTCCGTCAGCACAAACATCGTCACGTCGCCGGCAGCAAACGTCCTCGTTAGCGGACCCGCCAGAATGACATCGGTACCGTCTTCCACAAACGTCAAATCGTAGTCGTCACTGAGCTGCGCGTTGTAATTCGTGATGATCCCGTATGGAATATTATTGGATATCGCTTGTGTCGTTCCAAAGTCAATCGGAACACCCGCCTCAGTGAGATAGACATCAACTCGAGATGCACCCGCCAGGCTTGGGGCAAAAATGGAGAATCGGAAGCGAGTATCCGTTGCAACACCTCGGGCATCATCAAATGCCTGGAAACCGTCGATGTCGGCCATCAGCCCGAATGCATAAATCGAGGTAATGGTGTTGGTCTGCAAACCGGTAACTAACTCTTCGAACAAAACAGTCATTGGATCGTTCGCTGGCGTGAACGTCAGATCATAGTCACCCGGTGCAAAGGGCGCGAATGGAGAAACGCTCAGAAAACTCACGTCTTCGAGCACCGGTGTCATCAGGTCGGTGCTGTCATACATATCGAGGTCACCAGTATCCGGTGATACGTGGACTAACCGGATATTGGTATTCGTGCCCGCTGCTTCGAAGCCCAGGGTAGCGCCGTCCGTTCCGAAAGCGAACAGCTTGAGCGGTGACACTTCCGCAGCCAGGCTGTCGCTGATGGCGAATATGAGGTTCCCGCCTTCAAAAACTGTAATCGGGACTGAGATGTACGTCGGAGTCATGTTTCCGGGCTCAGTCAGGCGAATGTCCAGGGTCAACCGGCCGGGATCGTCTGTTACACCATCACCATCGACATCTTCATCCGGGATGACGAGCGTCACGGGATCCAGAGTTGTACCGGGCGCGACTGTGCCCAGCATTCGGGTTTCCGAACCGCCGTCATTCATCGCATCAAACTCCACATCGATATCAGCAACACTGGTGGCGACGTGGATAAACTGAATCCTCACGGTATCGGGCGCCAGGGTGTCGAACAGGTCGATCCGATTGACGATAAGTGTCTGCAGTTGATTTACGGAGCCGTAGGCAACTACGATATTCTGGTCGTCTAGTGCAAGTGTCACCGGAATTGTGGTGCCCACCGGGATCGTGCTGAAACTTGGATCGCCGAGCGGCGTTGGTACAAACGCGGTAAAGGTGAGATCGTAATCGCCGGTGCTGATTGGAAAGATGGCACGTCCGCTCAGGTACGGGAGCACAGCGTAATTATCAGCGCCGACCTTAAATTCCATGGTGGGTGAATCAACAACAAAATTAAACCCGGAAATATAGGTAATCTGGAGCGTTTCATCATTCCCGGATGAGCTGCAGCCGGCTACTGCCAGGCATGTCAGGATCAGATTTGTTGTCGCTCGCTTCATGTGGCGCCTCCGTGCAAGGGGCGGAAGGATACCAGAAGTCCGGGGTTTCTGGCGCCCGGGGTTCCGCAAACCGTAGTCCATGAACAGTGAATAGAAACTGACCGGCGATTACCGACGAAGTTCCATGACAGCCGGGCGGGATGTTCTGAATTCGTCCCTTCAGCCTTATGACTTCAGCCGTCAGTATGAGCGTGGGCTTGAGCCCCCGGACCGGAACCTTCAGACTATTGCCCGGTCCGCGTCAGTCCCCCGCGGCGATCCGTCGTGAACCCCGTCAGGCCCGGAAGGGAGCAGCGGCAGCGGCGGCATCGGGTGCCGGGGATTGGCTGGCGCGGACCTCGCGCGCAGTCCGCTGGGACTGCGCAACCTATAGACTATAGACTATAGGTTGTAGCGTCAGAGCAGCTGCCAACGGCAGCCCAGACTCACCAACGGCACGGAGACAATGCTGCCAAGTCGGTCGGGCCGGATGCCTGACAGATTGCTATAGACTACAGACTCAGGACTCAGCACTCAGGACTCAATACCTCACAAATGTCGTATCTCGTTCTCGCAAGGAAGTGGCGTCCGGCGTCCTTTGACGACGTTGTGGGGCAGGAACATGTTGTCCGCGCCCTGGCAAATGCACTGGAGAGCAAACGATTGCACCATGCGCTCCTTTTTTCCGGCACGCGCGGAGTTGGTAAAACAACCATTGCAAGAATCTTTGCGAAGGCGTTGAACTGTGAGCGCGGTATAGGCCCACAACCATGCAATGAGTGTTCGGCCTGTGAGCAGATTAATGCCGGCCGGTTTGTCGATCTCATCGAAGTTGACGCCGCTTCGCGAACGCGCGTCGACGAGACCCGGGAACTCCTCGACAACGTTCAGTATGCGCCGGCTCAGGGGCGTTACAAGGTTTATCTGATCGACGAAGTGCACATGCTCTCAACGCATTCATTCAACGCATTGCTGAAAACACTGGAGGAACCTCCCCCGCATGTACAGTTTCTCCTGGCCACCACGAATCCGCAAAAGCTTCCCGTAACGGTCTTGTCCAGATGCCTGCAATTCAATCTCAAACGTTTGCCCCCAGATCTCATCAATGATCGGCTGGCGACAATTGTCAGCAAAGAGGGTATCCAACACGATGATGAATCTTTGAGATTGCTGGCGCGTGCCGCGGACGGCAGTATGCGCGATGCGCTGAGTTTGCTGGATCAGTTAATCGCATTCGGCGGCGAGTCGCTGAAAGAAAGCGATGCCCGTGACATGCTGGGTACAGTCGATCTGAATTTCATCCTTCGATTGCTCGAAAACCTGGCTGACGGTGACGGGACCGCGCTGCTGGAACGCGTCACTGAGATGGATAAACACGTTCCCGATTACGTGGCCGTATTGCGGGAACTTGCACGGGTCCTGCAACGGCTTGCGATAGCGAAGACAATACCGGGTGTCGACTCTGACACTGAGGACAGTGAAATTGTTTCGACGTTGGTGCCGCGATTTTCCGAGCACGACCTGCAATTGTTTTATCAGATTTGCGTGATCGGAAGTCGCGATATCGCGCTGGCGCCGGACCCGCGCAGTGGTTTCGAAATGGTTCTCCTGCGCATGCTGGCTTTTCAGCCGGCCGCTGCGGATGGTGTATCCGAAAAAAAAATTGCTGATCCGGTATCCGTAAAGAAATCAGCCACCCGAAAAGTCGCCGCACGGCCGGTACTGGAGGTAACAGGGAAAACAAAGTCCTGGTTTGGTGAGGACTGGACCCGGGTCGTGGACCGGTTGGACGTTCGGGGCCTGGCACGGCAGCTGGCCGAACATACGATCTGGCTTGAACGAAAAGATACAGTTATCCGGCTACGGCTGGACGCTGCCTTTGAGCATCTGGCACGCGGCCGTGCGGTCGCACAACTTGAGTCGGCGCTGAGCGCATATACCGGAGACGCACTAACCGTGGACGTAGAGATCGGGGAGGTCAGCGGGGAAACGGCCGCGAAACGTCAGAACCGCGAGCAGCGAGAGCAAATCGAGATGGCACGTCAGTCTATCGAAGAAGATCCCAGCGTCAACGCACTGAAGGACGAGTTTGATGCCACTGTCGATCTCGAGTCGATCAGACCAATCAAGAGTGAAACCGAAAAAATCGAAACCAGAAAGAAAGGGACGGGCAGATGAAAGCTGGTCTGGGTGACCTTATGCGGCAGGCACAGAAGATGCAGGCCGAACTTAAAAAAGCACAGGAAAGTGTGTCCGAGATCGAAGTTACCGGCGATGCCGGCGGCGGCATGGTCAGGATCACTTTGACTGGAAAATATCAGGTACTTCGTGTCCATATTGATCACAGCGTGGTCGGGGATGATAAGGAGATGCTGGAAGATCTGATTGCAGCCGCCATGAACAGCGCCGTCGGTAAAGTCGAAACAGCGATAAAAGAAAAAATGTCAGGCCTGACGGCAGGTATGAGCCTGCCACTCGGTCTTAATCTGCCGCTCTGACATGATTATCCTACGCGCAAATGCTCAGCGATGAATTTTTCGCCCTTGGTTAATCGTCTGATTGAAGCCTTGCGATGCATGCCAGGAGTAGGGCGCAAATCGGCACAGCGAATTGCCTTTTACCTGCTCGATCGCGATCGCGAAGGAGCTAGGGCAATGGCTGCAGCGATATCTGAGGCCATGCAGCGGGTTCGGCATTGTGAGCGTTGCCGCATGTTCAGTGAAGACACTCTGTGTCAATTTTGTCTGTCAAAGTCGCGGGACAATGGCCTGATCTGCGTGGTCGAATCGCCGGCAGACGTCATAGCCATCGAGCAAACCGGCCGCTATCGGGGGCGATACTTCGTGCTGATGGGGCATCTGTCGCCGCTTGACGGGATTGGTCCGTCGGAACTGGGGCTGCAACAGCTTGACGCACAGCTCGCCAACGGCGGGATACGCGAGGTTATCCTGGCAACCAATCCAACTGTGGAAGGGGATGCCACTGCGTACCTAATTTCCGAAACAGTTGTGAAATATGACATCAAGGCGAGTCGGATCGCCCATGGCGTGCCGATAGGCGGCGAGCTGGAATACGTGGACAGCGGCACGATTGCTCACGCGCTCAGCGGCCGGCAGGTCATGCGCTGATCCGGGCAGAGATTCAACACGGAGGCATCGCGATGACCGATTGTATTTTCTGCAAGATTGCAGGCGGAGAAATGACGGCCGATGTCATCTTTGAAGACGACGATGTAATTGCTTTTCGGGATATCAGTCCGAAAGCTCCGACACATGTCCTCGTAATTCCGCGGCGTCATATCAGCACGCTGAATGATCTTGGCGAATCGGACGTAGAAATTGTCGCCCGCATGGTGCACGCGGCTCAGAAAATCGCGTTGCAGGAGGGAATTTCTGATGGCGGTTACCGGACGGTGATCAACTGCAACACGGATGGCGGCCAGGCGGTCTACCATATACATCTTCATCTTCTCGGCGGTCGGCAGATGAGCTGGCCCCCAGGCTGAGCGTCAGCGAAGCCCGCAGGCTGCTGTCCGCAGGCCGCAGGAAGCAATCTGCGATTGCGATGTTCGCATCGAACACCGCTGACTTTCAGTCGGTTGTTTGCCTGCAGCCTCAGGGCTTCTGTTTCTCCGCCAACTCCCGCATTTGTCTCACTAATCTTTTGTAACTTTCGTAGCGCCGTGCGACGATGCGGCCGTCGGTGACTGCTGCCGTCACGGCGCAGTCCGGCTCGTCCAGGTGCATGCAGTCGTTGAAACGACATTCGCTGACCAGATCTCTGAATTCGATAAAACCGTGAGCAACCTCGCGATCGGCGACTGGTGGCGGGGCAAAATCCCGGACTCCGGGCGTGTCGATCAATTCACCGCCCTCGCTCAGGTGATGCAATATCGATGCAGTCGTTGTATGCCGTCCGCGACCGGTGGCATCGGACAGAGATCTCGTGACCGCATCAGCTCCTGGGAGCAGAATATTGAGCAGTGATGATTTACCGACACCGGACTGACCGACCAGGATGCTGACATCTGATCTCAGCAGTTCTCGTAACTGATCGACCCCCGCTCCGGATCGGGTGCTGGTATAGGCAATGTCATAGCCAATCGACCCATAGTCATTGAGGTTGATTTTTGCGCTACCGGGGTCTGACGTGAGCAGGTCGATCTTGTTGTACACACAGACTGATTTTGCGGGCATCAGCTCGGCGGCAACGAGGTATCTATCGATCAGGAACGGATCGGCCGGGGGCGTGACGGCCGACATAATCACGAGCTGAGTTATATTTGCCGCGACAATCTCCACCCGGCCCCTCATGTCAGGTCGACGCAGCACCGAATTTCTTGGTTCGATGCTGGCGACGACACCCTCGGTAGCCGATGTAGGCGGCCGGTGAAGAACCCGGTCCCCGCAGACAGGTTTCAGCTTGCGGCTGGCGAGCAGGCACTGGAAACGCTGACCGTCGGCGGTTTCCAACAGAACACGTGGTCCGAATACGCTTACGACACGAGCCGGAGACAAATCCGCGGGGTTTATGCTGGGCACGGAACAGATCCGCACGGCGGGATCATGTCACCTCGGCGCCCGCGTGATGTTGCAGGCGTTCGATGCGCCGTGGAGCGGGAGGATGGGAATCATAGAAGCCGGAATAGACACGGTCAGGCGTAAGCGTTGTCGCATTATCCCGATAGAGCTTGACCAGTGCCGAGACCAGGGCCTGACCGTCACTCTGGTTTGCAGCATATTCGTCGGCCTGAAACTCGTGTCGACGAGATAAGTATGCGCCAATAGGCGTCAGCGGGAATGTAAATACCGGTACAACCATCAGAAACAGAAGGATTGCCATATGATCCGAAGCAACGTCCACACCGAGAGCTGAAAAGAACCAGCCTTGCTGCGCTGACCATCCTAACAGGGCGAAGCCGGCCAGAGTCAGCGCAAGACCGACCAACAGACGTTTGCGGACGTGACGCAAACGAAAATGGCCCAGCTCATGAGCCAGAACAGCTTCAATCTCGGCTGGATCCAGTGTTTCCATAAGCGTGTCAAAAAAAACAATGCGCTTTTGATTACCGAGGCCGGTGAAATAAGAGTTGCCATGAGACGATCTTCGTGATCCGTCCATCACGAAGATCCCGTTGCTACGAAAGCCACAGCGACTTAGTAGTGATTCAATCCTCGACTTGAGGCTGTGATCTGTGAGCGGCTCAAACTTGTTGAATATTGGTGCAATAAATGTCGGATAGGCCCAGGTAATCATCAGCGAGAAGGCAGCCCAGGACATCCATGCGTACAGCCACCAGTTATCACCGGCGACTGCCATGATCCACAGAATCATCGCGATCAATGGTGCTCCGAGCAGAAATGAAACAAGGATACTTTTCATCAGGTCAGTCAGAAAAATGGCCGGTGTTATTCGGTTAAAACCAAATCGCTCCTCGACTACAAATGTACGATAAATCGAAAATGGCAGAGAGAGTACGCCCATCAGGAGGAACACACTGAGAATTGTTGCAATACCGGTGACAAGCGGACTGTGGCCGGCCTGGCGCCAAAGTGAATCGACAAGGTTGAGTCCGCCTCCCAGCGTCCACAGCACCAGCAGCACAGGATCGACAAAATCAGATACGACAGACACATGCGAACGGGCAACCGTGTAATCAGCCGCCTTACGGTGTTCATCAGGCGATATGCGAGGCTCAAAAGGATCCGGAACGCGGTCACGATTTGCGCGCACGCTTTGGATCTGACGCCGCGACAACCAGATACGTAACAACGTACCGGCAATAAGGAACAGAGCAAAAAGCAGTGTCAGCTGGTGCATGATCGCTTAGGCGCCGCTCGAGGCGCGGCCCAGCTTAACGTCTGCTAGAATCTGCCGCAAGCCACTGCAAGGGTATGAATGGCCGCCGAAAAGAAATATCTGATCTGGATTGATCTGGAAATGACGGGACTGGATTCGTCATCCGATCACATCATAGAAATCGCGACCGTCGTCACCGACAAGGACTTGCAGACGGTAGCGGAGGGGCCTGCTCTGGCAATATACCAGTCGGACGACATCCTGAAGCAAATGGATGAATGGAATCAGCGTCAGCACAAAGAATCAGGGTTGGTGGATCGTGTGCGTTCCAGCAGACTGGATACGGCTGATGCTCAGGCCAATACTCTGGCGTTCCTTCGCCGGCATGTACCGGCCGGCAGATCGCCCATGTGCGGCAACAGCATCTGCCAGGATCGCCGGTTTCTGGCCCGGCTAATGCCTGAGCTGGAAAGTTATTTCCATTATAGAAATCTTGATGTCAGTACGCTCAAGGAGCTCGCACATCGATGGGCGCCCACCATAGCCGCTGGTTACTCCAAGGCATCGGCACATCGTGCACTCGATGACATTTACGACTCGATAAGTGAACTCCGGTACTATCGGGAACACTTTATCCTTACCGAACAGGGCAGCACCGGCTGAGGTCATGAAGCCATCTTCCGACGCCTGCGATCGCAATAAGGCGCCGATCCTCGAAGTGCTGAAAAAGGAATTTCGCTCCAGCAGAAGCGTGCTGGAAATCGGCAGCGGCACAGGCCAGCATGCTGTGTATTTCGCCGCAAAGCTGCCGCATCTCGTTTGGCACACGAGTGATCGGCGGGAGAACCATACTGGCATCAATCAGTGGTTGACAGATTCCGGTCTCGACAACGTCATGCCACCGCTGGTTCTCGACGTCAATGATCCCGATTGGCCCTCTGTTGCGGTTGAATCAATATTCAGTGCAAACACTGCGCATATCATGTCGTGGCCGGAGGTCGAACTGATGTTCGCGGGCGTCGGACGAATTCTTCCGTCGGGTTGTTTGTTTTGCCTCTATGGTCCATTCAACGAGCATGGCCGGTTTACCAGCGACAGCAACCGCCGCTTCCACGAGTCTTTACAAGCACAGGACGCCGGAATGGGTCTTCGTGACGTCCGGGACCTTACGAATCTCGGCACCGAAAACGATTTGCAACTGACGCGGAAACATGTCATGCCGGCAAACAACCAGATACTTGTGTTCCTCAAGGAGAAGTCCGTTTGAGCATGGTGACTTTGACATTTGAAGACATTGAAGCGGCTGCCCGGAGAATTGCGCCTGTCGCTGTGCGAACGCCAATGATGCGTTCGTCGACACTAAATCAGCAAATGGGCGGTCAAATCTATTTCAAATGCGAAAATCTGCAAAAGATCGGTGCTTTCAAAATCCGCGGCGCGATGAATGCGGTTATGTCTCTCGACAATGGTTGCGCGGCGCACGGCGTCGGGACACATTCATCAGGAAATCACGGTGCCGCACTTTCGCTGGCGGCAGGTCACCGCGGCATACCTGCTTACATCGTTATGCCGGAAAACGCATCGCAGGCGAAACAGGACGCAGTGCGAGGTTATGGTGGCAATATCATTCATTGTCAGCCTGGATTAAAGGCACGTGAGGCGGCGCTCGATGCCCTGGTGGCGGAACGCGGAATCGAGGTCGTGCATCCATATGACGACCCGCGGGTCATTGCCGGTCAGGGTACCTGTGCGCTCGAGATCCTTCAGGATATGCCGGACGTCGATCTCATTATCGTGCCGGTAGGTGGTGGCGGTTTGATCAGTGGTACGTTGCTCACCGTCGAGGGAATCCGCCCGGAGGTACGCGTAGCAGGTGCCGAACCCGCACGGGCCGATGACGCCGCTGCCTCGCTCGAATCGGGCGAGCGGGTCATCCTCGATAACCCCGATACTATTGCCGACGGCCTGCGGGCATCGCTGGGCGAACTGAACTTCTCAATCATGAAAGATCGTGTCGACCAGATTGCCCGCGTTGAGGAGGCCGCAATCGTTGATGCCATGAAATTCGTCTTCAGTCGCCTGAAACTTGTGATCGAGCCCTCAGCCGCTGTGGCGGTTGCTGCCGTTCTGCAGCGTTTGATCAGCGTAAAAGGGCTACGGGTTGTGGTAGTTCTGTCAGGCGGTAACGTCGACCTCGATCACCTGCCGTGGCAAACGGAATGATGGTGCAGTGGTATTTCGACGTCATTTCCCCGTTTGCTTATCTGCAGCAGGAAAAAATTGATGTGCTGACGGATAGAACGGCGATTGAGTTTCGCCCGGTTTTGCTGGCCGCGCTTCTGAATCACTGGGGCCAACTTGGTCCTGCCGAGATTGAACCCAAGCGGATATTTACCTATCGTCACGTCAACTGGCTCGCGAGTCGAAGCCGAATACCTATGCGGTTTCCCGGATCCCACCCGTTCAACCCGTTGCCATTATTGAGGCTGGCTATTCTGGCCGACAACGACCTCAGAAAGATCCGCAGGATCTTCAGGTTTGTCTGGCGTGACGGTCATCTGCCAACGGATACCGAAGCCTGGTCGGAACTGATCGACGTTCTCGAAATAGAGGACGCCGAGACCCTGATCGGGTCACAGGCCGTGAAGACTCAGCTCCGGGAGAACGGCGACGCCGCGATCGATGACGGTGTTTTCGGTGTGCCGACACTGGTGCTGGACGGCCACGTCATCTGGGGTCTGGATGTGACCGAGATGGCGCTCGAGTACCTGGACAATCCCGACATGTTTGCAACTTCAGAAATGCAAAGGATCGGCGAAATCAGGGCAGCGGCTGAGCGGCGCCGGCACTGAAAATGCCTGCAAGCATTCAGCCTAGTTACCCGCCAGGCCGGCCGAGGATGCTTTGCCCAATGGTGGGTTCTGGATCATCACCGCCATATCGGCGCGCAGACGTTCGGCACCGCGCACGACTACCATGTCTCCGGCCTGGAGATCTCCGGTCACCTCGATAAGGTCTCCGTCCCCCAGACCCGGCGAAACGAGAATTCTTTCCGCGATGTTTTGTTCACTGCCGTCATCCCCGGCGACCGTGTTGATGCGAAAAACTGTCGTGCCGTCGCGTCGTAACACCAGGGCGTCCCGCGGTACAGCGAGGACCTCCCTGGGTTCCGCTGTCGGAACCGACAGTCTCACGCTTTCGCCGACCGTCCACTCAGTATGTTCAACGTCGAGCCGCACTTCGAACATGTGTGACTCAAGATTTCCGAACGGAACGATAGTGCGAACGGTGCCAACCCCGTTCTTGCGGTCGTTGCGCAGCGGCAGTTCACTGCCCTCAGCGATAAATGCAACAGATCTGAGCGGTGCGCGGGCAACGACTTCAACAGCTGCCGGATTTACCAGCCGCACAACCTGATCACCGACGCTAACCCGTTCTCCGGCATTGGTAAGCCTTTCAGTTACGACGCCGTCGAAGGGGGCTCGAATCGTCGTGCGATTCAGTTGATCTTCAACCCGTTTCAAACGCGCGCGTGCGACCTGCAGATCGCTTCGTGCCACGTCGAGATCAGATGCGGTCCGGTCAAGCAGGCTCTTGGCAGCATTATTTTCGGCCGCGAGTTTCTGCAGCCGTTCCAACTCGGGGACCAGGAATTTGAGTCGTGCCTGTTCCCGCGCCACCAGGCCTTCGAACTCTTCCCGCTGAATTCGAAGGATAGTGTCGTCAATCTTGGCAATGCGATCGCTCCTAGTAACCCTCGTACCGACATCGGCTACCCACAGTAACGGACCTTCCACGTCGGCGGCGATACGCGCATCGTCGCGACTGATAACCGTACCGGGAACGCTAACGCGCGGTGCCAATTCGGTGCTGATCGTTTTGGCAACCACTACGGTGGGCGGGCCAAATTGCGCCCGGGCCGGGCCAATCAGTACCGCGGTCAGCGCCAGAGTCACAATAAACAGACCTGTTATGCTTTTCACTCTTCACCTGCCTAAAAACGTCCGGCCGGATTTCAGTACCGGTGGCTCAACGCGCGAACAATCGCGTGAAATCACGCGATCCGCCAGTCTCTCCTTCCTTGGCCTCTTCGCCCAGACGCAAGAGACTCGGTAAGAGCACAAGTGTAAACACAGTGGAGACACTCATGCCACCCACGATGACAGCAGCCATGCCGCGATAAAGCTCGGTCCCCGGTCCCGGGATAAGCAGTAGCGGCATCATGCCAAACAGACTGGTCAGCGTACTCATCAGAATCGGGCGCAAGCGTATGCGGACGGCGTTCTGAACCGCGTCGCGCCGGGCCATACCCTGCCTTTCCGACCGTCGCGTCTGATGCACGAGCAGAATGGCATTGTTGACCACGAGACCCATCAATGTGATGAATCCGATCATGGTCAGCAGATCCATCGGCTGGAAAACCGCCCAGTCGGTAATTCTCAGCGATATGACGCCGCCCACAGTAGCCAGAGGTAGCGCCAATATCACCAGCAAACTGTCTTTGAATGAGCGGAACAACGCGCTCATCAACAGATAAAGAATGATGACAGCGAGTCCAAAGCTTTTGGCCATGTTCGCCAGAGCTACGTTCAGGTTGTCCGCGCTGCCGTAGTAGAAGATGTCACCGTCCTCCGGCAGTTGTGCGCGAATCGCGGGCTCGGCCTTTTCTTTTAGGATGGCGATCGTTTCTTCAAGTGACAGATCTTTGGGTGGAGTTATGTTCAGCGTAATGGTTCGGCGACGGTCCACGCGCCGAATCTGATCCGGTCCCGCTGTGCGTTCGATCTTGACCAGGTCTCCCACAGACTGGATACCGCGACTGGGCGTTGCAATGGGCAAAGACGCAAGTTCTTCTGGCGAGGTCCAGCTGTCTGCGCGCAGAACGACGTCCAGGGTTCGTTCACCATTGAAATACTCGCCGACAAACAATCCGTCGCCAAGGGCGCGAATTACTCCCGACATGGTCTGGCGATTCCAGCCAGCCTCGACAATCCGCCTTTCGTCCGGAATCAGACGCAACTCCGGTTCGGCAAGCTCCAGGCCCGGAATTGGCCGCACCTGTACGCCGGGAAGCTCTTCAAGGCTTGATATCGTAAACATGCCCGTTGCTGCGGCACGCAATGCCGCATCGATATCGCGGCTTTGAATGTTCAGCTCGATGTCGCGACCCCCACCGAGACGGAAGAATATGGATGGGCGGCTGGCGAAAGCCATCGTATCGGGAAATCCCTGCAGAATCTGGCCATTCAGAAGGTTTAGTATCGAGTCGACATCGTCACGATCGACCGGTCGGGCACCCATAAAGCCAAAACTGCCAAATACACCCAGAAAATAATTGTGAATATGTGGCTCTTGTTCCCCATTTAGGTAAGGCAACATGCGTTCGTTTACGATATCAGTAAATTCTGCTTCCGCCGAGTCGATACTCTGCCCCGGTGGCGGAAGAATAAATGCGAAAATCCAATTCTGTTTTCCTGTTGGCAGGTAATCTCTCGGCGGCATTAATAACCAGGTAAGCGAAGCCGCAATCAGAACCAGCCCGGCAATCCAGCCCAGGCGTCGTTGCCTGGTATCTGTAAGCTGCATGATCTGCGCAGTAATCCGGTCCCACCAGTCGCTGTGAGGATCGGACAATTCGACGTTTTTGAGCCAATTTGCGCTCGCGGTGGGAATGACGGTCATTGCGATGACGAGAGACGTAACGACAGCAATTGAAATCGTAAATGCGAGATCGGCAAATAATTGCCCCGATATATCCCGCAGAAAAATCAGCGGGAGAAAAATGGCGACCGTCGTTGCCGTAGATGCAAGCAATGCGCCCCAAACGTGAGTTGCACCCTCAAACGAGGCGTCATGACTGGACTTGCCAGACTCACGAAGCCGGACTATGTTTTCCAGAACGACAATTGCTGCATCGAGCACCATCCCCATTGCAAAGGCGAGTCCGGCCAGCGAGATAATATTGAGTGTTCGGCCACTGACTTCGAGGGCAGTAAATGCAACGAAGAGCGATACCGGGATCGCCAGTGCCACGATGAGCGTGGCGCGCAACTTGCGCAAAAACCACCAGAGAATCCCGACCGCCAGTGCGATGCCCAGCAGAAGATTGGTGCGGAGCATCGCGATAGACTGAGTAATATAGAGTGTCTCGTCGTATACCTGCTCGATCCGGAGTCCTTCGCGCTTGACGACGCCTTCATTTAGCTCAGCGATCGCCAGTTTCAGCTCTGCCATCACCTCGAGAACATTGACGCCTTCTTCAGGTTGCGCATTGAATGCGATGGACGGTCCGCCGTTCTGACTGAGAATACCGGAGCGGTCCACCATCTTGGTGTCGATAGTCGCGATGTCACTCAGGTGTACCGGGCTTCCATCCCGCCAGTCCAACACCATGTCGCCGAAATTCGTGAGATCGTATTTTCCGGAGTACCGCAAGGTGTAACGTCGTCGGCCAATTTCTGCGAAACCACCGGAGACATCATTGTTGTTGCCCGTCAATCCGGCGAGCGTAGGTATCTCGATGCCATAGGCGGCCGCTTTGTACGGATCAAACGTGATCCGCACTTCCATCGGGCGACCGCCATATGCATTTGAGTTGGCGATGCCGTTTACACGCTCTACTCTGGCTTGGATGACTTCCTCGACAAAGTCGTTATAACTCGCGATATCACGAGTGTTACCATCCTGGGTCCGCAATGCGAACCAGGCGATCGAACTACCGAAGCTGCCGCGACCGGCATAGACGACCGGCTCGTCGGCATCCGGCGGATATCGGGGCACGCGATTCAGGCGGTTCATTACCTCGATCAGTGCCCGTTGCAGATCGATATTGATTTCGAACTCGAGGTTGATCTGAGCAGATCCGCGGGAGGCAGATGCTTCCATCTTGTCGACGCCCGGCAATCCGCGTAGTGCGTCTTCCTGTTGTTCGAGGATTTCGGATTCGACCTCTTCCGGTGCCGCCGAACGCCATCTTGTGCTGATCTCAATAATGGGCCGTTCCACGGTCGGGATCATTTGGATTGGCAGGCGGAAGAGGCCGATGATGCCAAACAGGACGACGAGCAGGATCGCTGCGACCACCGCCACCGGATTTGACAGAGATTGCTGCGTCAGTTTCACTTTGTGGGTTCCCCGGACGGAGTCCTGCGCCTTATCAAAGACGACCTAGACTGCGACAATACCAGTTGAGGCGAATTCCCAAAATAATTCTACACCGAGGCTCAGTTGTTAAGATGATGTAAAACATCACTTTTTTCTAGGGTAGCGGGTACTGTGACACAATGTCGGTCGGGTCCCGGTGATGTTACGGGTGCCCGCAGAGCCGGCCACCGGCGAACCTATTATCTTAACCGGAAATCTACTGATGCTCACCATCCGTGCCGCAACCAACGACGACACACCAGAGGTACGTCAGCTGATCACCACAGTCCTTGCGGAATACAAGCTGGCGCTGGATCCGGGCGGCGTGGACGCCGATCTTGACGATATTGAGTCCAGCTACATCCGGGCCGGTGGCGTGTTTGACCTGGTATTTTCGGACGAGAATCTCGTCGGCACCGCGGCACTTTATCGGCTGGACGACAAGCACGGTGAAATCCGCAA
Source organism: uncultured Gammaproteobacteria bacterium (assembly GCA_964545335.1). Taxonomy (GTDB): domain Bacteria; phylum Pseudomonadota; class Gammaproteobacteria; order Steroidobacterales; family CAZJFQ01; genus CAZJFQ01. The sequence continues at coordinate 25,672 of CAZJFQ010000017.1, read as the reverse complement.
GATGTATCTTGCACCGGACATACGGGGGGTCGGCCTGGGTAAGTGGTTACTGGATCGACTGTTGCTACGGGCGGCCGGGAAGGGTTTTGAAATCGTCGTACTTGAAACAGCGTCGGTGCTGACGGAGGCAATTTACCTGTACCGGTCTTTCGGTTTTGAGCCGGTACCGGGAGATCATGAGAAATCACGCTGCGATCAGGCATTTCGAATCGTGCTTGATAACTACTCGACCCCTCCTAATCTGATTCGTCCTGTGATCGTGGAAACCTGAGGAGCGGCGGTGAGCAGGATTTTCACATTGAGTTTGATTGGTCTGCTGACGACAGCGGAGACCCTGGCCCAGGATGCTGAACCGGAACTGCAGCCGCGTCCCGGCTACGATATTTATCTGCTCGGCAGTGACCGTTCCGGTGGCCAGTTGGTCCTCAATCTGATCGGCCCCGTTGTAGCACGACCGGGGTACGATAATCAGCCGCACTATGTTCATCACGGGTACCGGATGCTTTACAGCTCTCAGAGAGACGACGTGCAGACGGAAATCTGGCTTTGGGAGGGCGACAACGGTGAACACACACAGCTGACGCACACTGTTGCGAGCGAATTTTCGCCGACAATGCTCCCGGATGGTTCTGGTTTCAGCAGTGTGTTGATTGAAGACGACGGAACGACGCAGCGTCTGTGGCGGTATGATATGGACGGCAGTAACCCAAAGGTATTGTTGCCGGACGTCAAAGGTGTCGGCTATCACACCTGGCTCGATGACAACACCGTTGCCCTGTTTATCGTTGGTGAACCATTGACACTGCACATCGCTACACTCGATACAGGGGCAACAAAACAGATTGCTGAGAATATCGGTCGTTCATTGCACAAAGTGCCGGACCGCGAATCGTTGAGTTTCGTCGACAAATCACTCGGCGACAGCTGGAGTATCAACGAATACGATCTGACAAGCGGTAGTATCTCAACGCTTATGGATACGCTCGAGGGAAGCGAGGACTATCTCTGGCTCAACAGTGATACGGTTTTGATGCCGTCCGGCAAGAAACTCTATACCAGGTCGGTGGATGACCCACACTGGCTGCTCGTAGGCGACTACAGTGAAAAGCTGCCGGGCGACATCACCCGGCTCGCTGCGCATCCAAACGGTAAATTTCTGGCAATAGTGGTCGGGGAAGAATAAGAAATATCTGAAGTCTATAGACTGTAGTCTATAGTCTATTTCTACAGACTATTCTTGCGAGGGCGAATTTATGGCGGGTAAACGCGGGGCTTTTACCGGGGCGAAGCTTTTTGTGCGGTGTCTCGAAAATGAAGGTGTCGGGATGATCTTCGGCATTCCTGGCGAAGAAAACATCGACGTCATGGATGCGCTGCTTGGCAGCGACATTCAGTTTATAACGACGCGCCACGAACAGGGCGCGGCCTTCATGGCAGACGTCTACGGTCGGCTGACCGGCAAGGCCGGCGTCTGTATGGCGACGTTGGGTCCCGGCGCGACAAATCTTGTCACGGGAGTCGCTGATGCCAATATGGATCACGCCCCTGTTGTTGCAATTGCGGGGCAGGGGGCGACGACGCGTCTGCACAAGGAAAGCCACCAGATACTCGATCTGGTGAATCTGTTTCGACCTATCACCAAGTACAGCACGCAGATAAGAGAGCCGGAGATTATTCCGGAGGTTGTCCGCAAGGCATTCAAGGTGGCGGAAACCGAAAAGCCAGGCGCCAGCTTCATCGATTTCCCGGAGAATATCGCCGGATCGGAAGTAGCGGAGCTTGAGCCGCTCAAGGTACAGATGCCGACACCTCCGGAGCCTTCGCCGACCAAGGTAGCGCAGGCGGCCGACGTCATTTCACAGGCGCGTTTCCCACTCATCATGGCCGGCAACGGCGTTATCCGGGCGGGCGCTTCGGCGAATCTGCAAAAGTTCGCGGAGCGGCTGGACATTCCGGTTGCGACTACCTTTATGGCCAAGGGCGCACTTGCAGCGTCCCATCCGTTGTCGCTGGGATCAGTCGGGCTGCAGGCCAAAGACTATGTTGCCTGCGGGTTCGATCGGGCCGATGTCATCATCTGTGTCGGCTATGACATGGTGGAATATCACCCCTACCTATGGCACAGCGACAAATCGAAGAAGATCATCCATATCGACATGGAGCCAGCGGAAGTCGACGAGCACTACATTCTCGAAGTGGGCGTAGTCGGAGACATCGCAGAAGCTTTGGACAAGATTGCCGACCGGGCAAAGCCCCATGACGAAAAACTGAGCACCACACTCGGGGAAACAATCAACGCGGAGTTGAAAAAATATGCAGAAGACGATGGGTTCCCCGTCAAGCCACAGAAAATCGTGTGGGATTTGCGCGAGGTGCTTGCTCCCGAAGATATCGTGATCAGCGATGTCGGCGCCCATAAGATGTGGATGGCTCGCATGTACCAGGCCGAACGGCCAAACACCTGCATCATTTCCAATGGCTTCGCATCAATGGGTATCGGTGTGCCCGGGGCAATCGCTGCCAAGCTTGCGCATCCTGATCGTGTTGCGCTTACAGTAACCGGTGATGCCGGCTTTATGATGAACTCGCAGGAGATCGAAACGGCATTGCGCCTCAATACACCGATAGTTGTTTTGATCTGGAATGACAGCAAGTATGGGCTCATCGAATGGCATCAGTTACGTCACTTCGGCCGTCCGAGTCACATCGATTTTCGCAATCCTGATTTTATTGCCTATGCCGAGAGCTTCGGGGCTAAGGGTTATCGCGTTACAAAAACCAGCGAACTGGTACCTATACTCAAGAAAGCCATTGCAGATGACACCGTTGTGATTGTCGATTGTCCGGTCGACTATCGCGAGAACATGAAATTGACCGAGCAACTCGGCAACCTGATTTGCCCGATCTGAGACGCTCGGAGACATCGAATGAGCAGAACGTTTTCTCTTATGATTCAAGGTGTTACGTCGTCTTCGGATCCCATCGACGTGATTTCACCATACGACGGCCGGGTTCTTGCCTCGGTAGCGACAGCCGACGAAGCTGCCGTGGAAGTCGCGCTGGACCGTGCTGATTCACTTTTTCGGGATCGCGCCGGATGGCTGGGCGCAGAGAGCAGGGCAGCTGTTCTTGAAAAGACTGCACGTCTTATGAGTGACGCAGCCGAAGACCTTGCCAACGAGGCGGCAGCCGAAGGCGGTAAGCCATTGATCGACTCCCGCGTCGAAGTGGCACGTGCCATCGACGGTGTACATCTCTGTCTTGAGGCGTTGCGTCATCAACACGGCACGGAAATTCCAATGGGCATCAACGCCGCATCGGCAAACCGGCTTGCAATGACACGTCGTGAGCCTATTGGTGTTGTCGTCGCGGTGAGCGCGTTTAATCACCCGCTCAATCTTATTGTTCACCAGGTCGGGCCGGCTGTCGCATCCGGATGCCCGGTCATCGTCAAACCCGCCGAGGATACGCCTTTGTCGTGTCTTCGCTTCGTCGAGTTGTTGTATCGGGCCGGATTGCCCGAAGCATGGTGTCAGGTTGTCGTTACACGCGATTTGTCGCTGGCCGAGAAACTTGTAACCGACAAGCGGCTTGGGTTCTTCAGTTTTGTCGGCAGTGCGCGCGTAGGTTGGATGCTCCGGTCAAAACTCGCACCAGGCGTACGTTGTTCACTGGAGCACGGTGGCGCCGCGCCTGCAATCGTTGCAGCCGATGCCGATCTCGATCTCGTATTGCCGCTTTTATTGAAAGGCGGCTTTTATCACGCCGGCCAGGTATGCGTTTCGGTGCAGCGCGTTTTTGCTGAGGAGGCGGTTGCAGCAAAAGTTGCCAAACTGCTGGCGAAAGGTGCCGGAAAGCTCAAGGTAGGCGACCCCAATGCGCCCGAAACCGAAGTGGGGCCGCTTATTCGTCCGCGCGAGGCTGAACGTGTCGATGAATGGGTTCGGGAGGCAGTGGACGGTGGGGCAAAACTGCTTTGCGGTGGTAAGCGACTCGACCACAACTGCTACTCGCCAACGGTACTGGTCGATCCGCCGCCAAATGCCCGGGTTAGTACGCACGAGATTTTTGGCCCCGTCGTCTGTGTTTATTCGTACCGGGATGTGGCGGAAGCATTTTCCCGGGCCAACAGTCTCGATACCGCTTTTCAGGCTGCGGTCTTTACGAGCAATGTCGATCTGGCGTTGCGGTGTTACCGGGAGCTGGATGCAAGCGCCATCATGGTAAACGATCATACGGCATTTCGCGTTGACTGGATGCCGTTCGCCGGCTTAAGAACGTCAGGCCTCAGTGTCGGCGGCATCGGCTACACGATGCATGATATGCAGATCGAAAAGATGCTCGTCATGCGCTCACAGTACCTTTGAACGCCTCACGAGCATCAGGCACTAGGCGCTAGGCCCTAGGCGATGGGACAAGTTTGCCGAAAGCGTCAGCCTTTATCAGTATTACTTTCTTCGTGTTCTTTGTGCCCTTCGTGGTCATTTTTCGCGTCCGCTTTTCTTTTCACTTCCCGCTTCCCGCTTTCACGCGATGTCGAATCTGTGGCCAAAAGCCTTGCGGCAGCACACTTCCTTCCTAGGGCCTAGAGCCTAGCGCCTACGTCAGGAGATCTCCTGACCGGCAAGGTACATCCAGGTTTCGACAACCGTATCCGGATTGAGCGACATGCTGTCAATCCCCTGTTCGAGTAACCATCGTGCCAGATCGGGATGATCGGAGGGGCCCTGTCCGCAGATGCCGATGTACTTGCCTGCTTCGCGGCAGGATAAAATGGCCTGTTTGAACAGGGCCTTTACAGCCGGGTCACGTTCGTCGAACAGATCCGCAATAACGGCCGAATCACGATCCAGGCCCAGTGTCAGCTGCGTGAGATCGTTGGATCCAATCGACATGCCGTCGAAGAACTCAAGAAACTCATCGGCGAGGATGGCATTAGAGGGCACCTCACACATCATGACGAGTCGCAACCCGTCATCGCCACGACGCAGTCCGTTTGCAGCGAGCAACTCTGTTACCGCTCTTGCTTCGCCCAGCGTGCGGACGAATGGAACCATAATCTCGACATTTCTGAGCCCCATTTGTTCACGTACCTTTTTCAGGGCTTTGCATTCCAGCGCAAAGCAGGGCTCGAATCCGACATCGACATAACGTGAAGCGCCACGGAAACCGAGCATGGGGTTTTCTTCATGGGGCTCATAGGCAGCACCGCCTGTCAGGTTGGCATATTCGTTTGATTTGAAATCCGAGAGCCGCACGATTACCGGTTCCGGCGCAAAGGCGGCTCCGATACAGGCAATCCCTTCGGCAAGTTTATCGATGTAAAAGCCTACCGGGTCGTCGTAGCCGGCAATTTGAGAGTCGATTTCAGCCTTGAGCTCCGGCGCCAGTGTGTCGTATTCGAGCACCGCCTTGGGATGAATTCCGATCATGCGGTTGATGATGAATTCCAGTCGCGCCAGACCGACACCCCGGTTCGGAATTCCAGCGAAAGAAAAGGCGCGATCGGGGTTGCCGACATTCATCATAATTCTGACCGGGATTTCCGGCATACGATCCAGCTCAAAATCTTGGGCTTCAAACTCCAACAGACCTTTATAGACGTGACCGGTATCACCCTCGGCGCAGGAGACTGTTACCTCGCCACCATCCGGAACAGCGGACGTGGCATTGCCACAGCCGACAACAGCAGGTACGCCCAGCTCCCTGGCGATAATAGCGGCGTGGCAGGTGCGCCCGCCGCGATCGGTGACGATGGCCGAAGCCCGCTTCATGACAGGCTCCCAGTCCGGGTCGGTCATCTCTGCGACCAGCACGTCGCCGGCCCTGACCCGGTTCATTTCGCTGACGTCTTTGATAACTCGAGTTGTCCCGCTGCCAATTCGATGGCCGATGCTGCGGCCGCTGGTCAGGCGGTCCGAGGTGCCCTTCAGTGTAAAACGCGTGATTACGCTACCGCTTCTGCTCTGCACTGTTTCGGGTCGGGCCTGCACGATGAACAACTGCCCGGTAACGCCGTCCATGGCCCATTCGATGTCCATCGGACCGCCATAGTGGTCCTCGATAATGATCGCCTGCCTCGCCAGCTCCTCGATCTCATCGTGATTCAAGGTAAATCGATTCCGATCGCTGTCGGGAACGTCAACCGTTTTTACGCGCGTGTCTGCCGATTCGCCGTCACCATAGATCATCTTGATCAGCTTGCTGCCAAGATTTCGTCGCAGCACGGCGTCGTAGCCGGCCTTCAAGGCAGGCTTGTACGCGTAGTATTCGTCCGGATTGACCGCGCCCTGGACGACCGTCTCGCCAAGTCCCCAGGATGCCGTGATCAATACGACATCACGAAATCCCGACTCGGTATCCAGAGTAAACATCACACCACTGGCGCCGAGATCGCTTCGAACCATGTGCTGTATGCCTGCCGAAAGAGCAACCTGCGTGTGATCAAAGCCGTGATGGTCGCGATAGGCGATGGCGCGGTCGGTGAACAATGACGCGAAAACCAGGTGCATTGCTTCGATGACGTTGTCAAAGCCCCGCACGTTGAGGAAGGTTTCCTGTTGCCCGGCAAAGGATGCTTCGGGCAGATCTTCGGCGGTGGCCGAAGACCGGACGGCTACCGATACCCCGTCACCACCGAGGTCCTGCAACGCCCGTGCGACTTCTGATTTGAGTTGAGCCGGCAACCGCGTGTTCATGATCCATTGCCGGATTTTGGCGCCGGTACGGCTGAGCTGATCCAGGTCGTCTACGTCGAGTCCGGTGAGCTGCTCTGTAATGCGGGCAGCGAGGCCGTCCTGGCTGAGAAACTCGCGATAGGCGTCGGCAGTCGTTGCGAAACCGCCAGGCACGGATATACCGAGCCCGGCAAGATTCGCGATCATCTCACCTAGGGACGCGTTCTTGCCGCCGACCTTTTCGACGTCGCCTGTGCTCAGATGATCGAATCCGACTACCCAGGATTTCAAAAACGCCCCCTTGTTTTATTGCTGCGAAAGTGGAAAATCGCGGCGAATCACCGTCGCCACGTAAGCGCCAGAGATCATGAATCACAGGACAGTATTTTTCGTTTCCGATCAGACGGGCGTAACAGCGGAAACACTCGGACACAGCCTGCTGACGCAGTTTGATCAGTTGGAATTCCGGCAGGTGACTGTGCCATTTATAACTTCCGTTGACAAGGCGCACGAAGCGGTACGGAAGATAAACCTGACAGCCAAGGTAGAAGGCGCACGGCCGATCATTTTCAGCACACTTGTCCAGGATGACCTGCGGAGAATCGTTTCGCAGAGCAATGGCCTGTTTGTCGATTTTTTTGATGCATTTCTCGGGCCGCTGGAGAATGAACTCGAGGTCAAATCATCTCATACGGTTGGGCGGGCGCATGGCATGTCGGACCTTACAAGTTACACTAACAGGATTGACGCCACTAATTTTGCTGTTGCGAATGATGACGGCGCTTCGACCTCGGATTATCCGAGGGCCGATATCATCCTTGTCGGTGTGTCACGGACGGGAAAAACTCCAACCAGTCTGTATATGGCCCTGCAATACGGTATTTTTGCGGCCAATTATCCATTTAACGAAGATGACTTCGAACATCGCCGGCTGCCGGGATCACTTGCGGAGCACCGCGATAAGCTTTACGGTTTGACTATCGCGCCGCAGCGGCTGCAACAGATCCGGAACGAGCGTCGCCCGGACAGCACTTATTCATCGATGCGCCAGGTACGCTACGAAGTTCGCGAAGCCGAAGCGATCTTTAAGCGCAGCGGGATTCCCTACCTCGATACCACCGAAAGCTCAATCGAGGAAATTGGCAGCAAGATTTTGGTAAAGACCGGGATCGAACGGCGAACCCGGTGAACCTCACACCGTGTGCTGCCCGTCACGGTACCAGATCGGCCCTGTGATATAGTGCCCGCGTGTTCGATGACAGCCTGATCAGACCCGGATGTTCGGCCGCGCCCGGCTCGTTCGCGGCGCTGATGGCATTGTACGAGAGCAACTTTGTGCGCCTGCGCTGGCTGATTCCGGACGTGCGCCACATAAGCGGTTCCGTGACGTCGCACGTGCCGGGCGATTGCCCACTCAACCTGGTTGTGATAGACCGCGCACCGTATACCACGACGATTCGGCTGACCTATTTCTTTGGTGATGGCGAGCGGCGAGTTGCCGATCCCGATCTTACCGTCCGTGTTTATCACGATGCTTGTGTTGCGGAGGCGCTTGATTACTGTCGGAATCATCGGCAAGGCGCGCTTCACCATTTCGGCGAATTTTGCCGGAGTGAGCTCGGGCAGCGCTGGGCCCGCAACATGATGTTGAATAAATGGCTTGAGTATTGCTCAGAGCAGGGCCACGGTTTTACCGGTGCGAGGACAACGAAACTCATCAAGCATCTGGACGATGGCAGACATGGTGAGACGCAGATGCCGGTTATCGGTGAAGAAGCCGATGCCATCTCGGTCTTGCCGCACGAAATGTTGTTTTCCGGGTAAGACCGGTCTTTGAAAAATGGCGGCGGCGGACATTTTCTCGAAATTGGCGGGTATTTTTGGTCGGCGCAAAACCGAGGATACCGACGACCAGCTGCTGCAGCTTTACTGGAACCGGGTCGAGCTGAAGAAAGACTTTGCCGGTCTGCGTGAAGAGCGCTATCAGTTACAGGAGCAGGTCAAAGAGAGCGAGGCGCAAACGCGCCGCATGGAGGCTCAGCTCGAAGCGCTGGAGGACCTGCTTGTCAGCCCCGAAGGTGGCTACAACGCGATCGTGTACTATCAGTATCGTGCGCTGTGGCGTGCCTGCAATGCGCAATTAACGAAGTTCTGCCTGGAACTGAGAAAACAGCAGGAGGATCGGGAGCGCAAGAAGCAGATTATGCTGTTCAACCAGGAGCGTCAGGAAAAGCTAAATCAGCTGAACCAGAAGATCGAGGAAGTAAAAACGGAGGCGGGCGGCATCAAGGTAAATATGACCACCATCGAAGCGGAGATCAAGTCACGAAAGGGGTTCTGGAATTACCTGAAACGCCGTGATTTGCAACAGCAACTACTTGCTTATACTGCGAGTTTCGAGGAAATTCGTGATGCTCTGGAAAAGTTCTTCCAAGCCCGGCTCCAGATTGAGGGTCAGCCCTGGCCGGAGTTTCCAGGTCTTGCAACGGATGGCAGGCGTTTGATCAATATCGCCGTCATTGCGTTGGCACAACACCTGTATGTTTATTTTGCCCGTGACGGTCTGGCTCTTCGTGCCCGTGAATCGATGCAGAGGCAACCTCAGGACGTTAAATATGGTGTCGAGAAAAACTGTTTGCACCTGATGGAAAAAATAAAACACAGTCTGGTTGGCATGCGGTCTGCGCTCGATCAGACGCAGGAGATCCGTGCACGAACGGCGCAGCTTAATGATAAGGTCAAATATCGCAGTGACGATGAAACCGTACCGATGGCCGATTCTGTCGGACCAACATCGGCTGTCAAGGCAGGTCTGCGGTTACCGCGCGGCGCCGATGACGTCAACGTATTGCAGGAAGATATCTGGGGTGTT